>CAYWBU010000192.1:0-4398 GCA_964456565.1 uncultured Bacteriovoracaceae bacterium | reverse complement strand
GGCCCGGACCCAGCCCTGCGGGAAATCCCGGGCAAATTCATTTTTGCGATAGTCATTGAGATCCCCTAGATATTCCTTGGAACGCGGTAGATAGATTGACAGCCCGGTGTTGGGAGTATTGACCGTGAAACTGTCCAGCACGAAGCTGTCAGGTTCTCCCGGCAGATAGGCATCCAGTTCGTCCCAACCCAGAATTCTGATCAGGGAGAAGAGATCGGCCATGGTGAAACGCTGCCAGTCCCGGCAGGTGACGTGCGGCAGGTTTTGACTGTCCAGGTCCTGCGGCAGTCCCTTGGTTGCGGCAAGGCGATTGAATTGCCGCATAAAGTTTTCCAGCCCGGTCCCGGTTTTAAAGGCCGTGGTGGCAACGGGATACTGGTCTTTGGCATAGGTGCGGCGGGTGGCCGTCACCATGGCGCGGGCCGCGTCGTCCTGGTCTTGAATTCTTTCTTCCAGAAAAAATTGGTAGTTGGTGCCCATGGCCGGGATTGCACCCTGGTGCAGCACAAGATAGCCGGCCGTGTTTCTCAGGGCCCACAGGCTTTCCAGGTCTGCCGTCAGGCAGGTATCCAGGATCAGGACATCCGGCCGGACATGGCTTAAGGCGTTTCTGATGTCCGGGATCTCAAAATCGGCATAATATTCATCCGGGTGCCGGCGCTGCTTTTCGGGCGGGCGGTCATCCTCCGCATACCAGCCGTTGGCGTGCCCGGTCATGAACAAGCAGGTTTTCTCGGCCGCATAGTTGTCCGCCACCCAGCAGGCGAACTGGCGCATGGTCTGCGGGCTGCCGGCATCCAGGTTGATGTGCTGGGCGCCGTTAAGCGGCAGCAGATAACCGCATTCAATCAGTGCCCGGCGCAGCTCTTCTAAGCGGCTGTCCGGAACGGATCCGAGCACATATTTATCCGATTTGCGGTGATAATATTTATGGATGACGGAATCAGCCGGGATCTGCGGCGCGATCAGGCTTTCAAAACGCCCGCCCGCGATTTTTTTAGGCGGATTGGCCCGCAACGGTTTGCTGAGGGCCGCGCGGCCGGCCGGAATCTCGAAGATGCGGGTGCCCTTCCAGGCGGCCGTGATGCTGTCCCGGGCGATTGAGTCGTCGCGGTCCAGCAGGACCACGATGTTGGCGTTTTTGAGGCTGCCGGCGCCGCGCATGATTTGTCTCAGGTGTTCGAGCTGGTGTTTCTCGAGGGAGTTGTCGCCGGCCAGATAAAAGGCAAAGGTCCACTGGGGCGGACGTTGCAGCAGCGCAAAACTGGTGGCAGCTGCAATGATGAGCAGGGCACTTAAAATTTTCCTGTACATAATGCCTATCATAGGACAATGACGCCCGAAGCAAAACTTATAATTAAAAGGCCTTGATTGCAGAATGGCGAATGACGATAGGGAGGGGGCTTATTCTGGCAGAAAATTTTTTTGTGCCGGAAAATTCAAAGTCTGACGGAGGAACAATGAAGAGAAGATTTGCAGGTTTGTTTACGCTGGTGGCCCTGATGATGCTGAGCGCCTGTGCGGTCAACAGCGTGCCCTTTGCACCTGAAAGCGAGGTGCCTTCAGGCAAGGCCCTGGTTTATGTCTACCGGCCGCAGCAGTTTGTGGATGCCTCGGTGACCTTTAAGGTCCTGTTCAATGGTCAGGAGGCCCCGGATAAGCTTTATAATGCGAGATATTTCCCGTATTTTGCCGATCCGGGCCGAACCGAGGTGGTGCTCAAAAATGTCGGGCTTCCCAGTAAGGTCTATGGTCGGGTCGATCTGGATCTGAAGCCGGGGCAGACCTACTACCTGAAGGCCGGCCGTTCCGGCAAGACGGAGATTGTGCTCAAGCTGATTGAGATGGATGCGGCCGTGGCCCGGCCTGAAATTGAAAAATGCTCATGGATTAAGGCCGCCGAATAAAGTTGGGGGGGCACTTCCCGGTGCCCCCGTCTACACGAACAGCTTTGTATAACTGAAGGTTTCTCCGTCAAAGAGCCCCTGGTCCGTAAGTTTAAGGGCCGGGATCACCGGTAGGGCCATGAAGGCCAGGGTCATGAAAGGTGCCCGCAGCCCGGTTCCAAGGTTTTTGGCAAAATTATCCAGCCGCATATAACTTTGGGCCACGCTTTGCACGTCATTATCGGCCATGAGGCCGGCAACCGGCAGTTCCAGGACTTGAATATCATCATTATCAACGGCTGCCAGGCCGCCGCCGGCCTGGATGATCAGATTGACGGCCCGACAGATTTCCGCGTCACTTGTCCCCACGGCAATGATATTGTGGGAGTCATGGGCTACAGATGAGGCGATTGCCCCTCTTTTGAGACCGAAATTTTTGATGAAGCCCATGGCGGGCGCGCTGTCCTGGTAACGGTTGACTACTGCAATCTTCAGGATGTCGCGCTGCGGGTCGCCGATGGCCAGGCCGTTTTCGATCCGGGCCGGGGCAGTTGCTGATCCGGTGACCAGCTGGCCGTCATGGGCTTCGATTATGCGGATAGTGTCGCTTGCGGCCGGCACGACGAAATCCTGCGGCTGGCAGGGACCGGCCTTGAAGTTGTTGATGATTGCTGTTGCCGGGGACTCAATCAGGCTGGCACCGTTTTCGGCGACCTTCTGTCCGTCGATGCAGGTGGCCAGCGTGCGAAAACCCTCCAGGTCCCTAACCATGATGAAATCGGCCGGGTCACCCTCCTGCAGCAGGCCCACCGGCAGGTTGTAGTGATCGATGGCATTGAGGCTGGCGCAGCGGATCGCGACCAGCGGGTCAAAGCCCAGGGCGACCGCACGCTGGACCAGGCGGTTGATGTGGCCCTTCAGCAGATCGTCGGGATGTTTGTCATCGCTGCAGAACATCAGCTGATCGGGATATTCATCCAGCAGCGGAATCAGGGTGTCGAAGTTGCGGGCCGCCGAACCTTCTCTGATCTGAATCTTCATGCCGAGATCAAGTTTGGCGCGTGCCTCGTCAAGGTCATAGGCCTCATGGTCGGTTGAGATGCCGGCGGCGACATAGCGTTCAAGGTCGGAGCCCCTGAGTCCGGGGGCATGACCGTCAACCGGCTTGTTGTGGCGCCGGGCGGCGGCGATCTTGGCCATCACATCCTGCGCCCCGGCAATTACGCCGGGGAAGTTCATCATCTCGCTCAGATAGTAGATGTCATCCCTTTGAAGCAGTTGATCGACCTCGCGTGGTCCGATAACGGCGCCGGCTGTTTCGAAGGGCGTGGCCGGAACGCAGGAGGGGGCCCCGAAGAAAAATTTAAAGGGAATCTGGCGGCCGTCATTGATCATGAAATCGATTCCGGCAATTCCCATGACATTGGCAATCTCGTGCGGATCGCTGACAGCGGCCACGGTGCCGTGTACAGTCGCGGCCCGGCCGAAGTTGGCGGGTGTCAGCATGGAACTTTCCACATGGACATGGGCATCCACAAAACCGGGCAGGATGAAATGTTGCGGGGCCTTTTCCAGCGGGGTTATGGCGCTGATACGTCCCTCTGTAACCGTGATGCGCCCGGCAAAGATGCGGGACCGCCTGACGTCAACAATCTGGCCTGATACACAAAACATACGGACCTCCCCTGAGGACTATAGCAGGCCGAAATGGGAATGTATACGGTTTGCAGCTTCAGGCGCAGCGGCTTTCGGCGCAGAGATCCTTCCAGTTTTCCACGTTGGAGACCTTGGTGATCACCACGGCCATCAGCATGGATTCATGGTCCACCCGTACCACATGGCCCCAGATTGTGATTTCGGGATCGCTGAACTGCAGCATCACGATCTTACCCTTGAGCAGGTGGGCATTGGCGGCACTGAAAACTTTTTCGGAGTCCGCTGGAGATCCCGTGATCCTGACGCTGAAACCTCCCAGTGAAATGTCAATGGTCTCAACCTCACATCTGAAAAGGCGACCTTCACCTTCCTCTTTGATTGTAGCCGACAGACACATCCTCTTGCGGTCAAAGCGTCTGCGTTCTTTGAATGTCATGCCAAGTATAATCGGTAAGCTGTTTAAATTCTTGAATCATTGCTCCTAATTTTCTGGAGATTGATGTTTTCGTGACAGAAGCGCTTTGATTTCGAAGGATCTGGAAAGCGTTTCAACCTTGTGCTATAGCTCGGACGTGAAAAAATCAGAATGGAGAAAACATGGCTAAAAACATAGTTGTTTATGATTCCTTTGGAGGAAACACCAAAAAGGTTGCCCTCCGGATCGCAGCCGGGCTGGAATGCGAGGCGGTGCATATTGATGACTTTGATGCCGCATCCATGGATGGTCTTGATCTGGTGGTGCTGGGAAGTCCCATTATCGAGGCCAAGGCCTCCAAGTAGGTCAAGGGCATGGCGCGGGCGCTTGGGAACGTGAAGGCCTTTGCCCTGTTTTTTATCTTCGTCCCACCGTGTTGGG
>CAYWBU010000191.1:0-4399 GCA_964456565.1 uncultured Bacteriovoracaceae bacterium | reverse complement strand
AACATATGTTTTCCGGCGAAGATGATGTCAGTGACCGCATCTCCATTACCTCGCGGAAGCTGGTGGACGACTATGCGGCCCGCTTTGAAGAGTTTCTGACCGAAATGGGACGGCTGGCCGGGCTCAAAGATTTTCCGGTGCATGCCGAGGTGCGTATCGACGCCGCCGGCAACCTGGCACCGATCGAGGTCAACCCCATGCGTTTTGCGGGCTGGTGCACCACGGATATCGCCTGGCATGCCTACGGCATCAATCCCTATCTGGCCTATCTCAAACAGCAGCTGCCGGACTGGCAGGCCCTGATGGCAGACGGTGACGAGCGGATCTACAGCGTGATCGTGCTGGATAATTCAACCGGCTACAGCGCAAGCGCGATCGAATCCTTCGACTATGAGGCCCTGCTGCAAAAGCTGGAAAATCCGCTGGAGCTGCGGCCGGTGGATTACAGCAGCTATCCGCTCTTCGGCTTTGTCTTTGCCGCAACCGCGCCCGATAAGATTGGAGAGCTGGAGTATCTGCTGCACTCCGATCTCAGGGAGTTTGTGCGCCTGAAAGGCTAGTAATCCCAGAAAAAACTCTGGCCGTGGTCAAGGTGCAGCAGCCTTTCCTGCAGCCCGGCTGCAGCCATGGCCCGGGCGATCTCCAGCGGCGGGAGATTTACCGGCTCATTGCCCAGGCGGAAGGTGCCCCAGTGGGCGATCATCATCTTTTGAGCCCCCAGCAGTTTGAAGGCCCTGACCGCCTCTTGCGGATTCATATGGGCATGGCGCATGAACCAGCGCGGTTCGTAGGCGCTCAGGTTGAAGACCGCCAGGTCGATCTTAAATTCGGCCCCGATATCTGCCAGGCCGTCGAAATAGGCGCTGTCGCCCAGGATGAAGATGTTTTTGCCGCCGGCGGTTTCGATCATGTAGGAGCCCCACAGGGCGCGGTTGGGCCCGCTCACGGGATTGCGCATGGTCCAGTGGCGCGAGGGCAGCAGCGTGATCCGGCGGTTTCCGGCTGTCTGGGTCTCGTACCAGTCCAGCTCGCTGTGGACCTGGGGGCGCAGTGATTTCAGGATGCGCTGATAACCCAGCGGCGTGATGAAGTGGGCCTTTCTGAAATATCTGAGGGTGCGTTTGTCCAGGTGGTCATAGTGGCCGTGGGTGATCAGGACATAGTCCACCGGCGGCAGGTCTTCAGGGGAGAATTCCAGCGGCGAATAATCGTGGATGAAGGGCCCCAGGCCGAAAAAGACCGGGTCGATCAGGATGCCGCAGCCGTGGTCGCGGATGTAGATGCCGGCATGTTTGATATAGGTGAGGCTCAGGCCCCCATGGTTTTCTACGGCCTGCCAGTCGACCTTTACCGGTACGGTTCTTTCGGCGGCATAGGCCCGGCGGTAGGGATTGGGGCTCAGGAGCTTCCATTTGAGGATGTCCTTTAATGAGCCGAAGCCCTCGCGGCCGAAGGCATGCCGGAATCCTTTCCCCAGATGATGCCGACGGCTGCGGGCGTCGCGGCGCAGGGAGTTGTCATTGCGGCTGGATGCATTCATAGAAGAGGATCTTATGCCAGGGCGGACCCGGCCGGCAAGTCTTTTGCGGTGGCAAAAGCCGGATTTTTAAGATAATTCTAACAGCATGCAGAGGGGTGAAGTGAAAATCGCGGGATGGGGGTTTAGCTGATGGATATGCGGAAGGCCACCAAGTCCGAACTGCTGTTTGAGATTGAACGGCTCAACGGGAGACTCAAGGAACTGGAATCCCGCGAAAATAACTGTGAAATCAGTCTGCAGAACTGCCGTATGCAGGAAGACCGTTTCCGGGCGCTCTACATGGGCATGCCTGTGCCGGCCCTGACCTGGCAGTTCCGCGATGACGGCTTTTTCCTGGCGGACTACAACGAGGCGGCCGCCGATTATACCGGAGATGCCTTAAAAAAATTCATCGGGGTGCCGGCCACGGAAGTCTACAGCGACCGGCCCGACATCGTGGCCGACATCAGCCGCTGCTACCGCGGGCGCCAGATCATCAGCCGCGAGATGTCCTACCGCCTTTTCAGTACCGGGGAGGACCGCTACATCTCCTATGCCCATGCCTATGTGCCCAGTGACCTGGTGCTGAGCCATATCCTGGATATCACCGAGATCAAGGAGATCCAGGATGAACTAAGCAAGTCGCGCAAGGAGCTCAGCGACCTGTACGAAAAACAGCTCAATGTCCTGGAGACCGAACGCAAACGCATCGCGCTCGAGCTGCACGACGGGGTGGGCCAGTATCTTTCCAGTGTCAAGATCAGCGCCGAAAATCTCCTGGGACGCCTGGAGAGCAAGGGCATGTTCTATGAGTCGGGCATGGTCAGTTCCTGCGTGGATATTGTCAAGGAGGCCATCCGCGATGTGCGCAAGATGTCCATGGACTTGAGGCCTTCGATCCTGGACGATTTGGGGATCATTGCCACCATCAACTGGTCGGTGCGCGAGTTTTCCAAGATGCACAGCGCAATCACCGTGCACAACGAGATCGAGGTCTGTGAAGATGATGTCCCCGAACGGCTCGATATCACCATCTACCGCATCCTGCAGGAGGCCCTCAATAATATCGTGCGCCACAGCGATGCCAACCAGATCTGGATCAGGCTGGCGCGCGAAAAGGGCGGTATCTCAATGGTGATCCGCGACAACGGGCGCGGTTTTGTGGTGGGCGATATCTACAGCGGCCACCGCGGACTGGGAATTGCCGGCATGCGCGAACGCGCCAAGTTTTCCGGCGGCAGCTTCAAGATCAGTTCCAAGATCGGGCTGGGAACCTATATCAAGATCAGCTGGCAGGCCTGAGACCTGCCAGCCGGATGCTCCTTTACAGCGGTTCGTGGGCCTTTTTGCCGTAGACCCTCTCATAGGCCTGGCAGTAGGGACAGAAGCCGCCCTCGATATTTCTGACAAACCAGAAGGTCAGGCCGCGCTGTTTTTTGCGGGCGCGGCTGCATACCGGACAGGTCAGACAGAATTCGGCCATTTTGCGGTCTTTTTCAGTCGGTTCAGTCATAAGGATCTCCTTTGGCTTAATCTATATCAGAAAACCGTCACCGGCGACAGGTCTGTCGGCGGATAGATCTGGCGGGCCGCCGGCGGCATGGAATTGTAGACCCAGTCCACCGTAAGATGGCCCAGCTGCACGCCGCGGCTGCGGCTGAATCCGCCGAACTGCCCGCGCACCACCACATTTTCCATGGCAAGGTTCATGGCATGCACGGCCACCGGGGTGCCGGGGCTGAGCTGTCTTAATTCGTCGCCAAAGGCCGCTGGGTTGAAGCAGACCTGGTTGCTGCCGGCGGTGCGGGCCTGCAGTACCGGCACGATCCGCGGAAATCCGTCGGTCCCCACCCAAGTGATAAACTTGGTGGCCTGCAGGCTGTTGAAGATCCGGCGCGTAAACAGGTTCATGACCTTGGGGCCTGCTTGCGCCATCCCGCCGGCTGCCAGAGATCCCTTGAGCGCGCCGTAAACGATGGCCCCCAGGGGCAGCCTTTCACGGCCCCCGGTCTCCACCAGGTCCATGTAGTGCACGGTGTGGATACCGAAGTAGGAGTTGTAGCGGAAGAGCGGCTTGTCGTTGAACATGGCAAAGTCATCCCCTTCATTGACGCTGTTTGTCCAGCTGGCCTTGCCGCGCCAGAAATGGCGGTCGGGCGCGAGGATCAAAAAGGCGGTCTTGGGGTTGGTTCTGACATTATCTTTGGCGCTGCCCTCGCAGAACTGGCCCCACATGAGCTGGCGCGGGGTCTTGGCCTGCATGGCGGTGATCAGGGTGATGTGCGGCAGGCCGTTTGGCGTTACGGTTGCCAGAAAACCGAGCTTGGCGTCGGGCTCAAAGGCCTGCATGGCGTTATTGTCAAATTCAGTGTAGGACATCTATGCCTCCTGTATGTTCTGTTCTTTGAGGGCGGTTGATCCGCTCCAGCGTACAATTTTAGGGTCCACGCCCGAACGGCGGGCGATTTTCGCGATCTCATCCATCATGTCCGCTTCGATCAGGGCGGTGTCTTTGAACTGCCAGTCCAGCCCCAGGCGCAGATATTTGTCGCGGCAGAGGTTGTTGAAGGCGCACAGCTCCCAACGCGAGACCGCGTCTCCCAGTTCTGCGGCGATGAAGGCCCCGATGCGGCTGATATTATCCGCATTCATGGTGGCCTGCGGGATGATGGGCGTGCGCACCCACATCTCAGTCGGGCCGGAAGAGCTGCGGAGGGTCTCGGCCACCAGTTTCGCATTTTCTAAGATGCGGTTATTGGGCTGGCCGGTGAGCTAGCAGCGGCGTTCATTGCCGGCCAGCTTGAGATCGAAGAGCACAAGGTCCGAAAAGGGCAGGATCTTTTTCAGGGCCTCCGGTGTGCACTGGCCGCAGGTATCCAG
>CAYWBU010000190.1:0-4421 GCA_964456565.1 uncultured Bacteriovoracaceae bacterium | reverse complement strand
GAGCAGATGAGTTCCACGGCGGAGCAGATGTCCCAGGGGGCGACCGAACAGGCACCTGCCGAAGAGGAGGCCTCGGCTTCCATGGAACAGATGGCGGCCAACATTCGGCAGAATGCCGACAATGCCAAACAGACCGAACAGATTGCGCAGCAGTCGTCTTCCAATGCGAAAGAGGGCGGGCAGGCCGTTGATGAAACCGTCGATGCCATGAAGGTCATTGCCGAAAAAATTGCTATTGTTGAGGAAATTGCCCGGCAGACCGACCTGCTGGCTTTGAATGCCGCCATTGAGGCAGCTAGGGCCGGTGAACATGGTAAAGGCTTTGCCGTGGTTGCGGCGGCAGTCAGACGTCTGGCTGAGCGGAGCGCCAATGCCGCCGGCGAAATCAGCAAACTTTCAGGAGAGAGTGTCGATGTTGCGGTCAAGGCCGGCGACCTGCTCAATACAATTGTCCCTGATATCCAGAAGACCTCCCAGCTGGTCCAGGAGATTACAGCGGCCAGTAACGAACAGAACAGCGGGGCTGAACAGATCAACGGTGCCATTCAGCAGCTCAATCAGGTTGTGCAGCAGAATGCCTCGGCCTCCGAAGAGATGTCTTCCACGGCTGAGGAACTTTCCAGCCAGGCGGTTCAGCTGCAGGAGACCATTGCCTTTTTCAAGGTCAGAAATGCAAGGAAGCTTTCTTCAACAGCAAAGTCAGCCCCGAAGCTTGAGCATAAGCAGTCAATTAATGTGGGACATATCAGCAGTCATGCTCATGGTGAAAATCTGTCTTCGGAGAGCGGCATTGCCCTGGAGCTGGATGAGGACATTAAAGGAGATAAGCATGATGGTGATTTTGAAAGATACTGACAGTACCAAAGGAGGAACAATAGATGAGTGTTGAAAGTATAACCGCTACCACGCAATATCTCTCATTTAAGCTGGCTGAGGAAGATTTTGCCATTGAGATTTCCAAGGTGAGAGAGGTGCTTGATTATCCCAGAATAACCAAAGTTCCCCAGATGCCGGAGTTTATGCGGGGGGTGATTAACCTGCGCGGCAGCGTGGTTCCGGTTGTGGACCAGCGCATGAAATTTGGGATGCCGCAGGCGGAAAAGACCGTTGATACCAGGATAATCATCATGGAACTGGCGGTGGAAGGCGAAAGTACCGTGGTCGGCGCCCTGGCCGATTCGGTGCATGAGGTAATGGAGCTTGAACCGGAAAACATCGAACCGGCACCCAAGATCGGCACCAGACTGAATACCGATTTTATCCGGGGAATGGGGAAACGTGACGAAAATTTTGTCATGATTCTGGATGTTGACCGGCTGTTTTCCAGCGACGAGCTGGCCCTGGTTTCCCAGACAAACCTGACCGGAGAAATGCTGCAACAGATGGGAGCTGCGGAACAAGCGCCAGAGTTGGTCCAATAATGGGCCTGATTCAGGTGGATTCGGTGCTCCTTTTTCAGGGGTGAACTGAAACCACTTGAATCGGCGGTCTTGTGTAACAAAAATCTTGATGCCAGGGACGGCATCCAAAGGTTTAATGCTGAACTGCGGGGATGGTGCATGGCTTTTACATATTTTTTCAGAGATCTGCAGACATTGGAGGCGGTTCGCGACAAGGCCTTGCCGCAGATGAGCGGTCGGCGGCATATCCGGATCTGGGATGCCGGATGTGCCATGGGGGCTGAGCCTTATTCTCTTGCGATAATCCTGCGCGAAAACATGGGGAACTTCATGTTTCGCAATGTGAAGATTATTGCGACCGATATTGATTGCAGCCAGCGTTTTGAAGAAATTATCCGCGAAGGTCGCTATCCGGATGAACAGGTGCGGCGGATTCCGCCCAATATTCTGGAGAAACATTTCCGACAGGCAGATGGCGGTGCCTTTTTCAGGGTTTCGGCCGAGCTTAGAAAATGTGTTGAGTATCGGCGGCATGATCTGCTTTCCATGGTGCCGGTGGGCGGTGATTTCAGTCTGGTCATGTGTAAGAACGTTCTGCTGCACTTCAAGCCGGCGGAAAGGGTTGCCGTTATGCAGATGTTTTATGATGCCCTGGAACCGGGCGGTTTTTTCGTGACCGAACAGACCCAGAAGCTGCCGCTGGAATTGAACGGGATGTTTGAACCGGTTGTCCGCAATTCACAGCTGTTCAGGAAGATTGATTGCCCTGCAAGACTCCGGTGTGGAAGTGCCTGACCTGAACACTGCCGTATAGGCTGTGCCGTTCTAAGGCGGGCCGGGTCTGTGCGGGCCATGCCGGAATTCACCGGGCTCGGGCGGCGGAAGACGGTGGCCGTGCTCCATGCTCCGTTTGCGGCGGGTATCCATTTCGCTTATGATCAGGTCAAATCCGGCCTGTTGTTCGTCACTGAGCTGCTTTTTTATGTTGTCCATTGAATTTTGTCTTATGCGGTCCAGGGCAGCGCGGTTGCTGTCGAAGAAGACATGCATTTCCCTGCCGGTATCCTTGAGGATTTTATCGATATTGCGGCTCTGCTCGGGGGTCAGATCCAACTCCCTTTCCAGATGATGCAGGAAACGTTGCTGATGGGCATCGAAGGTCCTGAATTTCGGGGGGCGGGGCTGGTCTTTCAGATAGAACTGGGTTATAAAAGACCCTCCGAGGGCTCCCAGAAGGAATATCAGCAAGATGCCTAATGCGGTTTTTAATTTATTCATGGTCTTCTCCAATATCAGTATCCCGAAAAAATTTGCTCGTAACTGTAAGAGAGCGCATAGTCGGTGAAAAGGTCAACCGATTGCGTGAAGGGATTGTATCCCGAGCTGAGCATGAAAAAACTCAGGGCGACAAGCAGGACTGCGGTTGCCGGAGATATCTTCCAGACCAGTTCGGAAAAACCGTTCTTCTGTTTTGCCCCGGACGGCAGGGCCCTGATGATGTTCATGGTGTGTTTCTGCCAATTGTCGTCGAGCGCCGGTGGAGTCCGATCATGATGTATGCGCCTGAAAGCCCTGATCAGACGATCCTGCTCATGCTTTGTGAAATTCATAATCCTTCTCCTTGTTTGGCGGTGGTATCACTAAGAAATTTAAACATTTTTTTGCGGGCTCGGAAAGCCCTTACCTTTACATTTGAAGTAGACCACCCCGTTGCCCTGGCGGCTTCCCTGATCGACATTTCCTCCAGATAAACCATCTCAAGGATCATTCTGTCTTCGGGGTCGAGCCTTTTCAGGGCTGCCTCAAGCGTTTCACGGGCCTCCCGGTGCCTGATCCGGGCGTCATGATGGTCGCTCGAAGTGTCGGCGATGGTTGCCTCCAGCCACTGTTGATGACTTTCGTCCAGTGAACTGAAATTGATCTCGCCCGATCTATATCTTTTGCGCCAGTAGTCACAACAGGTCCTTGCCGAAATGGTTGCAATCCATGGCTTCAGCTCTCCGCGACCCGTATAGGATGGCAGCGATTTGTAGGCTTTGATGAAGATCTCCTGCGCCATTTCCTCCACCTCGCTTTCCGGTACATGCCGGCTTGCTATGGCGGCAACATAGTTTTTATACCTTGCGATAATCTGTTCGAAGGCATCTATGTCTCCGTTGCGGACCCGGCGGACGATCTCTTCGTCCGAAAGTCCGCCGGGCAATGTGTCTGCAGTCTTGTTCATCAATACTATGTGTATATCTCAGATGTCATTCGGGCAAGCCCGGCTTATTCCGGTCCGTTGGTGCGCCAGTTTCCCTTGCCGGGATCTCTGCGCTGATGCCTTTTGTTGTGCATGTTGTTGAAATCATCAAGCTGATCCTCGGTCAGAACGGCCTTGATTTCGGAAATCATCCTGGCATGCGATACGGCCAGCTCTTCTCTGATGGCGGATACTTTGCCGTGGGCGGTCCTGATGGCGGCTTCGTTATATTCCTCAGCCTGCATGACGGTACGCATCGCATCGTGAGCAGCCCTGACGTCTGACTTGAGGGTGTCTTGCTGGTTTTGGTACTGATCGATGATGCCGCTAATCTTGTTTTGCTGTTCATCTGACAGGTCCAGCCTTTCCATGATGCAATCCAGTCTTTTTTCGTGGGAGCCGTCTCTGGATCCGAAATGTCCCTGAGCCCAGGCGGCCGGGGCCAGGGTGATTATCGCCAGTGCCATTAATACAGTTCCTGTTTTTTTCATTGTGATCTCCTTTGCCAGTTTTTGCCGGCCGGCTTTTTTTGATCTGAGCCTTCAGTCGTGAGGATTGCAATATGGGTTACACTGGCGGTTGCGGCTGTTTAGATGAAATGGCACGCAATTTTACCGGATGCCCCTGATATGTAACCTTATAACCGGCGACCGCGATAATTAACGCGACCAGCTGGATTGTAACTGCGTGCGTGATTGGAGAGGATATGGCATTCAGATTGTTTGCCTTTGAATGCAGAAATCTTATTAAATGGAGAATTGGGGGTTGACTTTTCTGAA
>CAYWBU010000189.1:1810-4495 GCA_964456565.1 uncultured Bacteriovoracaceae bacterium | reverse complement strand
GTGTTATTTTGATGTTAGTGGATGAGAATAAAAAAATGGAGCCAGCGAAGGGAATTGAACCCTTGACCTGATCATTACGAGTGAACTGCTCTACCCCTGAGCTACGCTGGCATCCGGGAGATCTTTTGCATATAAGACCAATCTTGTCAATATTAAGCCTAATTGGATCCAGTCAAATACTCCAAAAAGAAGATATGGATTAGTAATCCTGAAAATTTTCCACCCAATGTTTGCCGCGCTGGTCTTGAAAAAATCGGGGACAGAGGCAGTTCTCCAAGTGGTTTAATTATTTTCTGACAATAAACCCCGTAGCGCCGCTGCAACCCGCAGCGCCAGGTCCTGGGCCCGCTGATCGCCGTCCGCCAGGCACTCATCCGGATAAACGGGTTCACCGACGATATAGCGCACCTTGCAGGGCAGGGGGAAATGGACTGCCAGGGAAAAGGGCAGCGGCAGCAGACCGAGCGCCAGGGGGTCGCGGTATTTGTCATAGGCCGGGCCGAGCCCGAAGATCTTTTTATACAGCAGCCGTCCCAGCCGGCGGCCCGAGGTCAGGAAGATAAAACCGTTATTGACCCCGATGCCGGCGATCGGGATTACGGGTGCCCGGGCGGCAACGGCAACATGGGCAAAACCGTTGCGGCCCTGCCAGTCGATCTGTTCGCGGCCGAAGCGGCTGTTCATGATCTCGGGGACGCCGCCCGGATAGGTCAGGATCAGTTCCCCGTTTTCAAGGAGCCGCCCGGCGTTTTCACGGGTACCGTCAACCCCGCCGGCAAGCGTCATGATGCGGCCCAGGCCCGGCAGCCTGAACCACAGGTGATCCGCCATCAGCCGCACGAGGCGTTTGCGGGAACCGAGAATCAGCCTGGCAAGGATGAAGGAATCAAAATCGAGCCGGCCGTGGTTGCTGACGATAACGGCCGCGCCGTCGGCCGGCAGCCTTTCGGGGAAGATGATCTCAGCCCGATGGTAGCGCAGCCGGGGATTGAGCCCGGTGAGCAGCAGCCTGGCAACCCTGACATTGATTTTTGGCCCGTTTGTTTTCATTCTTTAGGCCTCCGATGCATCAACACCGGCAATAAAGGTTTCCACCAGATCCTTGTCCAGCTTGTCCGGACAGAGGCTGCGCAGGATCTCAAAGGCCTCCGCATGGCTGCGGCCCTGCTGATAAGTGCGTTCGGTGGTCAGGGCGTCAAAGGTGTCGGCTACGCTGATGATCTTGGCCCCCAGCGGAATGTCCGGACCTTTAAGGCCTGCGGGATAGCCCGAGCCGTCCTCCCGTTCATGGTGATAGAGGATGTAATCCAGGGCCGGTTTCAGAAACTCCAGATTTTTCAGGATCTCTACGCCTTTCTGGGGATGGTCCCGGATTTCCTCCAGGATCTCCGGGGAAGGCTCTTGGCTGCGGTTGGCAAAGACCGCGTCGCTGAACCCGATCTTGCCGATGTCGTGCAGATAGCCGGCCATGCGGATATTGATGACCCCGTCATCGTCAAGGCCGAGATCGCGGGCCAGCCTGGTGGCGTAGCGGGCCACCCGGTGCCCGTGCCCTTCGGTGTAGATGTCACGGGCGCCGACGCTGTGGGCAATGGCCATCACGGTCTGCAGGACGTTTTTCTGCAGCAGGCTGTTGAGCTGGGCCAGTTCATCATTTAGTTTTTCCAGATGGGTCTCACGGATCTGGATACTGACCATCATCATGCCGAAGGCCTCGGCGATGCGCTGGATGCTTTCGGTGTGGCCGGACTTGGTGAACTCCAGCAGGTCATCGTTGGAGTAATTGCCGGCGGCCACGGCCTCCATGAGGGCAATCAGACGGTTGACAGCGGTTTCCATAACGGCTCCAGTTATTTTATCATAACGCTATCGGCATAAAAGGATAAGAACTGACTGCTTGCTTTCAGACCGCCCGCTGCATCTCCTGCTGTTTGCGGTAGTGCACCAGGTCATTAACGGTCATTACCGGAAATCCGTGTCTTTCGCCAAAGGCGACAATCTCGGGCAGGCGGGCCATGGTGCCGTCCGCATTGGTGACTTCGCAGAGCACACCGCAGGGCTGCATTCCGGCCAGGCGCATGAGGTCCACCGTGGCTTCGGTATGTCCCTGGCGTTCAAGCACACCCCCGGGTCGGGCCCTGAGCGGAAAGACATGGCCGGGTCGGCTCAGATCTTCGGGAACCGCATTGTCGCTGATGGCGGCCCGGATGGTGGTGACCCGGTCCGCAGCCGAAACCCCGGTGGTGACACCCCGGGCGGCCTCGATTGCGACCGTGAAGGCAGTTTGGTAGTGGCTGGAATTATCTTCAACCATCATGGGCAGTTCCAGCTCCCGGACCTTGGCCTCGGTCAGGCACAGGCAGACAATCCCGCTGCATTCCCGGATGAGCATGGCCATCTGCTGAGCGGTGAGCGTCTCGGCCGCAAAGATGAGATCGCCCTCGTTCTCACGGTCGGCATCATCGCAGACCAGGATACCGTTGCCTGCTTTGATGGCGCTGATGGCTCTTTCCACGCGTTCCTGCGCGTCGCCGAATCTCTCAAGTAGATCTGTTTGCATGATAAAATCCCCCTCATTCAAATTTGGACTGAAATGGCAGGGCAGAAAAAAGACGGATCAGCATGACCGCCAGATTCGCTATCGTCCGGACTATAACCGTCGGCTCTGGCGTCCAACCAGATCAG
>CAYWBU010000189.1:0-1800 GCA_964456565.1 uncultured Bacteriovoracaceae bacterium | reverse complement strand
ATGGAGGCGCTCGCGGGCTCCCCGGAAAAACCGGGATACCGCCGGTGGGGACTTTCACCCCGCCCTGAGAACAGGCCAAAAACATTAAAACAGAGAATGGGGCCGGAGTCAAACGGGCATTGAAAAACTGTAATTTACAAGTTGCGGTTTTACCATTTTTTATTTATTGTTTAAGTACATACTAATAAATATAGGGAGGCTGCATGGGCCGCAAAAGTGTCTCGCACATCCGTAAACCTGAGATCATTGAAAACCTCTACCATGTGGTGGCCGAAGAGGGGCTGACCGGCACCACCCTGGACAAGGTTGCGCGGCGCATGGGGGTGAATTCCGGCCTGCTGGTGCATTATTTCAGGACCAAGCGCGAGATGATGCTGGCCCTGGTGGACTATATCGCCGAGAGATATGAAAGCGCATATCTGGCAAGTCTGGAGGCCATTGAAGATGCGGGCGACCGCCTGGAGTTTCTGCTGGATTCCATCTGGGGAGAGGGCTGGCGTGACATGATCGACCAGCGGGTCTTCTTTGCCTGTTACTATCTCTCGCTCAGCGATAAAGTGATCCATGAAAAGTTCCGCACGGCCTACGCCCGCCTGCAGGCCCTGCTGGCAGCCGAAATTCAGCGGGCCATGCAGGACCGGGTCCTGCCGGATGGAAACGCCGCCATGCTGGCCGACCAGATCATCATCCTGATCGAGGGGCTGCTATTCTACCGCAATGTCCGCGGGGATGAGCTGGCCTATGATGAATATGCCGCCCGCCTCAGAAAACTCACCCTTGAAATGCTGCACGGCGGCTGAAGCGGACCGGCCAGTGCGGCCGGTGCCCCGCATTTTAGATTAAGGATCTCAGGATCCATTAAAAGGAGGGATTATGAAAGTTCTGATTCTTGGCGGTGCCGGTGACATGGCCATGGATGCCCTGGATGAACTGGGCCGGGAAGCGGGTGTGAAAAAGGTGACCATTGCCGACCTGAATGAGGCCCGGGCCACTCAGGAGGCGGCCCGGAGGGGACCGCGCTTCGCGGCGGTGCGTCTGGATGCCACCAGTCACAGTGAAGGTGTCGGTCTGATGAAACAGCATTATATCTCACTGGGATTCTGCGGACCTTTTTATTATTTCGAGAAAAAGATGGTCACCGCGGCTATCGAGGCCGGCAAGCCATATGTCTCCATCTTTGATGACTATGAGGCCTATCTGGATATTCTGGATCTGGAGGAGGCGGCCCGCGACAAGGGCGTACGGATCCTCACCGGCTGGGGCAATTCGCCGGGAATCACCCAGATCCTGGCCCGCAGGGGTTATAATTCCATGGAAAATCCGCGCCGGATCAACATCCACTGGGCCGCCGGGTCCAATGAGGCCGCCGGACCGGCCAATCTGACCCATCTCTTCAATATTTTCAGCGGCACAACCCTGCAGACCATCCGCGGCCATGAGGTTGAGGTCCGGACCGGCTCCGGACGCAAGGTAGTCCGGTTTCCGTTTCCCATGGGCGATCTGCCGGTCTATTATACCGGACACGCCGAATCGGTTTCCATCCCGCGCAACCTTGCCGGCCTGAGTGAAGTGACCCTGCACGGCGGAGTCCAGCCGGCCTATATTCCGCTGCTGGTGATAGCGCTTGATAAACTGGGGCTCTTCAGCACCCATGAACGCCGCCGGAGGCTGGCCGAATTTTTCTACCGGATCGAGAGTATCTTCGGCTCGGGCGGTCTGGACAAATCAGTGGGGCGGGTAGATGTCTATGGTGCGGACAAGGGCAGAACCGTGCACCGCACCTATTCCTACATCGGTCAT
>CAYWBU010000188.1:296-4504 GCA_964456565.1 uncultured Bacteriovoracaceae bacterium | reverse complement strand
CATAATTATCTTCCGCTATCCGGATGCGCTGAAACAAGACCTCGCATTCAAAAGATGAACCGTCAAAACGCCGGCCCTGCCACTCAAAAAACTGCGGAGCACCTTCCAGGGCCAGTTCGATCTTTTCCTTCACAACCGCACTGAATTCCTGACCGTCCGACTGAATTTCCGATAAATCCATCCAGGGAGAACCACCGATCATCTCCTTGCGTGAAACACCAAACAGCTCGGTCGCCCTGGGGTTGCAGTCAACCACAAGCCCGTCCCCGATGATCAAAATGGCGTCATTGGAGTTTTCAAAGATGGACCGGTAGCGCTCCTCACTTTCCTTCAGGGCCTGACCGCTCCGCTGCACCGAGATGGCCATGCTTTTCAGCGTCATCCCCAGCTCCCGGGTCTCGCGGGGACCGGTAACCGGAATTTCGATGCCGTCAATCCCTTCCTTTTCGATCTGACCGGCAGTTGACGACAGTAGACGCAACGGCCGGCTCAGGGTTCTTGAGGCAAACAGGGCCATGGCTATGGCAGCGGCGCAGAACAGAATCGTCAGCAAAAGGATCTTGCGGCTGAGCATTCTGGCCGGGGCCGCAATCTCATCCACATACACGCCGGCAGCGACATACCAGTCCAGCGGCGCAAAATAGCTGGCATAGGTGCGCTTTCTGAACCGGAAATCGCCTTCGTGCCCGGGTTTGTCCCAGACATACTCATGAATCTGATCCGGAGAATGGGCTGCCTCTATTTGTTTTTCCATCACAGCAACAACATCAACCGGCAAGTCCATAGTATTCGGGTTGGATCCGGCCAGATACGGGTGAACAAGCATATTGAAACTGCCGTCAAAGATATGCACATATCCGTTCTCCCCCAGCCGGACCTTGGAAATGGTATCCCGCAGTTCGTCAAGGATTGCATCCAGGCGAACCTGAACCTCCTCATCGATATCATCGATATAGGTTCCGCTGCCGATGACCCAGCCCCATTCAGTGAACAGGGCAACATATGACATCTTGGGTTGAAGTTCAGAGCCTTTTTGCGAATTCGGTTTTGGCCAGCGGTACTCAACATAGCCGGCACCCTCCCGCCGGCAGATATCATTCATAATTTCCAGGAGGTGCTCTCCGTTACCGGTTGATTCATAAAATATGGGCTCCTCGCCGGTCTTGCCTTCAATTTCAGGCATAATAGGGTGCATGATAAAATGGGGTTGGTTTTCGTCAAGCGAATGGATCCAGACATAGCCGTTGCCGTTGTCATAGATCATCTGTTGCAGCTTTTCCTTGGCCTTGGCCTTGGCCGCTTCCTCGCTACGATTGCCGGCCTCGGCCTCATGGTAGTAATAATCAATGATAACCAGCGCCACATCGACAAAGTCCTTCAGCTGCGATTTGCGCATGGCCAGGGCCCGCTCCTTGTGAAAAAGCAGGCTGCGGTATTCGGTCTCGATATTGAGGGTTACGGTATCCACCAGGTTGCGGGCATGCCGGTCCTCAGTGGCCATAAAGGTCTGCAGCATCTCTGCCCGCACAAAAAGCATGATCGAAATCGCTGTTACGAGCACAATGCCCACGGTCATAGCCAGCATCAGCTGGCTCATTGAAACCTGTAAATCCCTTAATCCCCGTACTTTCATCCCTGCACCCATCCCTGGATTGTGCCGCCTGGAAGCACGACAACCTTCAAAATACCTGAGAAAACTCTTTGATGATATAATAAGTTGACAAAAATACCAGTCAAACGGCGGCGGCTTGTGCAGTTAAAAAAGACTTAAAGAAAAGGGCGGGAGACCGTGTCTCCCGCCCTTTTCATCAGGCTTGAAGTTTTTTGATGAGTGCCATGCACTCTGCTTTACTCATGATCTTGGGCACCGGATAGGTCGGATTGCATTCCTGCAGGGCCCGTTCAGCAATGGTTGGGATATCCGCATCCTTGATGCAGTCAAACTTGGTGGGAATATTCAGGCGCTGATTAAGATCCTTGATGGCCTGGATAAAGGCCTCGGCCTTTTCCTTGCGGCTCATGCCGGCCTTGGCGATCCCCACAAACTCGGCCAGTTCGGCCAGGGGCTTGTGGACCACATCACCGTACCATTCCAGCACATAGGGCATGATGACCGGCATGGCCAGGCCGTGCGGAACCCCGTACATGCCGCCCAGATTGTGGCCGATACCGTGGACATAACCCACACCGCCGCGGGTGAACGTGTAGCCGCCGTAATAGGCCGCCAGCAGCATCTGGCCGCGGGCCTCCAGGTCCTTGCCGTCCTTGAAGGCCTTTTCGATGTTCCTGAAAATAATCTCCACCGCGGCAACGGCCTTCAGGGTAGTGTCGGTGTTGTTGTAGAACTTGTTGCAATAGGATTCGACCGCATGGGTCATGGCATCCATCCCGGTCGTGGCCGTGATGTGCGGCGGCAGTCCCACAGTCAGTTCCGGATCGAGCACTGCATAGCGCGGCCTGAGAACCGGATCGGTGATGGGATATTTCTCATGGGTCTGCGAGTTGGACACCACCGCGGCAATGGTCGTTTCCGAACCGGTACCGGCCGTGGTGGGAATCGCGAAGATGGTCGGCGGCAGCAGCGATCCCATATTGAGCGACGGGATAATCACCTTGAAGGTTCCGCGCATCCGCGTTACCGAACGTTCCGGACGGGCCACCCTGGCGGCCGTGGTCTTGGCACAGTCCATTGAGGATCCGCCGCCGAAGGCGATCACGGCTTCGCAGTTATTGGCCTTGTAGATCTTCAGCGCCGCCTCGATGTTATCAATGGTCGGGTTGGGCTGCACCTGGTCATAGAGCGCATAGTTCACCCCGGCGGCCTTGAGGGCCTCAAACAGCGAATCCAGCAGATTGAGCTTCATCAAGCCCGGGTCGGTCACCACCAGGACATTTTTAATGCCCTTCTGCTTGATGACTCCCGGCAACTTCTTAACACTGCCGGGCCCGTCTATGACAACCGGCTCGATCCAGGGAATAAGCCGCATCCCGATGCCAAGCACAAACTGATAAACCCGATAATAAACTTTTTTTACTACCCACATAAAATTTTCCTCCCCTTAATGTTGCGCTGTCTTTGACAGCAAAATCTTACCCATTTTTTGCGCACCCGTGTTCAGGTTCGGAAACGTCACGGTTTATCAATAGACAGGCCGTCGATCTTTCCCGCCAACCAGTGGCACGGGTTAACTTTCCCTCTATGTATAAGATACATCTTTTTAAATCTTTTTCCAAGTTAAAGCTATAAATCGACATACATCATGAATATGAAAGAAACAATTATTATTAGCACCAGTCCCGCGGCCCGGCCGGCAGCCTCAGGCTGAAGATCGTCCCCTCTTCAGGACTCGATTCAAAATCCACCTTGCCACCCAGGTAACGCTCCCCCAGCAACTTCATGCTGTAAGTCCCCACACCCCGCTCAGGGCCCTTGGTGGAGAATGAACGCCGGAATATATTAAGGCTCACATTATCATCCATCCAGCCCGCATTATGCACGCTGAAAACCGGCTGGTTGTCGCGAAAACCGAAAACGACCCGCACCACCCCGCCGGCCGGCGTGGCTTCAAAGGCGTTTTTCACCATATTGATCATAATCCGCAGCACTATCGCACGATCGCTGCTGATATACGGATCGCCAGCCACCGGCTCTATCTGCATATCTTTGCCGCGCGCCACCCGGTGGGCATTGAATGTTGTCGCCAGAGAGTCCAGAATTGCCGCCACCCGCACGGGTTGAATATCAACCTCCAGGTCGCCCTGCTCGGCCATTACCAGAATGCGCTGTTCCCTGACATCCTCGGTGAGCCTCTCTATCAGCTCAAGGATCCGCTCGGCCGCCGTTTCCGGCTTTTCACCTTCCTTCAGCAGACCGGCCCAGCCCTTAAGCCCGCCGATGATATTCATGATATCGTGCAGAAAAACCCTCTCCAGCGAATCGCGGCGCTTGGCGGCACTGATATCCTGCAGCACGAATATCTGCAGGTCGGCCGCGCCGACCTTGAGCGGAGTGACCCTGACCCTGAACTCGGCGGCCTTGATTTCCCGGTTGCCGTGAATCAGCAGCAGACATTCGCCGTCAACCGCCTCACATTTCTCCTGGGCGGCCAGGATGGTCAGCACGGCGCCGCAGGTCCGGCAGTGCTTCGATGTTCCGCAGCCGCCGGGACCCTCGTGCGCATAGGCACAATTGAAGGCCTCACCCGGCC
>CAYWBU010000188.1:0-286 GCA_964456565.1 uncultured Bacteriovoracaceae bacterium | reverse complement strand
CATCCCCAGCAGTTCGCCGACTTCAACTCCAAGGGCGCCCAGCAGTTCGCGGTTGCCGGCCAGGATCTGGCGCTGCTGATTGAGGATCAGGACATAGCCGCCCAAAGATTCCAGGATGACCCGCACCACAGGGTCATCGGCAGTATGCACGGCCAGTTCGCGCAGCTCATCAAGGGGCATGCGTCCTGACGGAGCAAAAAAAGTGGCGTCTCCCGCCGGTCTGGCGTCATCAGGGTTTTCCTGCATAGAGCTTAATAATGGGGCCCGGACTGCGGCAGTCAACGCT
>CAYWBU010000187.1:0-4582 GCA_964456565.1 uncultured Bacteriovoracaceae bacterium | reverse complement strand
AAGCTCTGGCCCACCAATTCGGGCGGGGTGGCGCGGCTCTTCGGGGTGCCCTGCAGCACCAAGCCGGGCAGTTCGGCTGCTGAGGACTTCGCCTACATCTATGTGCCGGCCGATGCCCCGGGGGTCACCCAGGGCGGCCCCTATGAAAAGGCGGGTATGGCCGCGGACAAGAACAGTGATGTCTGGTTCGACAATGTCCGAGTACCGGCGTGGTACCGCGCCCACGGACCGGGCAAGGATGCCGAGGCCTTCTATGAGTGCATCGCCTGGGGGCAGGTTGCCAGCTGCGGCTTTCTGGTGGGAGCCCTGCTGAACCTCTATGAGCGGCTCTATGAATTTGTCTCGACCCGCCGCTTTGCGGGCATGGTGCTCAAGGAGCATGATGCCGTGGCCGCGGTAATCGGGCGGATTGCCGGCGACATCGATATCTGCCGCATAATCGAACATGAGGCCGCGCGTATCTGTGACCGCCGCCGCCGACCGGGCGGCCAGCCGCTATACAGCGAGGATGTGGTGGGGCGCATCCGCAACATCAAGGATTTTATCTCGGATACGGCGATCGGCTGTTTTGAAAAGGCCATGGATGTGATGGGGCCTTACGGCGTGGACCGTGAATGGGATGTGGAGAAACACTGGCGCGACATCAAGATCATCCAACTCTGGATGGGCGGCAAACAGCTCTGTCAGATGGAGGCGGCCCGCCATTTCTTTAACTGTGAGACCCTTTGAGGAGGATGACATGCCTGCAAACGAACAGCGCGGCGTCATTGACCTTGCAGACCGGCTGATGCGGCACCGTCTTGAAAACCCGGATTTCAAGGATAACCTGCGCGAAGTGCTCAACAACCTTGATCCGGAGGCCGCCAGAGGTCTGGCAAGAGGGCTCTTGTGGACAGACATGGAGGTGATTCTCGGCCTGCTGGGCAGCTTGCCGCGCATCGTCAATGCCGGAATAGTGCTTGCCGATGAAATGCTGCTGCAGGTCGATGAAAAATTTCCGTCCGAGCTGTTAAAGGGTTTTTTGCAAGCGGTTCTGGCGGAAGTTGATGCGGAGACCTTGAAAAGGGTGGTCTCCGGCCTTACTCAACTTTCCGGTGAGCTGGTCCCGGTGCTGGAGGAATTCATGGCCGGGGCCGGACTGAAATCGCAAGGAGAATGATATGGCAGGTGGAAATCTGGTCAAGGACCTCTTGGGGACCCCGGCAGTCAAAAATGTGGTGCGTCGAACCATCTCGGGGATCGAGCCGCAGGCCGCCGGAGAATTTGTAAAAGATCTGCTGTGGCAGGATGCCGAAACTTTTCTGGCAAGTGTGGCGGCCCTGCCGGATGGCCTCAATACCCTGGTGAGCGGACTTGACAGAATGCTTGCGGAGTTGAGGCAGAAATATCCGCCGCAGCTGCTGGCGGGATATCTGGGCGATGTAATTGCCAAAATCGATACTCAGACCTTTTTTCAGGCCGGCAAGAATCTGGGCGGTCTGGCCGGGGAGGTACTCAAGGCGGCTCCTGATAATAATGCGTTGTCGGAACAGGCCGCCCGTAAGGCTGCGAATACGGTCAATGCCCTGTTGCAGGCTGCCAATCGCAACCCGCAGCAGGTGGATGACTTTGTGGCCCGGGTCATGGATGGAATCGATAGCGGGGCTGCGGAAATTTTTGCCGACCGTGTGGTGGATGCGGCCCTGGATCACAAGGGGAGCTTGCTGCGTTTGGTTGCCCGGCAGTTCAGACGGAGGCTGGGCCGTAAAATTGCGGCACTTGGATCCTGACCTGAGATGCTCGACAAAAATGTCGAGCATCGACAAAAATTGCCTTTTTGTGCGGGGTGCTCTGATTCTAAACTATTGAATATATGCAGATATATATCTGGCACGCTCCTTGTAACAGTTGCTGCAGCTTGACAAACCAAGACTTAAAAAGGGGAAGAGTATGCAGGATGAAAGAAGAAGGGCACCCAGAAGAGATGTTCACTGCAATGCAATTTTTTTTGACGGGCACAATGATTATCGGGCCGCTGTCAGCAATGTGAGCCGTAGCGGAGTCTGGATTACAACCTTTGAACTGCTGCCGATCGGAGCCAAGGTCAGGGTGTCAATCGATGATGAATTCCATTCCAAGGTGATCCGGGCCGAAGGCCGGGTCTGCCGGGCAACCTACGGCCGGGGAATGGGAGTTGAGTTTTTAACTACCCCGCATGACGTAGACCTGCTGGTGCGGACTGCCGCCCGGGCCGCCTGAAAACTCAGGATTTAATCCGGCTTATATCACCGCTGAGGCATCCCTGATCCATGAGATCTTCAAGGTCAAAGACGGTGCGGCTGTGCCGGATGGGGCAGTCAAGGACGAGCCGGACAGCTGTAAGCTGCAGGCCGTCGGGATGGCTGTTGCCCTTGCCGTAGCGCGGGTCACCCATGACCGGATGCCCGATTGAAGCCAGGTGTCTCCTGATCTGATGCAGCCGTCCGGTATGGATCAAAACCTCGAGATCGCTGGTGTCATTCTCTGCGGAACATCCAAGTACATGATAGGTCGTCCGGGCCTCTTTGCCGTCGAGCGGGGCGCTGATTTCTCCGGCCGGCGGATCGATCCGGCCCCGGACCGTGACATGGTAGGTCTTTGCGATGCGACCATCCCTGAAGGCCGTGCTCAGGGCGGCGGCCATCGTTTTGGAATGGGCGATCAGGATCAACCCGGCGGCCTCGCGGTCGAGGCGGTGGACGGGAAAAACCTTGCGGCCTGGAAAGGTCTTTTCGGCCTGGCGCAGGATCGATGCATGATCCCCGTAATCGGTGCCCTGGGAGAGCATGCCGGGCGGTTTGAACCACAGGGAGTACTCTTTGACGTCTTTGAGCAAAATGGCCCTGTCCGGCTTGATTGCCAGAATCCTGGGGTCATAATAGATCTCGAGACAGTCACCTTTAATCAGGGTGGCGGTGGCCCGCCTGAGACGCCGGCGTTTCTTGCCGGGGCGTATGATCCAGACGGCCCCCTTCTGCATGGCATCCTTGATGCGTCCCTGACTCAATCCGGTTGCCTGCGCCAGGAAGGTGCTGGCCTTTGTTGGTTCTCCGCCTGAAAATTTAAGCTGTTTTTGCACAGCACTGAAAAGATGCCGTAAGTAAGGCGGCTGGCAATAAAAAAAGGGATCGGCAAGGCCGCTCCCTTTTTGCGAGTTGCTAAAAACCTTAGACGGCGAAGGCGTCTTCGGTGATCCGCATGGCGCTGATCTCGTCCTGCTTGAGGTTGTCAAGCTTGGCCGGAACCAGGGCGGTGATGCGGTTGATGAAGAACTTGGCGCCTTCGATCTTGCCGGAGTAGAACTGGGCGTCCTTGTCGCCCAGCAGCAGCTCGAACTGCTTGCCGGGGTCATCCTTGGCTCCCTTGGCCTCATACAGTTCGGCCAGTTTCTGGGTGGCCACGTTGGCCATCCACAGATGGCACCAGCCCACCAGGGCATCGCCGAAGCAGTTGAGGTAGTCGCAGGCGCCGATGAGCGGCACGAACGGGTTGGTTTTGATCAGGCCTTTGAATTCAAGGGCCATGCCGGCCACGGCGTTGAGCGCGGTCTCGACAGTGGCGGCCTCGTTCTTGAAGTTTTCATTTTCCTTGCCTGCCGCAATGGCAATCTGGGTTTCGCCCAGCAGGTTCATGAAGTACAGGCCTTTTTTCATGCCCAGTTTGCGGCCCAGCAGGTCAAGGGCCTGGATGCCGTTGGTGCCCTCGTAGATACAGTTGATCTTCTGGTCACGCATCATCTGCTCCACGGGATATTCCTTACAGTAACCGTAACCGCCGTAGGTCTGGACCGCCAGGTCGTTGACCTTCATGCCGAAATCGGTGCAGTAGGATTTTACGATCGGGGTCAGCATTTCGATCATGCCGGTCCACTTCTCTTTTTCCTCCTCGCTCTCCACAATGCGCATCATATCCATGCTGTGGTAGCAGAAGAGGGTCAGCAGCCGCATGCCTTCCACATAGGATTTCATGGTGATCAGCATTCTTCTGACATCGGGGTGCTGGATGATCGGCACCTTGGGGGCATTGGGGTCCTTCATGTTGGCAATATTGACACCCTGGATTCTTTCCTTGGAAAACTGCAGGGCATGCCGGAAGGCCGCGGTTGCCATGGAGACACCCATCATGCCGACGCCCTGGCGTTCTTCGTTCATCATGTGGAACATGATCTTCATGCCGTCGCGTTCTTCGCCCATGAGGTAGCCGGTGCAGTTGCCGCTTTCGCCGAAGTTCAGCGTACAGGTGGCGTTGCCGTGGATACCCATCTTGTGCTCAATGTTACCGGTGATGACATCGTTGAGTTCGCCGCAGGAACCGTCAGCGTTGACCTTGAATTTGGGAACCAGGAAGATGGAGATACCCTTGGTGCCGTCAGGATCGCCTTCGATGCGGGCCAGGACCGGATGAATAATGTTTTCGGTCAGGTCATGGTCGCCCGAGGAGATGAAGCTCTTGGTCCCGGTGATGGAATAAGTGCCGTCACCATTGGGTTTGGCGGTTGATTTGAGTGCTCCCACGTCGGAACCGGCGCCCGGCTCTGTCAGACACATGGTGCCGGCCCAGACAC
>CAYWBU010000186.1:2708-4622 GCA_964456565.1 uncultured Bacteriovoracaceae bacterium | reverse complement strand
CGTGGCGGCGATCAGGCGCTCACGGGTGCGGGGCTGGTCGGTCTGTTTATCCATGCGATATAATATATAGACCGGTCGGTCTAGTGTCAAGGGCGACGAATATTGGTTGCTTCTGATGTCGGATTTTTGTGCAATCTTGACAAGTATGTACATGTACATTATTCTGTACAAGAGGTGGCCCCATGAAAGCAATAACCTATACTGCCGCAAGACAGAATCTTGCAAAGACCATGGATGAGGTTTGCGCAGATCGTTCGCCGATCATCGTGACGCGCAAGACCTCCAATTCCGTGGTCATCATGTCGCTTGAGGATTACGAGGCCCTTGAGGAAACTGCTTATCTTTTACGCTCACACAAGCCCATTTTTAAAGGCGAAAATGGCTATCTTTTACGCTCACCCAAAAACACAAAACGCTTGTTGGAATCCATAGCTCAGCTGGAAAGCAACAACGGAGCTGAGAAAAAACTCATCGAAGAATGACATGAAGATTGTGTTTTCAGATCATGCCTGGGAAGACTATCTTTTCTGGCAGAAAACTGATAAAACCGTCTTGCGGCGAATCAATACCCTCATTAAAGACATAACGCGGCATCCCTTTGATGGCATTGGAAAACCGGAACCATTGAAACATGCCCTCTCCGGTTACTGGTCAAGACGGATAACGGATGAACACCGACTGGTTTATAAGGCCTCCGACGATGCGGTTGAGATTGCGCAGCTGCGGTATCATTATTGATTTGGGTGAGGATTTTGATGCGGTGCTATTCTCCCCTCCCCTGGTGGGAGGGGTCGGGGGAGGGGGATAACTCCCGCAAGATAGATTCAAGCACGCCTTCGATATTTTCAAAGACATCATTATTCCAAAATCTTAGAACTTTAAACCCTTGGGATTCCAGCCATTCAGTCCGCAGCTGATCCTGCTGCAATTGCTCCGCATGCTGACCGCCATCCAGCTCGATGATGAGTTTCTGATTGAGGCAGGCAAAGTCGACAATATAATTTCCAAGGGGCTGTTGCCGGCGGAATTTGTGACCATCGAGTTGCCTGCCCCGCAGGTGCAGCCAGAGATGCATCTCTGCAGCCGTTTGATTGTTGCGCAGCTTTTTGGCGATGGGGGTGGATTTTTTGTGCATAGTTAATTTGTAAGTCTGGTTTTTGAAAGGGGAACCCCCTCCCTCTGTCCCTCCCGCCAGGGGAGGGAAGAAATGAGACTCGTCTGTGTGTTTTTTCAGGGGTTGGTTGGGATCAGGCCTATTGAGATTGTTCGGCAGTTGCTTCTGGATTTATCTGTGATCAGTAATGGTTAAGGAAGATGTCACGGCAGAGATCGGGAATATTAAAGAAAAACCTGTACCGGCTTGGAAATTCAAGGGTTACGGTTCGATCGGTAAGGCCAGGCTCCCCTCCCCTGGTGGGAGGGGTTGGGGGGAGGGGGGATTTTTCGCGTGTTGGTTTTTTTCGTTGACTTAGGCTATGCCAACATTCATCAATAATTGAGTATAGTGTCACCGAAAAATTTCGGTTTTTTCTAATTAATGAGGATTCAGTAATGTCGGATGTAGATACACAAGAAAGTTTAACTCAATCCAATTCAATATTTAAACTTGAAAACGAAAATGGAAATTTAATTGAATTTAAGGCTGAAAGAATAAAGCCTTTTGGATGGCAAGATCTTTTAAGTGGTAATAAGGAATTCAGTTTGAATATCGAAGGAATTCCAGTTAACTCATCAGAGAAGTTTAAAAGAATTAATTCAGAAACAGCATGTCGACTATCTTTAGATAAAAAAATTTACTTTTACAACCAACCCAAGATTTTTGTGTTGGTTGCTGGCGGATGGCTTCCTTTACCTTTTGTTGAGCCTTTGTATCAGGGGGGTGGTCAAGAGTTTGGTTTAAGGTCGGGGACTGAA
>CAYWBU010000186.1:0-2698 GCA_964456565.1 uncultured Bacteriovoracaceae bacterium | reverse complement strand
GCAAATTTTTTGGCTGATAAAAATGTCATAATTAACTTGGAAGAGGTAGCAAAAGGAAGAACACAAGATGACATAAAGTGGTGGACCGATTTAGCTAAAAAACCGATCAAGATTGACCCGATGTTATATGCATTCGAAGGTGAGAACCGGAGTCATCCATCTTTCGATGAGTTTAATGGAATTCTTGCCAATCTTGCTGACCGGTTCCCATGTAATATTAATTCAGTAGAAGTTTATCGATATGATTATCAACAGTGTCTTGTTGTTTATGAATTTTTGAAAAATTTTATAGAGCGCAACAGCCGTGAACAAAAATTCTTAGTGGATGTTTGTCCAAAGATCGTAAATCGGTGTTCGGCGGAGACATTAACAGAAACGAGGGATTTTATTTTGAAATTAGCAGAGAAAAGGGAATTATCGCTCAAATCATTTGTTGTGCTTGCAGTTTTAGGATGCCTTTTCGAACCAAAAGACGGAAACGGACTGTTGGCTTGCAGAAACCTAATCAAACCCAAGAAAAAATACACCGAGGAAATGGCCTATAATGCACTGGCTGATATAAGAGCTATAGAGGTGTACGGAGCTCTTCGTGGTATAAGAAGGGAAGCATCCTTCTTTTTGGCTACCTGTGATAAAGCGTTAGCTGGATTTTGGAGTTTGCTAATGCCTGAAAATTTCAGGTTGGATGGTAATGATGTAAGGTATGATATGACAGCCGCTAATCTTTTTCCTAGACTAAGCGCGACGCAGTTGGATGATCTCATAAAGTTAATAGGATAGATTGAAATAAAGCGGCGGGGAAAATTCCCCCGCCTTTTACTCCTCCACCACCTCCAGAATAGCAGTAACATCAAACCTAAGCTCCCCATCCACCACATCCACCCTGACCTCCGACCCATCCGTAATCTCACCCGCGATCAAAGCCCGGCCGAGCGAGGTCTCCAACTCGCGCTGCAGAAAACGTTTGAGGGGACGGGCGCCGTAGACCGGGTCGAAGCCCTGCTCGGCGATGAAGGCCTTGGCCGGATCGCTTAAGCTGAAAGTGATGTCGCGTTCTTCCAGGCGTTTCTGGAGATCGGCGGTCAGGAGGTCGACGATCTGTTTGATCTCTTCCAGGGTCAGGGCCTTGAAGAGCACGATGTCGTCCACGCGGTTCAGGAACTCGGGGCGGAAGTGCATCTTCAGTTCGCCCATGACCTTCTGGCGTGCATCTTCCGCGATCTCGCCGCTGGCGCTGACGCCCTCGATCAGGTCAGAAGACCCGATGTTGGAGGTCATGATGATGATCGTGTTCTTGAAGTCCACGGTGCGGCCCTGGGCGTCGGTGGCGCGGCCGTCGTCCAGGATCTGCAGCAGGACGTTGAAGACGTCGTGGTGGGCCTTTTCGATCTCGTCAAAGAGGATCACGGAGTACGGTTTGCGCCTCACGGCCTCGGTCAGCTGGCCGCCTTCCTCATAGCCCACATAGCCCGGGGGCGAGCCGATCAGGCGGCTGACGGTGTGTTTTTCCATATATTCGCTCATGTCGATGCGGATCATGTTGTCCTCGGAATCAAAGAGCGCCTGGGCCAGCGTCTTGGCCAGCTCGGTCTTGCCCACGCCGGTGGGGCCCAGAAAGATGAAGGAGCCGATGGGGCGCCTCGGGTCCTTGATGCCCGAACGGGCCCGGATCACGGCGTCGGCCACGGCCTGGACGGCCTCGTCCTGACCCACGACCCTTTGGTGCAGGATGTCGTCGAGCCTTAGAAGCTTTTCGCGTTCGCCCTCCATCAGGCGCGTGACCGGGATGCCGGTCCAGCGCGCCACGATCTCGGCGATGGTGTCTTCGGTGACATTTTCGCGCAGCAGGGCCGAGCCGTTCTTGTGGGCGGTCTGTTCTTCCAGGCGGTGGAGTTCCTCCTCCTTCTGGGGTAGCTGGCCATGCTTTAGTTCGGCGGCGCGGTTGAGGTCATAGTCGCGTTCGGCCGTGGCAATCTCATATTTGATCTGCTCGATCTCCTCGCGCAGGCCGCTGACTTTGGTGATGGCATCCTTTTCCTCCTGCCAGCGGGCGCGCATGGCGTCGGCCTCGCCTTTCAGGTCGGCCAGCTCGGCCCTAAGGTCATCCAGGCGCTCCTGACTGGCCTTGTCCTTTTCCTTCTTGAGGGCGGCTTCCTCGATTTCCAGCTGCATGACGCGTCTGGTGATGCTGTCCAGCTCGGCCGGCATGGAGTCAATCTCGGTGCGGATCAGGGCGCAGGCCTCGTCCACCAGGTCGATGGCCTTGTCCGGCAGGAAACGGTCGGTGATGTAGCGGTTGGAGAGGATCGCCGCGTTCACCAGGGCCGAGTCCTGGATGGTGATGCCGTGATGGACCTCAAAGCGTTCCTTGAGGCCGCGTAAAATCGAGATGGTGTCCTCAACGCTGGGCGGATCGGCCAGCACGGGCTGGAAACGGCGCTCCAGGGCGGCATCCTTTTCAATGTGTTTGCGGTATTCGTCCAGGGTGGTGGCGCCGATGCAGTGCAGCTCGCCTCTGGCCAGCATGGGCTTGAGCATGTTGCCGGCATCCATGGAGCCCTCGGCCTTGCCGGCGCCCACGATGTTGTGGATCTCGTCGATGAACAGGATGATGCGGCCTTCGGATGACTTGATCTCGCTCAGGACGGCCTTGAGGCGTTCTTCAAATTCTCCGCGGAACTTGGCGCCGGCCACCAGG
>CAYWBU010000185.1:0-4698 GCA_964456565.1 uncultured Bacteriovoracaceae bacterium | reverse complement strand
AATGGCATATGAATTGCTACTGAGGGTGGTGGACAACGAGAGCCAGGAGGAAGAGATATGAAGAAAAGCAGGAGAGTCAGCAATTGGTTGATGGTGCTGGTCATGTTGGTTGGATTTGTCATGGCTGGCTGTTCAGCGAGTGAGAGTGATCGTTATGCGAGCACAGCATTTACGAATGCTGCGATGTCGGAAGAGGCTTTGGTAGCGGAGGATTCATATCCGAATCTGGCGATGCTGCTTGGCAATCCGACCATGAACGATCTTTATGAGGTTGCCAATGTGGCAATTGGGTATCTGGGAGCGATGGATGCCCAAGGTATGACCACCACGGAAGACTTCAAGAGCGTGATGGATCTGCTGGGGCGGCTGCATGAGAAGCTGGCAAGCTATTCGGATAATTATGTACCCGGGACCTATTACCCGACCGCCGAAGGTGAAGGCGAAGGTGAAGAAGGCGAGGGGCTGGAAGAGATCGACCTGGCTGAATATATGGGTCTGACTGATGCTGAAGGTAATGTCCTGCCCGAGAGCGTTGCCTGGGAAATGGTGATGAAGAGTTCGGGTGCTGATCTGCAGGTGATGGTGGACTATGTCAACGAAGTTGATGTCTATGCCATGATCGAATACATAATGCTTGCGGATGCCAATCTTCTTAACGATGCGCTGGGTGCGATCGGAATAACCGGTTTTGCGGATGCCAGCAATGAAGAGAAGACCAAGGAGACCGTTCTTGGTCTGGTTGCGGTTGTTCACAGCCTGATGTCCAAGATGGACTGGCTGGTTGGGCAGCTTGAGGAAGAGAATGGTCTGGACGGAGTTTTGGACTTCATCCTTGGCATGGATGTGGAAGAGCTGGGCAAGATGCTTGACATAGTTGTTCGAGATCTGGCCGAAGTTGAGCTGACCGGTGAGCAGGAGCATGGCCTTACCGATGAGATCATTGGTCTGGTTGCCGACTTGATCGTGGATGCATTGGGTGATGCCCTGGCCGAGGGTGAGCCGGCGTCTATTGATATGGAAGCCCTGAAGCCGCTGCTTCACTATCTGTTCCAGCCGGCTACCGTGCAGAAGGTAAATGAAGACGGCCAGCCGCTGTGGTGGTATTATGATGATTGTCTCATTGGTGGAGAGACCACCAATCCGAACCGTCCGCTTTGTGCGAAGATCGATCCTGATCAGGGAACCAACTTTTCACTGTTGCCGACCTTCAAGATCAAGCCTGTTCTGGTTGAGACTGACAATGCTTTCTACCGTAACCTGAAGGTTCTGCTTTGCGAGATCACCAATCTGAATCATCCGGCATATAACACCGATGGCGAGGTTCCGCTTGAGCGTGGCGCCATGGCATTCCTGGCTGACGTGCTGCGGAATCCGGAGATTGATGCGGAAGGCAACCCTGTGGATACCGGTCTGTATGAGATCCGTGCCATGCTGGCAGCGCTGTACGATGCCACAGACGAGAACAGTGCCAACGGTCTTTGGGAAGCGATTTCCTGGATAGTTGATCCTGAGTGTGTGGTCTGGGAAGTTCTGGGTATCGATACGGATGTTGTCTGGCCGGTGAAAGTATCGCATATTCTCGGTCTGCGGGCCAACCCCGGCGATGCCTATCCGGTGCTCACCATTCCGTTTGTGCAGGCCATGTTCACGGCGCCTAAGGGTTATGACAAGGCCTTTATCGAGTGGGCCATTGGCGGGCTGCACTTTGACGGCCGTGACCGTTCGGATGGAAGAACCATTGACATGACAGGTCTGCTGTTCGAGCTCAAGGATCTTGGCGGCAAGACTGGTAATATGGATCCCAACAGTGAGGATTTCCATAAGTTGCTGGATCTGCTGAAATGGGTGGTTGATGGTTTGAGATACAACTAATTAAATTAGAGGAGCAGCGTCAGGGAGGGGTCATGGGCCCTTCCCTGACGTATATATTTAAAATTTGAATATTGAGAGGGGTTTGTTTCATGGGTAAAAAGGTTTTTAATGTTTTGCTTGTAGCGGCAGTCCTCCTGGGACTTAACTCCAACGCCTTCGGTTATATGTATGGGGACGGCTATGGCATCGGCTCGCGTGCAATGGCACTGGGCGGCGCCATGACCGGTCTGGCCGACGATTATTCCGCAGCCTTCTACAATCCTGCCGGTTTGGCCCAGTACACCGGAAACCAGATGGTAATTGATGTGATTGCGGTGGAACATAACTTTGAGGTCAAGACCTTGAGCGGTGTGCCCCTGCAGTTTATCGATACCACCAAAAAAACAGTCAGACTGGAACCCGGCACTAACTGGAATGGTGATGACAATGACCTGGGGCTGCCGTTTATTGGGATGGCCCTTGACGTAAACCAGATCGCCTCCAAAATCATAAAGATTCCGGTCAATATTCAGGCCGGGGTGGTTATCTGTCTGCCGGACTGGTTCAACTCGCTCTGGTCTCTGGAAGGTCTGGGGGCAGAGTATCCCGAATTTTTCCGTTACGGCGATGTGCAGGAACATCCGGCCGTGACCATCAGTCTCGGGATTGAGGTGCTTAAGGACCTGCTGTACATCGGTGCCGGCGGCCAGCTGAATGTTAAGGTTGAAGGCGACGGTCATGTGGACGGGGTTGATCCTATCTCTGCCGGGGTGAGCGGCATATCAGGCAAGACAGCAGGCCTTGACCTTTCGGTCAACGCCAAGACCGAGTTGGGCGGTATCGTCGGAGTGATGGTGACGCCATTCATGAACGACGGTGTCAAAATTGGTGCAACCTACCGACAGGGGATGCAGACCACGATAGGAGGCCTGCCGGTTGAGGCCAATGCGCTGTTGCCGTTGCCTCTGATCGGAAATTTCAGCCTGGCGGCTCCCATTGTGGTTGAGGTCAGAACCAACTACATGCCCGATGAATATGCCATGGGTGTTGCGTTAAACCTTGAACGGTTTGTCGAAAAACTGCCCGTGACCCTCTCTCTGGACGCCACCCTTTCCAAGTGGGGTGACATGGAATATACCGATCAGCAGTATATCCACTATGTGGCTTACCGCACCTCGCCGCACGTCCTTGCGGATGCCCCGATAGTTGCAGTTACGCCTGATTTCGACGATGTGATCAACTATGCCGTTGGTATTGAATATCGGCCGACCAAGGCCCTTAAGGTGCTGCTGGGCTATGCCAATAAACCGACCCCGGCGCCGGATCAGTCTTTCAGGTTTACCAATTACCTGGATTTTGATCGCAGCATCTATTCGCTTGGACTGCAGTATGATCTTTCCGGGTGGTATGAGCGGATTGCCCTGCTGCAGAAAGTGGTCAAGCGGCTGCCCATTGAGCTGGGATGCACCTTCCAGTACCATGATTGCAAGGATTATACGGTCCTTAAAGATGCCAGCTGTGACGGTATGTACTGGAAAGATCAGGAAAGTTACAAGGTTGAGGGTGATATGTGGGCTGCAGCCGTTTCGATCAAGATCGGCCTGTAAGCTAAATGAAAATAAGAGGTCTGATTTTTCAGACCTCTTATTGAGAAGACTTCATTTTTTAGGTATTTAAAATAAAAGTGTTTGATACTTTAAAGAAAAATGGGTATCATTAGCAAAATTCAATATTAAAAGGAGAGGGTATCAATATGACAAAAGCAGATCTTGTCAATGCTGTGTCCAATGTTACGGGAACCAAGAAAGAAGCTCAGGCAGCGGTAGAGGCTGTTTTTGAGGCTATCGCCGGGGCTTTGGAAAAAGGTGATGAAGTCAGAGTGATCGGTTTCGGAACCTTCAAAGTGGCTGAGAGAGCCGCCAGAGAGGGTAAGAATCCCCAGACCGGTGCTAAGATCAAGATTCCTGCAAAGAAAGTTGCCAGATTTGTGCCTGGTAAGGCTCTGAAAGACGCTATCAACTAAAAACTGTTTATTTTTACCCAAAAAAAGGCGGCGCTTTTGCGCCGCCTTTTTTATTACCAGTTTTCGCCCAGAATCTCAAAATGGGCCTGGGGATGGGCACAGGCCGGACAGGATGCCGGGGCCTCATTCGCCTCATGCAGATAACCGCAGTTGCGACAGCGCCAGACAACCGCTTCAGAACGCTTAAATACACAGCCGTTTTCGATGTTGGCGGCCAGCTCGGCATAGCGCTTTTCGTGCTGCCGTTCGGCAACGCAGACAGCTTCAAATACCTTGGCGATATTTTCAAAGCCTTCCTCGCGGGCGGTTTTGGCAAAGGCAGGGTACATCTCCGCCTGCTCATGATGTTCTCCGGCGGCCGCTTCCTTGAGGTTCTCCAGGGTTGATCCGATTACTCCGGCCGGGAAGGATGCCAGGATTTCAACTTCGCCGCCTTCAAGGAATTTAAAGAAGCGCTTGGCGTGCTCTTTCTCCTGGTTGGCGGTTTCCTCGAAAACGTCGGCGATCTGGACATAACCTTCTTTTTTTGCCTTGCTGGCAAAGTAGGTGTAACGGTTTCTGGCCTGAGACTCGCCGGCAAACGAAGCAAGCAGATTCTTTTCTGTCTGGGTTCCTTTAAGTGATTTCATCGATTCCTCCTCTTAATGTTATTTTGCAGGATTCAGTGTCTGATCCTTGTTTTCGGCTTGGCAATCCGGGCAGATGCCGTAGAGATACATCTTGTGCTTGAGCAGGGTGAAGCCGTGCTCCCTGGCGAGTTGTTCCTGGCGTTTTTCTATGATTTCATCATAAATTTCGATATTTTTCCCGCACCGTTCACAAAT
>CAYWBU010000184.1:3335-4726 GCA_964456565.1 uncultured Bacteriovoracaceae bacterium | reverse complement strand
ATACCATTCGTCAAGTCTGGCAGGCAACGGCACTGTCACATCCCCATACCCCTCTTCGCCGAAACTGACCGAGTATGATGATTTAACAAAAAAACCTTCACTGCTGGGAAGGTTGACAACGGCCGGCGTTTTGCCCTTGGTCACAACTTTGTCATGACTATCGGTGATAACAAAGTCAACTTCATCGGGCTCACTGCGTACCACAACTTCATAGTTTGACCTGCTGACCACACTGGCACAGCCGGACAGAATCAGACAGACTACAAACAATCCCCATCCCTATTTTTTCATTGCACACATATTCCATCCTCCAATGACATAAACAATTATAACAACCTATTATGATACAACTAGAACAATAAATCCATTATCTTATTTGAAATAAGGCCCATCGCCTGCAACCCCTTTGTTTTCGCGGTAAAACAAAAGGAATCCGGATTTTGGCTTGCCGCCTGTCCACAAAATAGTTACTTTCAAAACATAATGAGGGCTGACCTGCACAGGCCTTTAGATTTCAAATTTATTGCGACTAAATGCCGCTTGGAAGGCGGATTAAGGAGGGTTTTCATGCGCAAGGCAATGGGGTTGGTTTTTCTGGGAATGATTTTATGGAGCGGCGGCCTTTATGCGGCATCTCCCGGCATCACCTTTGATCTGATCGAACGGCTTGAGGAGTTGAGCACCGGTCAGACCCTGCCGGTCATTGTGGTTCTCAAGGAAGAACCCCAAAGGGGTCTCGGGATTCTGGTGGACCAGTTGGTGGTGCTGAGTCTGACCGGCTCAAAGACTGTCAGACACATGTACGAAAATATTCCGGCCCTGGCGCTCGACCTGGGGCGCAACCAGATTCTGAGCCTCGCGGACCTCGAAAATATCGACCACATCGAATTCGACGCCCCGGTCTTTGCCTGCATGGATACGGCGGCCGAATCCAGCGGCACCCGCACGGCCGAAGTTGAATACGGCCTGAGCGGCGACGTGACCGTGGCTGTCATCGATACCGGCATCGACGCCGAGCATGCCGCCTTCACCAACGCCCAGGGCATCAATAAAATCAAAGCCTTTAAAGATTGCGTCAACGGCAGGGGCGCGGCCTATGACGACCACGGCCACGGCACCCACTGCGCCGGCATCATCGCCGGCGAGGGCCATCCCGGCGGAGCGGACCGCGGCGTGGCGGCAGGCGCCAGCCTGGTGGGCGTCAAGGTGCTCAATTCCCAGGGCAGCGGCAGCACCAGCACCATCATTGACGGCATTGACTGGTGCATGAGCTACAACCAGATGCACCCGGACGAGGCCGATGACATCGACGTCATCAGTCTGAGCCTGGGATCTAGCGGCAGCTCGGACGGTTCTGACGCCAACAGCCTGGCCGTCAACCGGGCGGTTGA
>CAYWBU010000184.1:2982-3325 GCA_964456565.1 uncultured Bacteriovoracaceae bacterium | reverse complement strand
GCATCGTGGCCGTGGTGGCCGCCGGCAACAGCGGACCCAATGCCCGCACAATCGGTTCTCCGGGCGCGGCCGAGCATGCCATTACCGTGGGCGCCATGACCGATCCGGGAGAAGGCGGGTTCAACCTGGCCTATTTCTCAAGCCGCGGACCCACCGCCGATGGGCGCATCAAGCCCGACATCTGCGCCCCGGGCGTCACAATCAATGCCCCCGAGGCCAACTCCGGCGGCAGTTATGTTGAGATGAGCGGCACCAGCATGGCCACCCCCTTTGTGGCCGGCGTGGTGGCCCTGATGCTCGAGGCCAGTGAATCTGGGATGAACCCCTTCGAGATCAAGGAGAC
>CAYWBU010000184.1:0-2972 GCA_964456565.1 uncultured Bacteriovoracaceae bacterium | reverse complement strand
TCCTGATCAATCCGTTCGCCGCCGAATTGGACAAGATCAAGGAGACCCTGGCCGCCACCGCCGAGGACTGGGGTGAGCCCGGCCAGGACAACGAGTACGGCTGGGGCCGCATCAACGGTTTTGCAGCCATCAAGGCCGCCGGCGGATATGACTACGGCCAGGCGCCCGACCAGCCCGGGCACGCATATTTCAGCGGCTCGCTCAAGGCCGGCGGCTGGTGGATCTTCACCTGGCCCAAAAGCGTCAACCACAAGGTCATGGTCACCGATCCCAGCCGTCCCCTCAGCCTGACCCTTATCACCAATGAATGGAGCGGCCTGCCCCTGTTCAACCCGCGCAATTTCAACCTCTATCTCAGAGACGCCAGCGGCAAGGTGGTGGCGTCATCAACAGAACTGACCCGTCAGGAGACCATCAGCCTGGCAGCGCCTGCGGCCGGCCAATACACCATTGAGGTGCGCGCCGTACGCGGCTCCAGCACCTACACCCTGGACGCCAGCGGCGGCATCTAAGATATTTTCCATATGGCCGGGGGGCGGCAAACCGCCGCCCCCCGGCATTGAAGCCATCCCTTTTTGCAACAAACTGTGCTAAAAACAAAAACATGCATTGTCCCAACTGTCAGCAGACCCTGGTGACGCTGGAATTTGCCGGCATTGAGATCGACTACTGTGTCGCCTGCCGCGGAATCTGGCTGGACAGCGGCGAGCTGGAACTGCTGCTGGAAAGCCAGGGAGCCGAAAAATATTACCCGGATAGCGTCCGGAAGGACGCATGCCACGAAAAAGGCCGGCGCTGTCCGGTCTGCCGCCATACCATGACCAAGATCTGCATCGGAGGTCCTGCCATTGTGCTGGACCGCTGTGAAAAACACGGCCTCTGGTTCGACCGCAGGGAATTGCGCGCAGTGCTGGCGGACAGTTCACCCGGGCCGCTCGTAAAACAGCTGGACGAAATGCTCGCCAGCGATGAGTTTTAGGAGGTTTTTATGTCAACAGGAGTTATCGTTCTGATTGTGATCGCAGTTGCCGCACTGGCAGTCGTTCTCTGGGGAGTAGCCATCTACAACAGTCTGGTGGGCCTGCGCAACCAGGTCAAGAATGCCTGGTCGCAGATCGATGTCCAGCTCAAGCGGCGGCATGATCTGATCCCCAACCTGGTGGAAACCGCCAAGGGCTACATGCAGCATGAGCAGGAGACTTTCAAGGCCATTACCGAGGCCCGCGCCCGGGCCACCGGCGCCCGGTCCGTCAAGGAGGCCGGAGAGGCCGAGACCCGACTCAGCCAGGCACTCTCGGAGTTCAACGTGATCGTGGAAAACTATCCCGAACTCAAGGCCAATGAAAACTTCCTGGCCCTGCAGGAGGAACTCACCAGCACGGAGAACAAGATCGCCTTTTCCCGGCAGGCCTACAACGACCAGGTCCTTTTCCTGAACAACAAGATCGAGATGTTCCCCTCCAACATCGTTGCCGGGCAATTCCATTTCAAACAGGAGGAGTTCTTCGAAATGGAGGACCCCGCCGAACGCGCAACGCCCAAGGTGCAATTCTAAGAGATGTTCTGGAGCATTATCGCCGCCAACAAGCGCAAGACCGTGATCCTCATCGTCCTGATGGGCCTGATCCTGGCCGGCCTGGGCTATATAATCGGTCTGTATCTGGGTGGCACCCAATATCCGCAGGGCGGCTGGTGGGGCCTGCTGGCAACCACCCTAATCTGGCTGGTGCTGCTGGTGGTGGCGCTGGCCGGAGCCGATAAAATCTTCCTGCAACTGGCCGGGGCCGCTGAGATTGACAAGGCCGCCTATCCCCAACTCTACAATGTTGTGGAGGAGATGAAACTGGCGGCCAACCTCAACCACATGCCGCGCATCTTTGTCATGGATGATCCGGCGCCCAATGCCTTTGCCGTGGGGCTCTCACCCAACAAATGCGCGGTTTGCGTCACGGCCGGCCTGCTGGCGGTCTGCAACCGCGATGAGCTGCAGGGCGTCATCGCCCATGAGATCGGGCACATCATCAACCGCGACATCCTCTACATGACCGTGGCCGCCACCATGCTGGGCGCCACCTGTTTTCTCTCCGACATCTTTGTGCGCGGCACCTACTATTCCGGCGGCCGCCGCTACCGTTCGGAGAAGAGTTCCGGCGGCAGCGGCAACCTCTATCTGCTGATCGCGGCCCTGGCGCTGGCCATTCTGGGGCCCGTGCTCTCACGTCTGCTCTATTTCAGCGCCTCGCGCAAACGCGAATATCTGGCCGACGCCACCAGCGCCCGCCTGACCCGCTATCCCGAAGGCCTGGCCTCGGCCCTGGAAAAAATCCGTTCAACCCCGGCGCGCCTCACCACTGCCCCCACCGCCACCGCGCCCTTCTACATCGTCAATCCCTATAAACCGCAGCTCAACGACAACGCCTTTGCCACCCATCCGCCCATCAATAAGCGCATCAGCATCCTCAGGGGCATGGCCGGCGGCGCCGGCTACGTGGAATATGTCAAGGCCTACCGCCAGGTGACCGGCAAGCGCCGGCCCATCATCAACAGCGCCGATATCAACCGTTCACCCCTGGCCCAGAAAGTTGCCAAACGCGAACCGCTGGCTGATTCCGGCAAGGCGGTGGCCGCCACTGCCGCCGCGGCGCTCAAGATGTCCGGCGACATCATGCGCGCCGTCAACGGCTTCGCCTTCATCCCCTGTGCCTGCGGCATGCAGATCAAGGTGCCGCCCGAATTCACCCCCGAGAGCATCAAATGCCCGCGCTGCGGCAGGCTGCACAGAATCCCGGCGGTGGACAAGGAACACATGGCCGCCATCCTGAGCGCGGCCGCCGCCATGTCAGCGGAAAAAAAACCTGCACCCCAACAGCCCGGTTCCGCCCCGGATGAACCCCAGAGCGTCACCCGCACCCCCCGGCAGTGGCAGAATTTCACCTGCAACCGCTGCGGGCGCAACCTGCAGCTTTCGCCGT
>CAYWBU010000183.1:0-4789 GCA_964456565.1 uncultured Bacteriovoracaceae bacterium | reverse complement strand
CTTCACTGCCGGTTGCAATATCAAGGGCCTGCAGTCCGGCGGGCAAGGCCAGCAGCCAGACTGACAGGATCAGTGCATTAAATGCCGTACGGTTCAAGATGTCCTCCTTTGAGCTTAAGGGTCCTGCTCATGGTCTTTGCCAGTTCCATGTTGTGGGTTACGATAACCATGGTGACGTCCATGGTTTCCCTGATTTGTTCGAACAGGTCAATGATTTTTGTCCCGGTCGCGGGATCCAGGTCGCCGGTGGGTTCGTCCGCCAGCAGGACTTTGGGTCCCATCATCAGGGCGCGGGCAATGGCCACCCGCTGCTGTTCGCCGCCGGACATCTCGCCCGGCTTGTGCTGCAGGCGGTGGCTGAGCCCCACGGTCTCCAGCAGCCCTTCGGCCCGTTCGCTGAGTTCTTTTTTGCGCCGGGCCGTGATGAGCGCCGGCATCATGACATTTTCCAGGGCGGTGAATTCGGGCAGCAGGAAATGAAACTGGAAGACAAAGCCGATCATCCGGTTGCGGAAGGCGGCCATCTCCCTGGCGGGCATTGCGCAGATGTCTTTGCCGGCATAGACGATCTTGCCGCAGTCGGGATGATCCAGTCCGCCCAGCAGATGCAGCATGGTGCTCTTGCCCGAGCCCGAGGCCCCGATGACGGCGATGCTTTCCTTGCTTTCAATCGCAAGATCGACGCCGGTCAGCACGTTGACCGTTTCAGGACCGCGTTTGAAAGATTTGTGGAGATTTGAGATGTTGATGAGCGGGGCCTTATCCGTCATAGCGCATGACCTCCACCGGATCCTGGCGGGCCGCCTGGCGCGCGGGATAGATTGTCGAGAAGAAGGAAAGGGCCACGGCCGCCAGAGCGATTGCCGCCACTTCACCGGGGATCACCTTGGACGGCAGGCCCGTGATGTAATAGACATCCTTGGGCATGACCTCCACGCGGAAGATAAATTCCACGGCCGCGATCACCGGGTCCAGGTTGGAGGCCAGCAGCACGCCCAGGCCGGTGCCCAATAAGGCGCCGCTGACCCCGATCACCATGCCGAGGGTCACAAAGATGCGCAGGATCTGGCCGGTGGTGGCCCCCATGGATTTCAGGATCGCGATATCCTTGCGTTTTTCGGTCACCAGCATGATCAGGGTGCTGACGATGGAGAAGCCGGCCACCAGGATGATGAAGACCAGGATGATGGCCATGACGGTCTTTTCCATACGCAGGGCCGAAAACAGGCTGCGGTTCATATCTTTCCAGGTCTTGGCCCAGAAACCGGGTCCCAGGCCCATGATGATCCGGCGGCTGACGGTGTCGGCGGCATAGATATCCTTGATTTTGACCTCGATCCCCGAAGGGTTGTCGCGCACAACAAGTTTTTTGGCGGCCTCCAGGGTCACATAGGCCATCCGATCCCCTTTTTTTGTCACGATTTCCTTACAGACCGCAGACCGAAAAGGGCATGGACTTGGGGATCATGCCCAGCGGGGTTATGGGGCCGTTGGGCGAGATGATGGTGATGGTGTCGCCGACGCTGATGCCGGAATTCATGGCCAGCTCCGAACCCACCAGCACCCCGGTGGCGTCCATTGCGGCAAAGCTGCCGGCAGTGATGATGTCTTTGATCATGATGACGTCCGGCGCGGTGGCCGGATCAATGCCGCGCACCACCACTCCCTGGACGCCGCCGGCATAGGATATGAGTCCCTGGGACAGGATGTAGGGCGTGGCGCCCAGCACATCCGGGTCGCGGCGGATCAGCCGCGCGGCCTCGGCGTCATTTTCGATGCCGCCTGAAAAACTGGAGATTACCAGGTGTGACTGGGTCCCGAGGATCTTGTGCTTGATGTCATCCTCGAACCCGTTCATGACCGAGATGACCACGATCATGGCCATGACCCCGATGGCAATCCCGAAAACCGACAGGCCGGAGGTGAAACTTATAAACCCCTGGGACTTCTTGGCCCGCAGATATTTTCTGGCAACAAAAAATTCAAATTTCAGCTTCAGTCTCCTTTTCTCAGCTGCGGGAAGAGCACGACATCCCTGATGGAGGGGCTGTCGGTCAGCAGCATAACAAGACGGTCAATACCGATGCCTTCGCCGGCAGTCGGCGGCATGCCGTATTCAAGCGCCCTGATGTAGTCCTCATCGATCTCGTTCTGGTCCTCGTTCTGTTCCAGCTGGAACATGAATCTTTCTTTCTGATCAATGGGGTCGTTCAGCTCGCTGAAAGCGTTACCAATTTCTTTATAGGCGATATAAAATTCGAACCGGTCGGTGATCTCCGGGTTCTCGTCATTGCGGCGCGAAAGCGGAGAAACCTCGATGGGGTACGAAGTGATGAAGGTCGGCTGCAGCAGCTTGTCCTCGGCGGTCTCCTCGAAAATCAGGGTCACCAGTTCGCCCAGGGGCGCGTCATCCTCGACCTCGAGATTAAGTTTTTCGCGGCAGAACTGCCGGGCCTTGTCATGGTCCTCCAGGATTCCGGCATCAACGCCGCCCAGCTGGATGGCGGCTTCCTTGACGGTGTAACGTTTCCAGGGCGGCGTCAGGTCGATCTCATCGCCCTGGTAGGTGATCTTCATGCTGCCGGTGACCTTTTCGGCGGTCTTGGAGATCAGATCTTCGGTCAGGTCCATCAGGTCGTTGAAATCGGCATAGGCCATGTAGAATTCCATCATGGTGAACTCGGGATTGTGACTGGTGTCGATTCCCTCGTTGCGGAAATTACGGTTGATTTCATAGACCCGTTCCAGGCCGCCCACGATCAGGCGTTTCAGGTAGAGTTCCGGGGCGATCCTCAGGAACAGCTCCATGTCCAGGGCATTGTGATGGGTGATGAACGGCTTGGCCGTGGCACCGCCGGCAATGGAATGCATCATGGGGGTCTCCACCTCGATGAATTCGCGGGACTCCATGTAGTCACGGATACCCTTGACGATCTTGGCCCTGGTCTTGAAAGTTTCCTGCACGTCGGGGTTGACGATCAGGTCGACATAGCGCTGACGGTAGCGGGTGTCGGTATCTTTGAGGCCGTGCCATTTTTCAGGCAGGGGCCGGTATGATTTGGTCAGCAGCTCAAAGCCCTTGACGTAGAGGCTGAGTTCACCGGTCCTGGTCTTGATGGGGCTGCCCCACAGTCCGATGATGTCGCCCACATCCAGTTTTTTGAACAGGTCATAGGCCTCTTCGCCCAGGGTGGCCTTTTCAAAGAAGGCCTGCAGCTTGCCGCTCTTGTCCTGGAAATGGATGAAGGCAGCCTTGCCGAAGCGCCGTACCGCCATGATGCGGCCGGCCATATGATGGATTTTATCATTTTTTTCAAGATCGGCGCTTTCCTGTTGCCCGTAAAGGTCCTGGAAATCGGCGATATGGGTATCCTTGCGATATGTGTTGGGGTAGTGTCTGACCCCCATTTCCTGTTTGAGCGCTTCAAATTTTTCGATGCGTTGCAATCTGAGCCGGTTTGTATCTTCCAAAATTATTACCCCCAGTTTAGTAAATCGAAGGCCTTTATAGAAGATTTCATATGTCTAGTCAACCAAGGGTCTTGGGCCCTGAATGGCTGAAAACGCTTTATTTATGCAATTTTATGAGGTCTCTGGCCTGCCGGGGAAATGGCATTTTTTGATATGCGAAGGTGCGGCGTTTTGCCCGGCAGCTTAACAGGCTGGAAAGATAAGATAATTTACCTTGCTAAGCAAAGGCCGCGGCGTTTATATAATTCTCTATTATAATAGATGTGAAGATGAGAGGTGAGCGGGCCAGTGGATTTTTTCAGTCTCTATCAACATGGATTTGTACGGGTGGCCGCCTGTGTCCCTTCCGTGAAGGTCGCCGACCCTGAATATAATGTTTCCCGGATGCTGGCGGCGGCCGGCGAGGCCTACGACCGCAAGGCGGTGCTGGCGGTTTTCCCCGAACTGGGGATTTCCGGATACACCTGCGGCGACCTGTTTTTCCAGGATGCGCTGCTTAATGGGGTGCTGAGCGGACTTGATAGGCTGCTGCGCGAAACCGCCGCCATGGAGATGATTATCGCGGTGGGCGCGCCGCTCAGGATCGACGGCCGGCTGTTCAACTGCGCGGTGGTGATCTGCAAGGGCCGGATTCTGGGGGTGGCGGTCAAATCCTACCTCCCCAACCAGCGCGAATTTTATGAGCGCCGCCATTTTTCGCCGGCCCGCGAACTGAATCAGACCCGCATGGAACTGTGCGGCCAGGAGGTGCCGGTGGGTGCGGACCTGATTTTTGCGCCGCGCAACCTGGAAGACCTGCGGCTGTTTTTCGAGATCTGTGAAGATGCCTGGGTGGCGATTCCGCCGTCCAGCTATGCGGCCCTGGCCGGGGCCACTGTCATCGGCAACCTTTCGGCCTCCAATATCACCGTGGGCAAGGATGAATACCGTCACAGCCTGACTGCCAACCAGTCCGCGCGGACTTTGAGCGCCTACCTGTATACGGCCGCCGGTCCCGGGGAATCGACCACGGACCTGGCCTGGGACGGCCATGCCATGATCTATGAAAACGGCACCCTCTTGAAGGAATCCGAACGCTTTGCCTGGCAGCCCCAGGTGGTGACCGCCGACATCGACCTGGAACGGCTCAGGCAGGATCGCCTGCGCACCACCAGTTTCGGCGCCGGCAAGGCCACGGCCCAGCCGGCCCTGGATTTCCGCGAGATCGGCTTTGATCTTGAACTGCCGGATGAAGAGGTGGCCCTGGAACGTTCCATTGCGCGGTTTCCCTATGTGCCGGATGATCCGGAGCTGCGCGACAAACGCTGCTTTGAGATCT
>CAYWBU010000182.1:0-4795 GCA_964456565.1 uncultured Bacteriovoracaceae bacterium | reverse complement strand
TGGTGGGTGAGACCGGTTCCGGCAAGACCGGCGTTCTTCGGGATATTGCCGAGGAGTTCGGCTCGTCCGTCGTTAACGTCAATCTGGCGCTCTCCGGCGAGCTACTGGAGCTGACAGCCAAGCAACGGTCACTGCGGCTGCCGGGCATCCTCGGCTGAGAGCAGCGGCCGACGGTCGCATAGATTTCGGTATTCTGCATGCCCGGAATCCCGAAGGTATGGGTTATGGGCAGCTGTTCCAGGGCATAACGTGTCAGCCACGCTCCGGTTTTTCTCATGGCATTCTCCTTTCCTAAAGGCCCAGTTTCTTGGCCTTGTTGATCTCGGCCTGCACATCTTCACAACGCATGGCCTTGAAGTCCTTGCCGAAGTTTTCCTTGGCCAGGCGGTAGATGGTCTTGTTGTAGGGCGCCTTGACCTTATGTTTTTCCGCCAGACCCACGATGTAGCCGGTCAGGGAATCGATCTCGCTGGTCCCCGAGCCGCGCAGCAGGATATCCTGGGTCATGCTGGACATGACCATGGTCTTGATCTTGCGCTTGAAGCTCGGCCGCGCCACCCAGGCCGGCATTATGGCGCCCAGACACAGGATGAAAAATGACGGCATGCCGCCCATCTTGCACTCCTTGTAGCCGGCGGCCTTGATGATGCGCGCGCCCTCCCAGAGGGTCTTGGGCAGCATCTTCTGATAGACGGTAAAATTTGACAGCGGCTGATAGCCGTGCCCCACCAGGGTGTCCAGGCCATTGGAGAGGTTCATGACAATCTTGCTGTGCACGGCATCCTGGAAATGTTCCACAATGATGGTCTCGCAGCCCTTGTTGAAGATCTCGCTGACGGTCTTGAGTTCATCCTGCAGTGAGCCGTCCGGGGTCCCGATCAGCAGCGGGCCCTTTTTCTGGTAGGCCACCACCACGGGCTTGTCGCGCCTGGCATTGTAACTGATCACACAGTAGACTACCCTGGAAAAATATTTAGGCAGGATGCTCTGGTTTTCAATGCCGTTGGCCAGTGAAACAATCAGGGGTTTATCGCCCACGGTCTTTTTTAGCATCTCGGCAATGCCGGGCATGCTGTAGTTCTTGACCGACAGCACGATGATGTCCACATCCGGCAGTTCGCTGATATTGTCGATGGTCTTGATTCTGACCGTCTCACGGGTCTTTTCGGGGTTGTCGGACTGGTAGACCGTGATGCCGTCGGCCTTGATGGCATCCTGCACCTCGCCGATATCCATAATATAGAGCTCCTTGTGATGCGGAGCAATCCAGGCCGCCACCGAGGCGCCAATGGCACCGGCCCCAACAAAAAGCACCTTTTTATCTGCACTGCTCATATCATCTCTCCTTTCCTGCTTGCATAAATTTTAATTTTGGTACATAGTTCGACATTATCGAACATAGTTCGACATGTTACAGACAGCTTGAAATGCTGTCAAGGAAAAGAGAGGTGAGAACAAGATGCAGAAACGCCTGATCCAGTCCATTACCCGGGCCACCGACATCCTGGGGCTGTTCAATGATGAATCCGGTCCGCTGGGCATCACCGAGATTGCCGGACGGCTGGAACTCTCCAAGACCACCGTGGCCGGGCTGGTCTCTACCCTGCAGGCCGTGGGCTATCTTGAAAAAGACCCCTTCAGCGGCAAATACCGCTTAGGCCCCGAGATCTTCCGCCTGGGGGTGCGCTATGCCGCCAACATCGATGTCATCACCCTGGGGCGGGCCTGGATCGAAAGGCTCTGCTTCCAGTTCCGCCAGCCGGTCAACGTGGGCATGCTGGTGGGCGACAAGGTCTTTCTGATGTTTCGCAAGGAACCCGACGACAACTACATGACCTTTCCCCAGGCCGGCGCCGTCCTGCCGGCCCATTCCACCTGCATCGGCAAGGCCATCTTTGCCTACATGGACGCTGACAAACGCTCCCGGATTCTCAAAGACTATGAATTTGAGCGCCTCACCGCCAACACCATCAGCGACATGCCCACCTATCTTCAGGAACTGGAAAAGGTGCGCGAAAGCCGCATCAGCTTTGACAACGAGGAGACCCTCATCGGCCTGTGCGGCATCGGCGGCCCCATCTTCAACCACCAGGGAACCGTGATCGCCGGTTTTGTCATCAGCGGCGACCCCGCCATCATCAGGGACAACCGCAATTCCATGATCGAGGCCGTGCACTTCACCTCACAGCAGGTCTCGCGCCAGCTGGGCTACCGGGGCTGAACCTACACTGTAATTAAAAATATTTGTTCTATATTATCAAGGCATTGAAAAATTACAGCGTAGGTCTTAGGCTGTAATTTCACAGATAAACAGGAAAATTACGGTTCGGCCAGCGGCCTGAAGGCCGCCGTCCGAACCGGCGCAATTGGCAAGAATCAGGCTTCGCCGAAGGAACGGCGATAGAGATCTTCGATGGCCTGGCGGCCGGCGTCGTTCAGATAACGGGTGCCGGTGCCGGCATAGGTCCGGCTGCTGATCACCGGCTCGGCCGTCTTCCACTCCACACCGCTCCAGGCGAACCAGCTTTCCTTTTCCTGGTCATAGACATACAGGGGACGGTTGAAAAACTTGGCCAGTTCCACGCCCCAGCCGGTGCCGCCCTTGACCGTGCCGTCATCCATGATGCGGCCCACCACAAAGACATCATGGCCGCTGTTGATGATGTGGAAGATGGACTGCATGACCCGACGGATCTTCTCGGCATTGCCGTAACGGCGGCCCATGCGCTTGCACACGATCTCCATACTCACATCACCGAGCCGGAGTTCATCCTCGCTCAGGACCTTGACATTTTTTTCCCGCTCCATCACGTGGCCCTCAAAGGAATAGGTCACTTCCCGGGCGCCCCAGCGCTCGGCGCAACGCCCGAATTCGCTCTCGGCCCCTTTGAGTCCGCCGCTGTACAGGGTAAAATCTTTTGCATCTGCCATGTCTGTCTCCTTGTCATCTAAGCTACAGTATAATTTAAGGCGAAGCGCTCAACTAACAAAGAGTCTGGTGAATGTCAATTCAAGATTTGCTTTCAGCACGCCTAAAGAGTACAAAGTCTCTTGGATTTTTTTTACGAGGGGAGTTTTATGTACGAGGGCGAACGATTCAACGGCTATACCCATCTGGTGGGGGCGACGCTTTCACTGGCCGGGCTGGTGATTCTGGTGGTGCAGGCCTCCCTGCAGGGCGATCCCTGGAAGATCGTCAGCTTCAGCATCTACGGCGCCACCCTCTTCCTGCTCTACCTGTTTTCCACGCTCTACCACAGCCTGCGCGGACCGGCCAAAAAGGTCCTCCAGAAATTTGATCACATCTCCATCTACCTGCTGATCGCCGGCACCTATACCCCCTTTACCCTGGTGACCTTGCGCGGGGCCTGGGGCTGGTCCATCTTCGGCGTCATCTGGGGCCTGGCCGTAGCCGGCATCATCCTGGACCTGAGGCCCCACAAAGGCCCGCGCATCCTCCAGGTGGTCATCTACCTCCTGATGGGCTGGCTGGTCCTGATCGCCCTGGGCCCGCTGCTCAAGGTCCTGCCCATGGCCGGCTTCATCCGGCTGCTGGTGGGGGGCCTACGCTATTCGGCCGGCGTCTGGTTCTTTGCCAGGGGCCGGTCACGGCCGCTGGCGCATGGGATATGGCATCTGTTTGTGCTGGGGGGGAGTATTTGTCACTACTTTGCCATCCTGTTTTATATTTGAGCAAGGCAGCACAACCCTTCAATGGCAACCATTTTGAAGCATATTTCAAAATGGTCACGACCAAAATGAAGTATACTTCAAAATGGTTTGATTCTTCCCGCCTTCTGTGATAAAAAAAACTATGCGTCGATCATATGAATGTTTTTTATCGCAGCACATGCAGACCAATCGCCAAATGGTCTTCGTTGCAGGACCTCGGCAGGTTGGCAAGACAACCCTGTGCCGAACAGTTGCCGGCTCAGCCCATATATATTTTGATTGGGACGACCTTGAACAGCGCGGCATGATCCTCGAGGGTTCGACAAAAATTGCAGCCGCAGCCGGCCTGGACAGATTATCCGCCGAGAAACCGATTGCCGTCTTCGATGAAATCCATAAATATTCCGATTGGAAGCTTTTCCTTAAAGGTCTGTTTGATCGTTTTGGCGAAGATCTTAAAAGGCAGGCTCGCAAGCAGGGTGAGCCCGACCGCGACCGGCACGGCGGCCGCTGATCGCGAGCCGTCGACGGGAACCCCGAGGGCGCTGCCGAGTGGCCAGGAGAGCAGGGCCCCGCCGATACCGGCGGCTGTGCCGAGCATGGATTGCTGCAGGATCAAGAGCAGCCGAATCCGGCCTGGTGGTTGCCCGATCGACAGGACGCCGAGATCGGTGCGCTGCGCCTGCACCGCGACCTGCGCGATAGTGGCGATGGTGAGGCTGCAGGAGATCAGGATGGCCTGCTCCTGCGGGCTCAGGCCTGCCGCCTGTCTGCGGAAGCGTGACGGACTGTTCGACGAGGGCCGAACCGATCGTGATGTCGACATCCAGACCCGTGCGGTCGTGGATCTGCTGGGCCACCAGCCTGACTCGCTCCTGGCTGGCTCGGTCCCAGCCAGTCACGTCTGCTACCCGGACGCGGACCGCACTGATCGGGGCCTTGATGTCCGTGGCGGCAGGATCGAGGCGTGGCACGTACTTCGGGTCGACGATCCCGCCCGCCTGGTGAGGTATCTGGATTGTGGGCTGCGTCATCAGTTAGTCGGCCTGATTCAGGTTGTTAAGGAAGCCGTTTCCACCGAGAATCTCTGCGGTTGGCCAATAGCCATTGCTGTATATACAGA
>CAYWBU010000181.1:0-4851 GCA_964456565.1 uncultured Bacteriovoracaceae bacterium | reverse complement strand
AGTATTACGATCTAATAAAGAAATCAATTGAATCTTACCAGCGTAATCCGTCTCATAATTATGTCACGGCCATTATCCGCGATATCACCGAACGCAAGAAGGTTGAGGCCGAACGCAAAAAATATGAAAAAAATATGCGCCAGGCCCAGAAGATGGAGGCGCTTGGTACACTGGCGGGCGGCATTGCGCATGACTTCAACAATATTCTGACCGGGATCATCGGTTACGGTGAACTGGCGCTCGATGACCTCTCAGACCCGGCCCAGGCCGAAGAACATCTGGATGCCATGCTGGCAGCCGCAGAACGGGCCAAGAGCCTGGTGCGTCAGATTCTGACCTTCAGTCGGCGGGTGGAAACCGAAATCCAGCCGCTGGAACCTCACCTGATCATCAAGGAGGCCATCAAACTGTTACGCTCTTCAATCCCCAGCAATGTCAAGATATTGCAGGGCGTTGATTCGACTGCGGGTTCCATTATGGCCGATCCGGCCCAGATCCATCAGGTTGTCATGAATCTCTGCACCAATGCCTATGCCGCTATGCATGGGGCCAGCGGAACCATAGAGGTGCGGCTGGACCGCGTTGATGTCGGGCCGGAAAACCTGCGCAGCTATCCCGAACTGCAGGAAAGATCGTATGTCAGGATTACGGTGAGCGACAGCGGCAGCGGCATGGACCGTGAAACAATTTCACATATATTTGAACCCTTTTTTACCACCAAACCCAAGGGCGAGGGCACCGGCCTGGGGCTGTCCACGGTGCACGGAATTGTCAAGGCCATGCAGGGAGCCATCAAGGTCTACTCAGAGCCGGACCAGGGAACCTCCTTCCATATTTATCTGCCGCGCATTGAATGTGAGACCACGAAAACCTCAGACGCGGAGCAGAAACTGGATAGGGGCCAGGGTGAACATATCCTGCTGGTGGATGACGAATTGTCCATTCTGGGGATTGGCAGCCATATGCTGATCAGCCTGGGTTATGCGGTGACGACCAAAGTTGATCCCGGCCAGGCCCTGGAAGTCTTTGCGGCTGATCCCGGGGGCTTTGATCTGGTGATTACCGATCAGGCTATGCCGGTTATGACCGGAGCCGAACTGGCCTCCGGAATCAGGCGGATCAGAGATGACATCCCCATCATCCTGACTTCCGGTTTTTCACGCAGTGTTTCGGATCACTGGATGAAGGATGCCGGTATAGGCCATTTTATTGAAAAACCCTTCCAGAAAAAGACCCTCAGCGCCATTGTCCATGCGGCCCTGGAGGAAGTGCGCCGCCGCAGAACATAATCCGGCTAACAGTACCGGTCAGTCTTCCATTCCGTGAAAAATTTTCTGAGCGTCATCCGGATGTTTGCCGTCAATCCGGGTTTCCAGTTCGAGCAGCAGCCTTATTCTTTCTTCGGTTTCAGGGTGGGTTGATATCAGCGAGGTGCCTGGAGAATCCGGGGATTCATTCTCAAGCAGCTGCAATATGTCCCGCATGGGGGCCGTGCCCAGGTTTTTGCTGATCAGGTACAGGCCGGATACCCGGTCGGCTTCGCGCTCAAACCGGCGGGAATAGCCGGATTCGATCAGCAAGGTGGGCAAGGCTGCGGCGGTGGATGTGACGGATACAACATCGCCGGCCAGGATTGCAATTACCATGAAGACCCCGGTGTTCTGGATGATGCTCCTGAGCCCGTGACGGTTTTCAACATGTCCGATTTCATGGGCCATGACCGCCATGACCTGGAAGTCGTTTTCTGCCAGTGCTACAAGTTCGTCGGTCATCAGGATGGTGCCTGATGGGAGGGCAAAGGCATTGGCCCCAAGGCCGCCGCCTTTTCTGATCTCCAGGCGGTAATCGAACCCCGAACCCAATTCACTGGTGACATCCTTGAAGATTTTATTCAATTCCTGGATCCGGGATTGCTCAATTTCGGAGGGTTGCAGGATTTTGGTGTCAAGGATTTTCAGTGAATGGCGACTGATATCGTCCAGCAGGTCCGCTGACAGTGAGAATGCGATTTTTTCCGCGGCCAGTGGTATACCATAGGCCGTCAGCAGTCCGATGCACAGGAGCAGTCCGGCAAAACAAGTCAGTACAAATGTCCAGTTGGTCTCCAACCAATTAATCAGCCGCATTGCAGGGTTATGCCCGGCAAGTTTTTCCAGCCGGGCCACGGCCTTGATGTCGACAGTTTCCAGCCGGGCACCATCAGGCAGGTAAAATATTCGACTGGTGGTGCCCAGAGGTGGTTCGATACGGCATTCATTCAGGGCAAAACATTGCTCGGTACTGCCGGATACAATTCGCAGGAAATTTGCGTCAGCATCAACCACAGCCGGGTTGGCCCGGGAACTGCGTCCGTCAAACAGGGTTGCCTCAAAACGGATCAAAATCCGATATCCAGATCGAAAAAGTCGGTGGCAACGTCGCCGAGGGCACTTTCGCCCTGATCGACGCCGGCGCCGAAGTCATCCAGGCTCTGACCGGCGATCACTTTCAGATTGTCCAGGATGTAGCGGGTTCGGCGAATCTTGGCCCAGGGGATTAGCAGTCCCAGCGAGAAGGTCATTGCCAGGATGTTGGTAAATCTGATGTAGACCAGTTTGGCCGGGTTCAGGGTGCTTTCGAATCTGAGGCCGCCAAGGTTTGATTTTGACCAGCAGTAGTTGGTGGTGCGGGCGTAGAGATACTGTTGGATCAGGGCTATGCCGAGAATGAGAACTGTATAACCGCAGGCGAAACTGATGAAGAATGCCATCCCGGGTTCGGCGGATTCTCCCTGTTTAATAAGGGTCGCCATGGGTGCAAAGATGGAAGCGGAAAAAATGCCGATCACCAGAATCATCCACAGGCCGGCCACAATGTAAAAACTCCAGAAATCTCTGGATGAACCACTGAACCTGTTACGGGTATTGCCGAAGGCCATATTGCCGAAATAATATTGTTTGCGGAGGAAGGCCCAGTAAGGGGTGGCAAGCCCCAAGGTGAGGACCGTCAGCAGGGCTGTCCACAGATAGACCTTGTAACTTTCGGAACAGGTGCCCAGGAAATTGAAACGGATATTGCGATAAGCCGAATTATAGGCAAAAAAACGCAGGGCCTTGTAAACCAGAAAGGGCAAGATAAGGTAAAAAGCCAGGAGTACCAGAGAACTGATTCCGGGCTTGAAATAATCGGACAAAGTGTAAAGGATGAAGGCCGTGCCGATTATAAGGTTGCCCTTGAGGATGCGCAACGGGTCAGCCAGATAGTCAAAACAATGACCGGCCAGCTGAGTGTTGGCATAAAAATAGCGCCGGGTTCTGACCCGGGCCCAGGCCGCATAGATTCCAAGTGTTATGGTTGTCAGGAAGACGTTGACGATCCAGATCCTGAAATATTCCGAGGCTGATCCGTTAAAGACAGGCTTATAGGTCTCCGGCATAAGGATGGGGGCGGTTTGATCGTCAGCATTCTGTGTAACGGTTGAGTCGTTTTGCAGCATGGGGCTGCCGCATTTATTGCAGGTGGTGTCATTGCCGGGACCCATGGGACTTTGAAATCCACATTCACAACAGGTGTAAATATCCAAGATGTTCCTCCTTTTCAGTGCCGGCAAAATCCGCATGCCGGCTGATAATAATATATTCAGTTGGGTTAAGCTTAAAAGATCAGCCCTCGTTGTCCCAAACGCGGGTTCCGGTGAAACTGCCCGAATATTTCTCCAATGTGCCGTCAAGGCGGCACTCGATCAATGCATTGCCTTCCAGGGTGTTTTCGGAGGTCATGAGGAAATCTATCGAGATCTTATAATAATCGGAGGAATCTGGGGCGGATGCGCATTCATAGAATGAGTAGTAGGCGTCTTCGACCTCAAAGGGGATGATCCAATCGTCTTCGCCATCCTCACCTTCTTCGATCCAGTAGCAGACAATGCCCCTGTCCTGTTCCATTTCTATTTCGTAAGAGAATGTTTCCCCGTTATCCGGGGACTCGGTGATGATCCAGGTGCCGGTGGCGTCATAGCTATAGGCCAGGATGTCGCGGCTTTCTTCCATCTGGGCCATGGCAGCCATTCTGACCATGTCGTCATCGCTGTCATTATCTTCAAGGGGACAGCCGGCCAGTCCCAGGCATAGAATAAGGGGAATTAAAATTTTAATAACATCTGAGATTTGCATATTATCCTCCAATAATAAAAATCAAAACAACGGTTGGCTTTTGTTGCAAGGCGGCCTTAACGCATGTTTATGCAACTTTATCATGGATTTAAGATTGGGGTAAGTATCCGAAAGTATACCTTGGTGTCTTAATTTTTCGGGCTGTGCAGCCAGCTGTCGATGATATTACGGTATTCATCGGACTGTTTGAAGGCCCGGAGTTCCCGTTCAAAGCGGGCGGCAATCTCCTCAAGCCCGGGGTAGTCTGATTTTTTGGCAAAGGGCATGGGGTAGCCTTTGGAAAACAGCACCTGTTCGTAACAGGTGATCTGATTGTCGAGACCCAGCAGTTTGGCGGTATAGGTGCCCACTATCCTGTCGGAAATCACCAGGTCGACGCGACCCTGGGCCAGTTTCTTGAAGTTCAGCTTTATCTCGGGGGTGCCATCCAGATGCCGGTTAAGCCTGACGGCCGTCAGGTCGCCCTGAAAAGTGGTGGCACCGTTGCTGTAGGGAAAATTGCGCCATAAATCCGGGTGGTAGGAATTGCCGTCCACGATCCCGATGGTCAGGTTGTCCCGGAGCACTCCCTGATAGCCGTTAAAGTCCGCCTGTTTATCCTCCTTTCTGACGAAAAAGACATATTCACTGACCCACATATCCTCCTGGGGGTACCACAGATAGGGACCGAAGTTTCATTCGTGCCCTGCTGAATCAACCT
>CAYWBU010000180.1:0-4890 GCA_964456565.1 uncultured Bacteriovoracaceae bacterium | reverse complement strand
GATCAAGAGTGAGGAGCGTTACCGGCTGATAGCCGAAAACATGCAGGATGTAATCTGGATCGTTGACCCCAATTTCCGCTTCACCTATGTGAGTCCGTCGGTTTTTAACGTGACCGGCTATGCCCCGGACGAGATCCTGAACATGTCGCTGGAGGATCTGCTGACGCCGGAGTCGTTGCGGGAAGTCATGCTGAGCTATCATCGCTATTGCGGCAGCGGCTACGACCTCAGGGAGGCCAAGGTCCGCGAACCCTTTGAGGTTTTGCAGCATAAAAAGGACGGCAGCCCGCAGTGGGTTGAGGTTGCCATTAATTTTTTTCGGGATGAACAGGGCAATGTTGTCAGCATGCAGGGCGTTTCACGGGACATGACGGCCAGAAAGAAGGCCGAAGAGGCGCTTAAGCGAGCCAAGGCCCATTCGGAATCGGTCAACCGCGAACTGGAAAGAAGCATGGAACAGGTCAACCGGCTGGCCGTCGAGGCTGAAATGGCCAGCATCGCCAAGAGTGAATTTCTGGCAAACATGAGCCATGAAATCCGCACGCCCATGAACGGGGTTATCGGTATGGTTGATCTGTTGCTGGATACCGAGCTGGGGCCGAATCAGCGGCGCTACGCCGAGATAATCCGCAACAGCGGCGATTCGTTGATGACCATTGTGAATGATATCCTGGACTTCTCCAAGATCGAAGCCGGCAAGATGGAACTGGAAGATATTGCCTTTGACCTGCGGATGACCTTGGAGGATATTGCGGATGTTGTGGCCTATCGGGCCCAGGAAAAGGGGTTGAATTTCGGATGTCTGGTGGACCAGGAAGTGCCTTCGTTGCTGCAGGGCGATCCGGGGCGGATCCGGCAGATCCTGGTTAACCTCATCAGCAATGCCATCAAATTTACCAGCAAAGGCGAGATAACGGTCCATGTTTCGCTGGTGGCGGAAACCCCTCATCGGGCCACGATCAGGTTTGCGGTCAAGGATACCGGAATCGGCATTTCCAAACAGAAGATCGATGAGATTTTCAGCGCCTTTACCCAGGAGGATGCCTCTGTCACGAGGAAATATGGCGGTACCGGTCTGGGGCTGGCCATCTCCAGAAATCTGGCGGAGATGATGGGTGGGCGTATCGGAGTGGAAAGTCGCCAGGGGCACGGTTCGGTGTTCTGGTTTTCGGTGGTGCTGGGCAAGCAGGATGAAAAACAGAACACGGAATCGAACCGGCTTGCTGGCCGGCGCATTATTGTGGTGGACGACAAACAGGTCAACCTTGATATCCTGAAGAGTTATCTGGATGCCTGGCAGTGCCGGACAATGCTGGTCCAGCAAGGCAAGGCTGCCCTTGAGCGGATCAGGGATGCCGTGCTCAAGCATGAACCCTTTGAGCTGGCCCTGGTTGATATGCAGATACCTGACATGGAGGGTTTGGCTCTTACGGAAAAGATTAAGCGGGATCCCCTGATGCGGCGGACCAGGGCAATCCTGCTGACCCCGTCCGACTATTGCGCGCAACAGCAGCAACTGGACGAGTGCGGCGTGGCCGGCTGTGTTCCCAAACCGGTAAGGCGGTCGGTACTGGAAGCCGCCATGTTGGCCGCATTGGGGTATGCCGCCGGGGATACGCCGGACCGGGATGCTGCCCGCAGTGCTTCGGGGGCGATCAGGACGGCAGCCAGAATCCTCGTGGTGGAGGACAATGAAGTCAACCAGGTGGTTGCCGAAGGAATTATGAACGCCTTGGGCTATGATGTGGATATAGCGGTCAATGGCAAGGATGCGCTGGTAAAACTGGGAAACGTTGACTATGATCTGGTTTTTATGGATCTGCAGATGCCGGAGATGGACGGAATAGATGCCACCAGAAATATCAGGGCCAGCGGATCTAATGTTCTACGTCATGATGTGCCGATTGTTGCCATGACGGCCCATGCCCTGCAGAAAGACCGTGAAAAGAGTCTGGCGGCAGGGATGAATGATTATATTGCCAAACCGGTTCGGCCGGAAGATGTTGCCCGGGTGCTGGAAAAATTTCTGGCGCAGGAAGATGAAAAAGGAGAAAGGAGCTTTCCATGAGAATTTTGATTGTTGAAGACGACCCCACCAGCCAGATGCTGCTGGAAGACATCCTGTCAGATTACGGGGAATGTGTGATTGCCCAGGATGGCCAGCAGGCCATGTATGAATTTACCATGGCCTATGCGAGCGACAAGGTTTTTGATCTGATTCTGATGGATATCATGATGCCGAACATGGATGGAAAGGAGGCCGTCAAACAGATGCGCAGCTTTGAGAGTGAGTTCGGTATAAACTCGGCCGATGAGGCCAGAATCATCATGATCACGGCCCTGAGCGATCCCAAAAATGTCTTTGAATCCTATCGTGGAGGCGCCACGGCCTATATAACCAAACCGGTAAAGGAATCCGTGCTGGTCAAGCAGATCGAAGATTTCGGATTGCTGGAAAAACGTTAATCGGGGGCGGGTTCACGCCGCCGGCCGGTCAGCCTGCGGCGTGGTTGTCGCCGAAAGATTCCCAGCGGATAAAGACAAATCTTATCTGCGAGACACAATCCCTGCCATATTTGCGAGAGAGCTCCCGTTTTATACGATCGGCCTGGATGCGACGTTCTTCATCACTGAACCCCTCGATAAACTGAATCCGGTCTTTTCTGGGGATTTCAAATTTTTTGCAGTCTGCCGTATTCATCCTACCCCCTCATGTTGTTGTGTCCGGCAAATGCAGACATGGCTGAATAATAAAGCAGGCACCCTTTGAGGGTGCCTTGATTTTTTTTGGCGGGAGCGACGGGACTTGAACCCGCGGCCTCCGGCGTGACAGGCCGGCGTTATAACCATCTTAACTACGCCCCCACAACAAAGACGTCTTACAGCAATTTTTAAAAAAAAGCCAGGCCTTTTAGGTGACCTGGCAAAAAGGAGGTCTAAGTCCTTTAGACCTGATGTGAGCGTCTCTAACATAGAAAAAATGGCAGTGCAAGACAAAAAGTGCACAGTCTGAGTAAAGATAAATTTTTGCACTACAAAGGCCGGAAGGTCTGCCGAAAAAGCACGGTTCAGTGGAATATTGTGCATAAAGCAAAGTTTAATCGGCTTTATATAAAGCGCCGCGGCGAACAGATGCCAGGAGTAAAAACTGTCCGCCGCGGCTCCCCTTATCCCCTGTTGCAACGGAAGCATGGCTTCCGGGTGGTGTCGACTCTGTTTAACGAAACAGCAACATGTGTGCCAGTAGGCCGAATATGGCTGCGGGTAAAAGTGTAATTTAAACAAGGTGTTATGTTGAGGATTTTTATGGGGCCAGCAATGCGGGGATAAATGGAAAAATTTTACCCAGAAAATGGCTGAATTTTACCATTTTATGTTTCATAAATTTGTGCCGAAAATAATGTCCGGGTGCAACGATGAGTGAGCAGGAACGGATTGAGTTGATCCTCAAACTGGAGAGCCGCATAAGAGATCTGGAGCTGGAAAATGAGGAGCTGCAGATTTCGGAGGGGCTGTTTCGGCTGTTTGCCGAAAACACCCCGGATATGGTCTACAGCTTTGATCCGATAACCTACAGGTTTTTCTATATCTCGCCTTCGTTTCAGGCCAAAACCGGCTATGATATCAGGGAGGTCCTGGCCGATCCGCTGACCTTTATTCCCAAGATCCTCTACCCCGAGGATGTGGGGCGCATGTTCAATGAATACCGGGCCTGCATGCAGTCTCCGCCGGAAAAGGCCCAGGAGCCCTTTGAATATCGACTCAAATGCCGGGATGACAATGTGATCTGGATCAACGAGCTGCGTTTTTTGCAATATACCCCGGAAGGCCGGGTTGTCCGGATGAACGGCATTGCCCGGGACATCACCGAGCGCAAAAGAGCCGATCGAGAAAGGGAGAAACTGGTCAATGAACTGCAGGAAGCCCTTTCCAAGGTCAAGACGCTCAGCGGTTTTCTGCCGATCTGTTCCAACTGCAAGAAGATCAGGGATGATTCAGGCTATTGGCAGCAGGTTGAGTCCTATATCAGAGACCACAGTGAAGCCGAGTTTTCACACGGAATCTGTCCCGAATGTGCCCGCAAACTCTACCCCGAGATTTTTGATGATGAATAGTGCAGATTTTTGCGTTGTGAGCCGAAAATAACAGAACCAGGGAGAGTCGCGATGGAAGGCAAACGGGTCAGGGAAAGTGCGGTGGTGCTCGCGCATATCATGTCGCCGCAGAGTGCCAATCTGGCGGGCAATGTGCACGGCGGGGTGATCATGAAACATATAGATGATGCGGCCTCGGTGGTGGCGGTGCGGCATGCCCGCACCAATGTGGTGACGGCCTCCATCGATCGTATCGATTTTTACAGCCCGGTATTTGTGGGCAATATCCTGAAACTTTCGGCCAGCGTAAACTATGTGGGCAAGACCTCCATGGAAGTCGGGGTGCGGATCGAAACCGAGGATCTGATGTCCGGGGAGGTCCGGCATACCGCCTCGGCCTATCTGACCTTTGTGGCCCTTGATGAAAAAGGTGTTCCGCTGGCCTTGCCGCCTTTGCTGCTGGAGAGCGAGGATGAAAAACGGCGCAATCAAGAAGCGCGGCAGCGGCGGACTATGCGGCTGGAAGAACGCAAGAACGAAAAGGAAAATCGCCGTCAGCGTTCCGGCTGACTTGTCTTCGGCCTGCCGACCTGTATTTTTTTGATATGAGATCGGGAGGTTTTCCGTGAAAATTATTATTACAGGCGGAACCGGGCTGATAGGCCAGTCCCTGGTGCACGAACTGCTTAAGGACGGGCATGCCGTGATTGTATTGTCGCGCTCCGCCGGCCACGGACGGATTCTTCCGGGCGGGTTGCAGACGGCGCAGTGGGATGGCCGCAGTGCCGAAGGCTGG
>CAYWBU010000179.1:0-4897 GCA_964456565.1 uncultured Bacteriovoracaceae bacterium | reverse complement strand
GAAAAGAACTGATTGGAGATCAGCACGGTTTCATCATCAATAATCTTTTTGGCGCCCACCGGGACGGCATTGGGAGTGCCGTTGCTGTCGGCGGTCGCCAGCACGGCAACCGGGGTGCGGTTGAAGAGTTCCTGGATATCTGCGGGTATCTTGGCCATAGAGAGCTCCTTTTTATTTTTTGATCTATGCTTAGCGCGTTGCGTTTCAACTTGCAAGGGCACGGTATCGAGCCGGCTGTCAGCGGCTGCCCTTTAGACGCGGATCAATGGCATCGCGGATGCCTTCGCCCAGCAGGTTGTAGCCCAGGACCGTGATCAATATGGCCATGCCCGGGAAGACCGACATCCACCAGGCGATGCCGAGCACATTCTTGCCCTGGGTCAGGATGTTGCCCCACGAGGGCGTGGGCGGCTGGACCCCGATCCCCAGGAAGGACAGGGCGGATTCGGTCAGCACGGCCGAGGCCACGCCCAGGGTGGCGGCCACCAGGACCGGGGTCAGGGCGTTGGGCAGGATATGCACAAAGATGATGCGTAGGCTGCCGGCGCCCATGGCGCGTTCGGCCAGCACGAAATCACGGTGTTTCAGGGTCAGGAATTCGGCGCGCACCAGACGGGTTATGCCCATCCAGGAGGTCAGGCCGATCACGGCCATGATGTTGAAGATGGACGGCTCCAGGAAGGCGATCACCGCCAGGATCAGGAAAAAGGACGGAAAACACAGCATGATGTCCACGAAGCGCATGATGATCATATCCACGATTCCGCCGTAGTAGCCGGCCAGTGCCCCCAGGAGAATCCCGATCAGGGTGGCGATGCCCACGGCCACAAAGCCCACCTTGAGCGAGATGCCGGCCCCGAAGAGCATGCGCGAGAAGACATCGCGGCCCAGTTCGTCAGTGCCGCAGGGATGCTGCCAGGACGGGGCCGCCAGGATATTGTCCACATCGATGGCATTGGGATCGAAGGGGGCGATCACGGGCGCCAGCAGCGAGAGCGCAAAAAACAGCAGCACGATCACCAGGCCGCTGAGGGCCAGCCGGTCTCTGATAAAACGTTTCCAGAACTCCATCACTGCACCCTTATGCGCGGATCGGCCAGGCTGTAGCAGATATCGGCGATCAGGTTGCCCAGCAGGGTCAGGACCGCGCCGATGGTCAGGCTGCCCATGATCATGTTGTAGTCGCGCATCATGATGGCCTGATAGAAGAGCTGGCCCAGCCCGGGGATCGAGAAGATCGATTCAAAGATGACGCTGCCGCCGATCAGCCCGGGGATCGAAAGTCCCAGGATGGTGATCACCGGCAGCAGGGCGTTGCGCATGGCATGTTTATAGATGACATCTCTTTCAGACAGGCCTTTGGCCCGGGCCGTCAGGATGTAGTCCTGGCGGATGATCTCCAGCATGGATGAACGCATGTAGCGGCTCAGTCCCGCCAGCGACCCGAAGGCCGAGATGACTACCGGCAGCAGCAGGTGGTGCATCAGGTCCAGGGACCGTTCCCAGAGGTTCATTCCAAGGTAGCCGGGGGAGTGGATGCCGGAGATGGGCAGCCAGCCATGCCTGACCCCGAAATAGTCCATGCAGATCAGCGCTAGCCAGAAGCCGGGAATCGAGAACCCGATGAAGACCACCACCGTGATGAAGCGGTCCGTAAAGGTGCCCCGTTTGATGGCCGAGATAACTCCCAGCGGAATGGCCACCAGGAAGATGATCACCATGGAGGGGATGTTGATGGAGATGGTGATGGGCAGGCGCTCCTTGATCTTGTCCCAGACCGGGCGTTCGTCGGACGAGATGGAACGCCCGAAATCCAGCCGGGCCAGGTTCTGCATCCACAGGCCGTACTGCACGATCAGCGGTCGGTCGAGGCCGTAGTGGGCCTGCATGCGTTCGATGGCTTCAGGGGTGATGTTGGGATTGAGCTCGGTCTGCATGGCCGTGGGTTCGCCCGGGGCCAGATGGATCACGGCAAAACACACAATGGTGATGCCGATGAAGGTTGGAATCAGGATCCCCAGGCGCTTGAGCAGATATTTCAGCATCAGGGCAGCTCCTGGTATTTCTGCAGTTTTGCGGGAACATACCAGTCGCGCAGGTTGTAGGTGATGCCGGCCGGGGCGGGCTCGATGCCGTGGAAGCGTCGGCTGACCACCGGCAGGGCGTAGGGGACATATAAAAAGACATAGGGCTGTTCCTCGGCCATGATGGCCTGGATGCGGTGGTAACACTGGCGGCGTAGCTCTTCATCAAAGGTGTGGCGGCCCTTTACGAGCAGTTCGTCCACTGCGGCGTTGCGGTAGCCGACATGATTGAGCCCGCCGGGGACCGCATTGTCGGAGTGCCAGACGGTCCATAGATCCGGGTCCTGCAGGATGTTCCAGCCCAGGATGATGGCGTCGAAGTTGCCCTTGGTGACGAACTCCTTTAAGAAGACGGTCCATTCGATGATGCGGATCTCCACCCGGATGCCGATGGCCTTCAGGCGTTCCTGGATGATCTGGGCAGTCTTTTCGCGCAGGTCATTGCCCTGGTTGGTGATGATGGTCATTTTGAGCTGGCGGCCGTCCTTGTCGAGCCAGCCGTCGCCGTCACTGTCCGTGTATCCCAGGCCCGCCAGCAGTTCAATGGCCTTGTGCGGGTCGTGCGGATAGCGTCTGACATCCGGGTTGTACCAGGTGGTGCCGGGCTTGTAGGGGCCGGTGGCCGGCTCTCCAAGCCCCAATAGGACGCCCTTGATAATTTCATCCTTGTCGATGGCATAGGCCATGGCCTGGCGGAATTCGATGCGGTCGAAGGGTTTGCGCTCAAGGTTGAAACCCAGGTAGGTGTAGCCATCCGAGAGATATTTATATTTGGAGTAGGCCTTCTTGAAGGCGGGTGTCTCGGTCTGCCGCAGATACTGCAGCGGACTCAGGCCCATCATGTCGATGTTGCCGGCCTTGAGTTCCATGAACTGGGTGGTCTGATCCGGGATGATGCGGTAGCCCACGCCCTTGATATGGGCCCGGTCCTTGTGGAACTCCGGATTGGTCTCCAGCACGATCTTGCTGCCGGTCTCCCAGCGTCTGAATTTAAATGGCCCGGTGCCGATCGGATTGCGGGTGAGTTCGCTTCTGGTGATATCCTTGTCCCTGAGCAGATGTTCGGGCAGAACCTGCAAGGCCCCCCAGCTGATCAATGCCGGGGCGAAGGGTTTTGCGTAGTGAAACTCGATGGTGTAGTCGTCGATCAGGCGGGCCTCTTGCACCAGCTTATATTTGCCGGAATAGGCGGTTGGCGTCTTGGGATCGATGATGGTGTTATAGGTGAACATGACATCATGGGCATCAAATTTTTCGCCGTCATGCCATTTGACGTCGCGGCGCAGGTGAAAGCGCAGGATCCTGCCGCCGTCTTCGATTTCCCAGGAGCTGGCCAGGTCGGGCACGATGTTGAAATCCTTGTCATATTCCACCAGCCCGTTATAGATGTAGCCGGTGATTTCGTGCGAGGCACTGTCGGATGCCAGCATGGGAATCAGGTTGGAGGCGTCCCCGATGGATGCCAGGGCCAGCACATCACCGTCGGCGACTGCCGTGGATTTTAGCTCCGGGGTATTGGGCTCCTGCTTGTTATTGTTATCGGAGCATGCTAAAAGTACCAGCGGAAAAATGACTAATAATATCAAGTTATCTAATTTCATAGCATGGCAAGAATAGCAGAACCCCAAAGCGAGAACAAGCTGTCAGATAGATCGGGAAACCGGGGATGTCCGGCATGAAATTTTTTGCCGACCTGCATGTTCATTCACGGTTCTCCAGGGCCACCAGCCGTGATCTCACCATCCGGGAACTGGCGCGCGGGGCGCGTCTCAAGGGTATCCGTGTCATGGGAACCGGCGACTTCACCCATCCGGAGTGGTTCCGCGAACTGGAGGAAAACCTGGAGGAGGACGCTCCGGGGCTCTACCGGCTGCGCCAGGGATCACCGGATGTGAGCTTCATGCTGACCGCCGAGATCAGCACCATCTACAAACAGGACGACAAGGTGCGCAAGGTGCATCATGTCCTGGGGGCGCCGGACCTGGAGACCGTGCGCCGCATCAGTTCGAAACTGGCCGCCATCGGTAACATCGTCAGCGACGGCCGGCCGATCCTGGGGATCTCTTCGCGCAATCTGCTGGAAATCGTGCTGGAGGCCAATGCAGACGCCTTCCTGATTCCGGCGCATATCTGGACGCCCTGGTTCAGCGCCCTGGGCTCCAAGTCGGGTTTTGACAGCATCAAGGACTGCTATCTGGACCTGGAACCGCATATCTTTGCGCTGGAGACCGGGCTGTCTTCCGATCCGGCCATGAACTGGCGGGTCAGTTCGCTGGACGGCTATCACCTGGTGTCCTCCTCGGACGCCCATTCGGCGGCCAAGTTGGGCCGCGAGGCCACGGTCTTCGAGTGCGAGCCGGACTATTTCCAGATGATCCGGGCCCTGCGGACCGGCGCGGGCCTGAGCGGGACCGTGGAGTTTTTTCCCGAAGAGGGTAAATATCATCTGGACGGGCACCGTGAATGTGATGTGGTGCTGGAGCCCGAGGAGACGCTGCGGCTGGGCGGTATCTGTCCGGTCTGCGGCCGGCCCCTGACGGTCGGGGTTCTGAACCGGGTGGTCCAGCTGGCCGACCGCGAAGATGATCAAAAACCGGCCACGGCCCGGCCCTATGAATCCCTGATCCCGCTGGCCGAGGTGCTGGGGGAGATCATGCAGGTGGGCAACTCCTCCAAGCGGGTGGGTCAGGCCTGGCAGACCCTGGTGGAAAAGCTGGGTGGCGAACTGCCGCTGCTGCTGGATACGGATCTGGCCGAGATCCGCTCGGTGGGCGGCGAAGTGCTGGCTCTGGCCATCGAACGCATGCGCTCCG
>CAYWBU010000178.1:319-4919 GCA_964456565.1 uncultured Bacteriovoracaceae bacterium | reverse complement strand
TCCCTTTACAAGTTCAATGTAATTGTCAGCGAAAATCTCCCTTGCAAACTCACGGGCACGCCTCGAGCCGCACCGACAGCGTGAACCCCTTGACGGCCTCCCGCCCGATCCCTTCGCCGAGCCGTAACGGGCCGGCCTGGCGCTGCCGGATCCCGGCCCGGCGCCGCAGCCCGCGCAGCGCATCGCGAACCACGACGGCGCCGACGGGGCTTGGAACGTCGAGAAGGTGATGGGCCACCGCCAGCGAGGACAGGCGCCGGGACACGGTCGCCGGCTTGAGCCGCCGCGTCTCGCAATAGTCGATATAGGCGACAAGCCGCGCTTCGTCGGCGGGCAGGCCGATCCCGCCGCGCGTCGCCGAGAAGCGCGCGTAGCAATCGAGGTCAACCGCGAGCGCCTTGATGCTGGCGGGCGCCCGCGCCTCGAGGCTCTTCTGGAAGTTGAGTTCGACCAGGCTGGCGCCTTCGCCTGTCAGCTCCTGTAGCAGCTCGACGAGCTGGACCGCGCGATCTTGCGCGGCGCCCGACCGCCGCTGGGGCAGCGGTGCCTCGCCCGGGACCAGGATCGTCACGATCTCCGCGGAAACCGCGCGCTTGGGCGTCGGCAGACGCTCTGTCTGTGCAGCGATCGACAAGACGGATTTGGCGCGCATACCACGGGACTATAACCCCGATTTCGGCTAAGTCACTATCGATAAGACCCTATTATCGATAGTGCAAAAAAGGGCGTACATCCCCGGCGCATCCGACATCAATTCGGCCGTGGTGGTCACCTCGGCCGACACCGGCGTGCTGGACAACCTGGCCATCCTGGGACGGCGCTACGGCCGCAAGGGTTTCCAGGCGCCCCTGATCCTGACCCGCGAACATATCCGTACCTCGCTGGACGCCTTTCCGGTGGAATTTTTTGACATCAAGGTCCAGCACAAGACCATCTACGGCGAGGATATCTTCAGCGCCCTCGAGATCGACCGCAAATTTCTGCGGCTGCAGTGCGAGCATGACCTCAAGTCCCGGCTGATTAACCTGCGCCAGGGCTACATCGCCACCAGCGGTCACAAGAACGCCCTCAGACGCCTGATCATCGAGGCCTACAGCGGATTTTTCCCGCTGCTGCGCGCCGTGCTGTACCTCAAGGGCGCAGATCCCGACCTGGACAAGACCGCCCTGGTGCAGGCCGTGGAAAAGGCCACCGGCATCTCCATGCAGTGTTTCACCGAGATCATGGGGCTGCGGCAGAACCGCAAGGCGCCCCTCAATCCCAACCTGGCCAAGGATCTCTTTACCCAGCTCTACAAGGTGACCGATGAACTTTCCGCCCAGATCGACAAGCTGTCCGCTTAGCCTGCTGATCCTGCTGCTCCTGACCTTGCCGACCCTGGCGGCCGGGCCGGCAAGCTATGTGGAGGACCGCGCCGGCATCATTGATTCCGCGGCCGAAACCCGCCTGGCGGGCATGCTGCAGGAACTGGAAGAAAAGACCGGGGTGCAGTTCATCATCTTCACTGTCCCCTCCACCGCGGGCGTGCCCATTGAAGAGTTTTCGCTGGCAACGGCCGAAAAATGGGGCCTGGGCCGCAAGGGCCGGGATGACGGCTTGCTGCTGACCGTGGCCGTGGGTGACCGGCGTTACCGTTTCGAGACCGGCTACGGTCTGGAGGGCATCCTGCCGGACAGCTACCTGGGCACCCTGACCCGCCGCGAACTGGTGCCCTATTTCAGGGCCGGCGACTATGGCGGCGGCATCAATGCCGTGGCCGCGGCCATCACGGCCCGCCTGGCCCAGCATTATAATGTGACCCTCACCAATACGCCGCGCCCAAAACGCCAGCAGGGCAGCAACCTCGGCGAAGCGATCTTCATCGTGATCATGTTCCTGATCTTCGTGCTGCAGGGCTGGGGCCGAAGGCGGCGCACATCCTATTGGCGGTCCGGCGGCTTCTATGTGGGCGGCTTCGGCGGCTCAAGCGGTTCGGGCTTCGGCAGCTCCGGTTTCGGCGGCTTCGGCGGGGGCCTGGGCGGCGGTTTCGGCGGCGGCGGGGTTTCGGGCGGCTGGTGACACGGCTTTAATATTAAGAGGAGAAAAATATGAACGCAAAGACATGGAAGATTATCGGCATAGTGGTCCTGGTGGTGGTGATCGTGGGCGGCATCTTCATCGGCCAGTACAACCGGGCCGTGCAAATGGATGAGGCCGTCAAGGGCCAGTGGGCCCAGGTGGAAAACCAGCTGCAGCGCCGTTATGACCTGATCCCCAACCTGGTGGAGACGGTCAAGGGCTATGCCGCGCAGGAAAAAGAGATTTTCTTAGGCGTGGCCGAGGCGCGCAAGGCCTATTTCCAGGCCGGCAATGTCGGCTCAAAGGCCAGGGCCGCCGGCGAACTGGAAGGTGCCCTTTCCAGATTGCTGCTGCTGCAGGAACGCTATCCCGAACTGAAGTCCAATGAAAATTTCCTGAAACTCCAGGACAGCCTGGAGGGGACCGAAAACCGCATCGCGGTGGAGCGCAAGCGCTATAACGACAGCGTGCGTGAGCTCAACACCTATGCCCGCAGCTTCTTCGGCCGCTTCTTCACCTCCTGGGCCGGGGTGGAGAAGGCCGAATATTTCGACATCCCCGAGGCGGTCAAGGAAGTGCCCAAGGTAGACTTCAACTGACATTTCACTGGCCGGGGCGGCACCGTTCCCGGCCTTTTCCCGAATATGCTTCCATGTTGTTTTTAGAGATATTTTTCTGTTTTATTCCACCCATAAAAGGATTATTCAGGAGATATAAATTCATTGACGGAGGTCTCCCTTTATGAAGAAAACATCCCTGCTGCTGGTTGCAATCCTTTTATCCGGCCTGACACTGCAGGCGGTCGAGATCCAGCCGGCCGCGCCGGCCGACCTGACCAAGGCCAGACACGCCAAGAACAAGCGCATCCCGGCCGAACGGCTCGAGCCCTATGTCCCGCTGGAGATTGGCGGCGACAAGGTGGTGCAGGACAACATCAACAGGCTCATGTGGGAAGTCAAGAACGCCAAGGACGGCACCAAAAACTATGCAAACCCCAACGACGCCGACAACACCTATAACTGGTACAATCCCGATCCCGCCACCAACGGCACCGTCTATGACCAGCCGCACAACAGCTCGGATTTCCTGGACGCCATGAACGCCAGGCACTATGCCGGCTACAGCGACTGGCGCCTGCCCACGCATGCGGAACTCAAAACCCTGCTGGTGGATTCGGACAACAACACCTACATCGACACGACCCTCTTCCCCAACACCGTCTGCCTCACAAGCCAGGGACTGCAATACTACTGGACCTCCACGGAATATGAATACAGCAATACCCCGCATAACTGCATCTGGGTCGTCTCATTCCGCACCGGCCACTCGGAAGGCAACCACAGCAAGGCCAACATCCACCACATCCGGGCCGTGCGCAGCCTGAACTGAACGCCAGGGGGGGCTCCCCCCCTGAACTTTGCCGGTTTCCCGGGAACGCAAATCCCGCACTTATCACCTGTTATTCCAGCAGCTTACCACATCAAAATATCCCTATTATCTCCTGTTGACTTTCAACCGACAGTGGAGCTAAGCGGTATTCGATTTTACTATAAGAAACACAGAGGCACTATGCGCGAGAAAGACTTCCTTCCGTTCGGGGCGGCCGGTGATCCGGGACAGCTCAGGTTTGCTCTCCACAACCACAGACCGGATTTCACCAGGCCCAAACTGGAGATCCCCCAGGAGGCCCTGGATAGTATCCGGGAAAAACTTGACTTCCTCTACGGAGAGGAGCAGGCCCAAAGCTGCCTCCCCGAGCTCATCAGGCTGATGCAGGTCTACCATGCCCACAAGACCGATGCCATGCTTGCCATGGAACGCAATTTTGATTCCGGCGAACGATTCAGCCAGCAGGACATCGTGCTGATCACCTACGGCAATCTCTTCAAGGGCGCCGAGAACCAGCGGCCTTTAAGCGTGCTGTTTGAGGTGCTGACCTATCGCAACGTGCTGCGGCGCATCTTCAACACCATCCACATCCTGCCCTTCTTCCCCTACACCTCGGACCGCGGGTTTGCGGTTTCCAACTTCCGCGCCGTGGATCCCCAGCTCGGTTCGTGGGTGGACATCGAGAGGCTGGGCAGCCGTTTCCAGCTCATGTTCGACGGCGTCTTCAACCATGCCTCGGCCTCTTCGCCGGCCTTTGAGCGTTTCCTGTGCGGTGACCCCCAGTTCAGGGATGTCTTTGTGGCCTTTGACCGCCCCGCGGAGCTCACCCCGGAAGCTCGTTCCATGATAGTCCGCCCCCGCACCAGCGACGTGCTGAGCCGCCATGAGACCCTTGACGGCCCCAGGTGGGTCTGGACCACCTTCTCGCCCGACCAGGTGGACCTGAATTTCACCAACCCCAGGGTACTGCTCTGGATCATCGAGACCCTGCTGCTGTATGTGCGCAACGGCGCCAACATCGTGCGCCTGGACGCCGTCACCTATATCTGGCACCAGCCCGGCACGAGCTGCGCCAACCTGCCGCAGGGGCATGCCATTGTCCAGCTGATGCGCGCCGTGCTGGATGTGGTCGCCCCCGGAGCGGCCCTGGTCA
>CAYWBU010000178.1:0-309 GCA_964456565.1 uncultured Bacteriovoracaceae bacterium | reverse complement strand
TTTATTCACCGAAATAAAATAAAAATTTTGGCCCTGGTCACCGAAACCAATGTGCCCCACAAGGAAAACATCGCCTATTTCGGCAACGGCACCAACGAGGCCCAGCTGGTCTACAACTTCGCCCTGCCGCCGCTGGTGCTCTACACCTTCTACCGCGGCGACGCCTCCGCCCTTTCCGACTGGGCCGCCGACCTGGAATATCCGGCCAAAGGCGCCACCTTCTTCAATGTGCTCGACACCCATGACGGCATCGGCCTGCAGGGCGTCAAAAACATCCTGCCCGCGGCCGAGATCGCCTTCATCATCGCC
>CAYWBU010000177.1:0-4936 GCA_964456565.1 uncultured Bacteriovoracaceae bacterium | reverse complement strand
GTATCCGCCAGACCCTTACGGGCACCGTGGGTGGAGATGAAATATTCAAGAACATCCAGACCTTCACGGAAATTGGATTCGATCGGGGTCTCGATGATTTCACCGGAAGGCTTGGCCATCAGACCACGGATACCGGCCAGCTGTCTGATCTGCTGAGCCGAACCACGGGCACCGGAGTCGGCCATCATGAAGATCGGATTAAAGGACGGCACAATCTCTTCGGTGCCGTCGGGCCGCACAAAGATGTCGGTCTTGATGTTATCCATCATGTCGCCGGCAATCATGTCGGTGACCTTGGTCCAGATATCAACGATCTTGTTGTAGCGCTCGCCGTCCGTGATCAGACCTTCATTATACTGGTTGATGATCTGGGCCACTTCTTCCTTGGCGTCATCAATTATCTTATCTTTGGATTCCGGAATGATCATATCCTGGATACCGATGGAAAGTCCGCCGATGGTCGCATAATGATAACCCGTATCTTTGATACGGTCAGCCAGCAGAACCGTGGCCTTGTCACCGGCAACCGCGAAACAGACATCCACCAGATCGGCCAGGGCCTTCTTGGTCATCGGTCTGTTGATGGTTTCAAAGGAAATCTCCTTGGGAACGATCTCGCTGAAGATGATCCGTCCCACCGTGGTTTCCACCATACCGTCATCCATACGCACCTTGATGCGGGCATGAATCTCGACCGCCCCGGCATCCAGTGCGGCCCTGACTTCCTCGGGACCGAAGAAGATCATGCCCTCACCCTTGGCCATGGGTTTGTCCCGGGTCAGATAGTAAACGCCCAGCACGATATCCTGGGTCGGCACGATGATCGGCTTGCCGTGCGCCGGTGAAAGGATATTGTTGGTGGACATCATCAGCACGCGGGCCTCCACCTGGGCATCCACTGACAGCGGCACATGGACCGCCATCTGGTCACCATCGAAGTCGGCGTTAAAGGCCGTACAGACCAGCGGATGCAGCTGAATGGCCTTGCCCTCGATCAGGATCGGCTCGAAGCCCTGGATACCCAGACGATGCAGGGTCGGAGCACGGTTGAGCAGCACCGGATATTCCCGGACCACTTCGGCCAGGCTTTCCCATACCTCGGGAGTCTCTTCCTCCACCAGACGCTTGGCGCTCTTGATGGTGCTTACATAGCCCTTGTTTTCAAGCTTGTTATAGATAAAGGGTTTGAACAGTTCGATGGCCATCTTCTTGGGAAGACCGCACTGATGCAGTCTGAGATCCGGCCCGGCGGTGATAACCGAACGACCCGAATAGTCAACGCGCTTACCCAGCAGGTTCTGACGGAAACGGCCCTGTTTGCCCTTGAGCATATCCGAAAGGCTCTTGAGCGGCCGGCGGTTGGCGCCGGTAATGACCCGGCCGCCCCGGCCGTTGTCGACCAGGGCGTCGACGGCTTCCTGCAGCATGCGTTTTTCGTTGCGCAGGATGATGTCCGGGGCATTGAGTTCTATCAGCCGCTTAAGCCGGTTGTTACGGTTGATGACCCGGCGATACAGGTCATTGAGGTCCGAGGTCGCGAAGCGTCCGCCATCCAGCGGCACCAGCGGCCTGAGGTCCGGCGGCAGCACCGGGACAACCTTGAGGATCATCCAGGACGGATCCTGCCAGACCTTGAGATAGTCGATATCATCGTGGGTCAGCCGCCGGGATTCAATCAGTCTTTCAATGACTTCATTGATCTGCGGCAGAACAGCCTTTTTCTCGGCATAGGTGGGCGCCTCGTCCCACAGCTTGGTGATCTTGCGGCCTTCGGTCAGCAGCTCACCCAGGGCCCGTCTGAACTGCTCATCCTTTTCAAGATGGAAGCGGTCCTCGATAAACTTCATGAGGTCATCGGGCTCGATCCCCTTGAAGACATTCACCATGCGCAGACGCCGGGAAAGCTTCTTCTTCTTGGCCTCGCTCTTGGTGTTCAAGATCTCTTCTTTGAGCTGGACCGACAGGGTCAGGATATCCAGATCGGCGATCAGCTCATCAATGGCATCGGCACCCATCTTGGCGGTGAAACTGCCGATGCCGAATTTTTCCACCGACTGGCGGAACTTCTCTTCGGTCAGCAGTTCGCCTTTTTTGAGCCCGCTGTCCTTGGGATCGGTCACGATATAGCTTTCAAAGTACAGGACCCGCTCAAGTTCCTTGATGCTCAGGTCAAGCAGGGCACCGATCTTGGACGGCAGACTCTTCAGAAACCAGATATGCGCTACCGGGGTTGCCAGATCGATGTGACCCATGCGTTCCCGGCGCACGCGGCTGTCGATTACCTCCACGCCGCATTTTTCGCAGACAACGCCGCGATGCTTCATGCGCTTGTACTTACCGCAGATACATTCATAGCTCTTGATCGGTCCGAAGATTCTGGCACAGAAAAGTCCGTCCCGTTCGGGCTTGAATGTCCGGTAATTGATTGTTTCGGGTTTTTTAACCTCTCCGTATGACCACCCATGAATCTTTTCCGGAGAAGCCAGCCCGATCCTTACCGCCATGTAGTTGGAAGGATCTTTCGGTTTTTCAAAATAGCTGTACAGGTCTTCCAATGTTCACCCCTTTTATTTAGCTATCCTCTGCCTTCGATCAGGGACATGTCCAGACCGAGACTCTTGAGCTCTCTCAGCAGCACGTTGAACGATTCCGGAATTCCGGGCTCAAGCTCATGCTGACCCTTGACAATGGATTCATACATCCTGGTCCTGCCGGCCACATCGTCGGATTTAACCGTCAGGAATTCCTGCAGGGTATAGGCAGCGCCATAAGCCTCGATAGCCCAGACCTCCATTTCACCCATACGCTGGCCGCCGAACTGGGCCTTACCGCCGAGCGGCTGCTGGGTTACCAGCGAGTACGGACCGATCGAACGGGCGTGGATCTTGTCATCCACCAGGTGATGCAGCTTGAGGAAGTACATCAGCCCCACCGTAACCTTGCGGTCAAATGCCTGGCCGGACCGACCGTCATACAGCGTAACCCGGCCGTCATCTTCAGCTCCGGCGATTTCCATGATGTGGTTGATATCTTCCTCGCTGGCCGAGTCAAACACCGGAACCGCCGTATTGAGGCCTTCCCTGGCAATGGTCTGAGCCAGTTCAAGCAACTCGTCCTTGCCGGCTTCGGCAATCAGCTTGTTGACGCGCGGCGAGGAATAAACCTTCTTCAGCATATCCCGCAGCTTGTCTTCGGACAATTCCTCGTCAACCATGCGTTCAATGGTCTCTTTCAGCCCGCGCATGGCCCAGCCCAGATGGACTTCAAGGACCTGACCGATATTCATACGTGACGGAACACCCAGGGGGTTCAGTACGATATCAACCGGACGTCCGTCCTCGAAGAACGGCATATCCTCTTCCGGCAGGATCCTGGAGATAACACCTTTATTACCGTGGCGGCCGGCCATTTTGTCGCCGACCGAAAGTTTACGCTTGATGGCCACATAGACCTTGACCATCTTGTTCACTCCCGGCAGCAGGTCGTCGCCGGCGCAGAACTTCTCGATCTTGGAATCGTAGAGATCATTGATCAGTTTCTTCTGGGCATCCAGTCTGCTGATGATCTCCTCAACCTCCTGCTCGATTTCCTCACCCTTGTCGATCCTGATATCCTTGAAGTCGTCAGCGCTTAAGCCTTCGAGCATGGCACTGGTCAGCTTGACGCCGGCCTTGGCAATGACCTTGTCACCGAGGTGGCTGAGCAGCGGTCCGGCCAGCTTCTTTCCTTCGAGCAGCTTTTCAAGCCGCTGACGGGCCGCGATGGTGATGATGCGGATCTCGTCGTCACGGTCTTTTTTGAGGCTCTCGATAACCTTCTGTTCGATCTGCAGGGTCCGCTCATCGCGTTCCTGGCCGCGGCGGTTAAAAACCCGTGCATCGATAACCGTACCGGAGACGCCCGGCGGCACCCGCAGCGAGGTATCCTTGACCTCACTGGCCTTTTCTCCAAAGATGGCCCGCAGCAGTTTTTCCTCCGGTGAGAGCTGGGTTTCGCCCTTGGGCGTCACCTTGCCCACCAGGATGTCGCCGGCACCGACCTCGGCGCCGATGCGCACAATTCCGGATTCATCAAGGTTTTTGAGGGCCTCTTCTCCGGCATTGGGAATATCGCGGGTAATCTCTTCGCTGCCCAGTTTCACGTCCCGGGCCATGACTTCAAATTCCTCGATATGCACCGAGGTGTAGTAGTCTTCCTTCACCACCCGTTCGCTGATCAGAATGGCGTCTTCATAGTTATATCCCTGCCAGGGCATGAAGGCCACCACCAGGTTCTGTCCCAGCGCCAGTTCACCGCTCTTGGTGGCGGGACCATCGGCAATTACCTGTCCTCTGGTGACCCGCTCGCCCTTTTTGACAATGGGCTTCTGGTTGAACGAGGTATTCTGGTTGGCACGCTTAAATTTTGTCAGCTTATAAATATCGATTCCCGGATCATCGGGTTTCTCGCCCATCTCATCGGCCATGACCACAATCCGCTGGGAATCAACGTCCCAGACAATGCCGTCACGTTTGGCGACCACGCTGACACCGGAGTCGCGGGCAACCAGCTGTTCGATACCGGTACCGACCACCGGCGATTTGGGGAACAGGAGCGGGACGGCCTGGCGCTGCATGTTGGACCCCATCAGGGCCCGGTTGGCGTCGTCATGCTCCAGGAAGGGAATCAGGTTGGCCGAAACGCTGAATAGCTGGTTGGTGGCCACGTCCATCATGGTAACCTGATCACGGGTAACGGTTCCGTATTCACCGTTCTTCACCCGTACGCGCATCATGTCGGCAATGATCCGGCCATCTTCATCAACCGGCTCGGGAGCCTGGACAATGATTTCCTCGTCCTCTTCCATGGCGCTCAGGTAACGCAGCTCATCGGTCACCTTGCCGTCACAATCAACGGACAGGAGATCGAGGCCGCTCCCGGGAAGACGATCCTCGAG
>CAYWBU010000176.1:0-4944 GCA_964456565.1 uncultured Bacteriovoracaceae bacterium | reverse complement strand
TTCCCATTGCCAAGATCGCGGCCAAGCTGGCCGTGGGCTATACCCTGGATGAGATTCCCAACGACATCACGCGCGAGACCTATGCCAGCTTTGAGCCGGCCATCGACTACACCGTGGTCAAGATCCCGCGCTGGACCTTTGAGAAATTTCCCGAGACCGGCGACACCCTGACCACCTCCATGAAATCGGTGGGCGAGACCATGGCCATCGGCAGGACCTTTAAAGAAGCGCTGCAGAAAGCGGTGCGTTCTTTGGAGATCAACCGCTATGCCGTGACCAATTCGCTGCGGGAATGCGATTCCGATGACCGCAAGCGCCTGATCCCGGAACTGGCCACGCCCAACTCCAAGCGGCTCTTCAGCATCGCCAATGCCCTGCACTGCGGTTTTTCCGTGGAAGAGGTCCAGGGTCTGACCGGGATCGATCCCTGGTTCCTGCACCAGATCCGCGAGATCGTGGAGGCCGAGGACATCATGGCCCACGAGATCCCGGACCAGGACATGCTCTTTGCTGCCAAACGCCTGGGCTTTTCGGACAGACGCCTGGCCTACCTCTGGAGCATGACCGAGAATGAGGTGCGCGCCATGCGGTTTGAACAGGATATCCGGCCGGTCTACAAGCTGGTGGACACCTGCGCCGGTGAATTTGAGGCCTATACGCCCTACTATTATTCCACCTATGAGCAGGAGGATGAGACCCGCCAGAGCGACAAGCCGCGGGTGATCATCTTAGGCGGCGGTCCCAACCGCATCGGCCAGGGCATTGAATTTGACTACTGCTGCGTGCATGCCTCCTTTGCCCTGAGAGAGATGGGCTATGAGAGCATCATGATCAACTCCAACCCGGAGACGGTCTCCACCGACTATGACATCTCGGACAAGCTCTTTTTCGAGCCCGTGACCCTGGAAGATGTCCTGAATGTGGTGGACGCCGAGCAGCCCGAGGGCGTGATCGTGCAGTTCGGCGGGCAGACGCCCTTAAAGCTGGCCGAAGGCCTGGAGCGCGCCGGGGTGCAGATCCTGGGGACCTCCTATGATTCCATCGATCGGGCCGAGGACCGCGAGCGTTTCAACGAGATCGTGGCCAAGCTGGACTTAAGGCAGCCCGAGAGCGATATCGCCTTTACGATCGAAAAGGCCCTGATGATCGCGGACGAGATCGGCTACCCGGTGCTGGTGAGACCCAGCTATGTCCTGGGCGGCCGCTCCATGGAGATCATCTATGACCGCGAGACCCTGCAGGAGTTCATGGTGCGGGTCCTGGACGAGTTTCCCAATAATGCGATCCTGATCGACAAGTTTTTAGAGGATGCCATCGAGGTGGATGTGGATTCCATCTCGGACGGCGAGATGACGGTGATCGGCGGGATCATGGAACATATCGAGGAGGCCGGGATCCATTCGGGTGATTCGGCCTGCTGCATCCCGCCCCAGAGCCTGGATGACAACATGCTGGCGCGCATCGAGAACACCACGCGCATGATCGCGAGAGAGCTGAATGTCCTAGGCCTGATGAACATCCAGTATGCCGTCAAGGAAGGCGAACTCTATGTGATCGAGGTCAACCCGCGGGCCTCCCGGACCGTGCCCTTTGTCTCCAAGGCCATCGGGGTGCCGCTGGCCAAGCTGGCCACCAAGGTGATGCTGGGCAATAAGCTGGAGGATCTGGGCTTTACCCAGCGGATCTGGCCGCAGCATGTCTCGGTCAAGGAGGCGGTCTTCCCGTTTAACCGGTTCCCGGATGCGGATGTGGTCTTAAGCCCGGAGATGCGTTCCACGGGCGAGGTCATGGGCGTGGATGAGAATTTCGGTCTGGCCTTTGCAAAGTCGCAGATGGCGGCCGGGTTTGAGCTGCCCGTAGAAGGGACGGTCTTTGTGAGCGTGCCGGACTACTACCGCGACAAGGTGGCCCCGGTGGTGAAAGAACTGGCGGACCTGGGCTTCAGGATCGTGGCCACGGACGGCACGGCCCGGCACCTGGAGGGCTGCGGCATCGCGGCCGAGGTGGTGCGCAAGGTCAGTGAAGGGCGGCCCAACGTGGTGGACCTGATCAAGAACAACGAGATCCAGCTGATCATCAATACCAGCATCGGCCGGCGGGCCTCGGCCGATTCGACCGAGATCCGCAAGGCGGCCATTAAATATTCCATCCCGTACACCACCACGATCCCGGCCTCAAGGGCCGTGGTCCAGGCGGTTCGGGCCCTGAAATGCGGCGACTGGTCGGTCAAACCGCTGCAGGACCATCATCTCAACGTGGAAGGCCGGGTCCTTTACTGAGACCCGGCTGTCTCTGGATAACCTGATTTATTTTTAGGCGGATTGAAGTCGCCCGGGTCATTCCCTGTCTAGCGGTTGCCGCCGCCATGCCCATTGCCGCCGGATCTGCCGCTGCCACCTCCGTTAGCGCCGGAGCCTTCGGACCCGGCTGAACCAGAACCTCCCTGTCCGCCGCCATGTCCCAGACTGGCTGCGGAACCGCCGCCCCTGATGGATTCGGTGTAACCCTTGGCGATTGAGGTCGCATTGCCACTGCGGGATTGCCGCTGGAAGGCTTCGCGCAGCTGGCGCATTTCTTGAGCGGTGTAGCCGTTTTTGAGGGCCTCATCAACGGCGTCCGCGGCTGTCTGTGATGACACCCGGGCGCGGGTCATGGTGCGCAGTGTCCGGGCTGTTTCGAGACATAATCCGGAATCTTCCATGGCGTGCATCTTGGTGTGCAGCCGTTCGCGGATGCGTTCCAGATCGCGCTGTTGCAGCCCGGCCGCCATTGCTTCGGCAACGGTATCGCCGGTTTCTGCGAGGGTGTCCTCCCGGACAGCAAGGCTGCGGGTCCAGCCATAGGCATATTCATAACGCTTGCGGACCTGCTGGAGGGCCCTTTCTGTTGCCTGGGGCCCGACACGTTTGGCAAGCCCTTCATTGGCTTTCTCGATTACGGGCCCGCCGGGAAGTCCGGCCGCGACAGCGGCCCTGATCTGTTCATGGATCCTCAGGATATTGGCATTGGTATAATTCTGTTCCTGCATGCGGGTGTTGAGCCGCTCAAGTTGGCCGGCATCAATCCCCATGCCCGCCATTTCGCGCGTGCTCTGCATGACAGACTCCGGCGGCTCGACGGCATAAGCGGCCTGGGATATTAGCAGGGCCAGGATAAAAGCTATTGTTTTATGCATGATGTGCTCCTCCTTTCTTTGGTTTTAACGTATCCGGAATGTTTCGGTTACAGACCATTATGATAAACACAGCTGGTTCCGCCGAAATCGTCATTCTGGCTTTGGCGGCAGGGAGGCATGAATAGTTTGTCGTCAACCAGATAGAAGTAGCTGAAATTGTCATGAAGGGGAACAGAGACCTCCCAGGTCCGGTCGTCGATCCTGCTGGCGGGGTGGGGCTCAAATCCGTCGAAGGAACAGTACAGGACCACCTTGTTTGCCGCGGGATTTTTTAGGCGCAGCCGCAGCTCGTCGCCGGCGGGTCTGATCTGGTGGACACTGCAGGCGCATAAGAGGACGGCCAGTAAAATGATAATGTTCTTTTTCAAGATTCACCCCCGATCATGATAATGGAGTTTTTACCGCCAAAATCATCATCTTCGCACATGACCACGCTTGGGTCGGCCAGACGCTGGCGGGAGTCGACAACATAGGCATAGCGCTGCTGACCGGGATCAAGTGCCAGGGTGATTTCCCAGTAACCGGTTTGCCCTATTTTTTCCAGTTTCACCGGTTGCCAGCCGGTGAAACTGCCGACGATCTCGGCCTGGCTGGCATCCGGGCCATAAAAAACAAAACGGTGGGGCACGTTTTGAGGTGCGGCAGGAAACAGTATTATCGCAATCACCACGGCCGCGACCAGGGCGGTGGCCGTCATAAGGCGACGGGCGTTTATGTAGCGGGGGGCGGCTAATGGTTCTCGTTCCGGTAGAGCTTGGAATCGCAGAAGTTTTTCCTGGGCAAGCAGGGCAAGGGTCTCGTTGCGCGGAGCACTATCGCGCCCGATGGTTTCGACAAACTCCATCTTCTCATCCAGAGAGAGTTCGTCATCGATAAACATGCTGATGAGTTCGGCCTTCATTTTTTGTCCTCCTGAAGAATTTTGCGCAAATTCTGGCGGGCCCGGTGAACCTTGACCTTGACGTTTGTTAAGGAAAGTCCGGTAAGATCAGCGATCTGGGCATAGGTAAGATCTTCGCTGGCCACGAGCGCCAGCAGTTCGCGTTCGTCCTGAGCGAGTCGATCGAGAGCCCTGAGTATACCGGCGATCTCCTCACGGGTGCTGAGGGCTTTTTCCTGTGGCGGCGCATCGGCAAAATCATCGATGTCATCTGTCAGGCGCAGATTCCTGCGCCGGTAGTGATCGATGCAGGCATTGCGGGCAATGGTGTAAAGCAGGGGGGCTTCGAGCCTGTTGCGGTATTTCAAGCTGCGTTCGAAGGTCTGCTGCAGCAGATCCTCGGCCAGATGGTAATCACCGGTACGCCGCAGGATATAGGCAAACAGTCCGCGCCGGTGTTGTCTGAATAAATTTTCGAACCTGTCCATGCTGAAAATATAACGGGCAGGCCTGGAGATGGTTACATTTTTTTTGTAGTTAAGCGGTCATTATATGTTGAATTTCAAAGACCGAGCCGCTGCGGCTGGCAAAGAAGCTCTTTCCCAGTTCGCGGGCAAAGATGCCGGCGGCCTCACCCCCGGTGCAGTGGGAGACGCCGACATGCTGCACGCCGGTATTTTTCAGATATTCCAGGGTGGCCCGGATGCGTTCTTCAGTTGCCCCCACCAGATGGGTGCCGCCCAGCAGGGCATGGACCGGCTTTTTGATGACAGCCCGCACCCGCTCCAGCATATTGACGGTCCCGGGATGGCCGCAGCCCAGCAGCACCACCACGCCGCGGGCAGTCTCCAACGCCACCAGGATCTCATCATCAAAGTTGTCCGGGATA
>CAYWBU010000175.1:827-4990 GCA_964456565.1 uncultured Bacteriovoracaceae bacterium | reverse complement strand
ATACAATGACGAAGGGCTTTTTCAGCTTGCCCTCCTTTTTCTCCTGGCAACGAGCCTGGCTTGTATCCCCTTCTGGGTATGGCTGTCAAAGCGGATCGGGAAGAACAGGTGCTATATGGTGGGTATGGGTATCATGATCCTCGGGGTCCTGATATTCTCCTTTTTCGGAGGGGAAGACCGGGTTGTTTTTGCCTTTGTCGTCATGGCCCTCTCGGGAGCAGGGCTTTCCACCCATTATGTTATGCCCCATTCCATTCTCCCCGACGTTGTGGAATACGATTTTATCAAGAGCGGTATTCGCCGGGAGGGGGCCTTTGCCAGCCTTTGGACCTTCGCGAGCAAGATAGGCCAGGCCCTTGCCCTCGCCTTGAGCGGTTTTCTTCTGGACATCTTCAGGTATGTCCCGGATACCGTTCCCGAACCCCTGACCGTGCTGGGAATCCTCCTGATAACCAGATCCATCATTTCTTCGCCCCAGGAATATCGCGGGCAGATTGCCGCCCTGCTCACCGCCCTGTCGATCGGACTGCTGGGCAATCTCATCTACCTGAGCGGCCTCAGCCCCCTGCCTTATCTGGACATTACGCCCTTCACCTTCCTGCTGGCCAGCCTTGCCGTTTCCTGGGGAATTTTCCGCAGCAATCTGTTCAAGATCGTTCCCATAGCCTACCACAGCGTGCTGCAGAGCATGAACGACATCGTGCTGATCGTCAACACCCGCTGGGAAATCCTGGACATCAACAAAAGCGCCCAACAGATCACGGCCATGGAAAATCCAAATTGATGGGCCAGTCAATTTTTGAGGTCTTCAACTACTGGCCGGAACTGCTGGCCATCTGCACTGCAGATGCAGCCGAAGAAGCGGAGATCTCCGCTGAATTTGATGGCACCTCCATGATCTTCGAGGCCTCCATATCCAGGCTTGATTCGGCCGGTGACTTCCTGGGAAGGCTGATTGTCCTGAGAGATATCACGGACCGCAAGCTCTTTGAAGCACAGCTCCAGGAGAGCCATCAGCGTCTGGCGCTGGCTCTGGACGGCGCCGACATGGGCCTGTGGGACTGGCATATTCCGGAGAACAGGGTCTACATGAACCAGCACTGGGCCAGTATCCTCGGCTATGATCACCGAGAGGTCAGCAGTGACATCAACCGCTGGCGGGCCAGCATACATCCAGACCAGCGCACAAAGCTCAAGGATGTTGTGTATGCCCACCTGAACGGCGAAACCGCCTCCATCGAGACCGAGATCAAGATTCGCACCCAAAAAGGTGACTGGAAATGGACCCTGGTGCGCGGCCGCATTGTCGAGCATGACCACAGCGGCAAAGCCGTCAGGGTCTCCGGCACCATGCTGGATATCGATGAGGTCAAGGCGGCCCAGGAAGAGCTGCTGCGCCAGTCCCGCATCGACTACCTCACCGAGATCTACAACCGCCGCTATTTCTTTGTCAGGGTCCGTGAAACCATGTCCTACATCGCCCGCAAGGGCACTGTATCCGCCTTAGCCATCGTGGACATTGATCACTTCAAGAACATAAACGACACCTACGGCCACCAGGCCGGCGATATGGTGTTGCGGGAATTTGCCGCCCTGCTCAAAAACTCGCTCAGGATGTACGATATCCTGGCCCGCTACGGCGGCGAGGAGTTTATCTTCTTCTTTTTCGACACCACCAGGGAGCAGGCCGCCATCATCATGGAACGCATCAAGGCCTCCATGCAGAAAATTATCATCCAGCACGAGGGCCAGCAGATAAAATTCACCTTCAGCGCCGGCATTGCCGACACTGCTGAGCTTGCCGATCAGGGCATGCTGCCCGAACCGCTGATCTCCATCGCCGACAAACGCCTTTACCGCGCCAAGGACGGCGGCCGCAACAAGGTTGTTTTCTGAAAGACGGGGCTTACGCCCCGCCTGAAAACATTGCGACCCTTTTTCAGTTGCGGCCCGTCATGCTTGCCGAAGACTGGGCAATCCCCATCGTCCGGCAGAACAGGTCCATAACCGGAATGGGCAGAATCGCCTTTACCAGCGGAATCTGATACACCGAGAAAGGCACGCCCACCATGCCCCGGCCGTTTTTGATGCCCCTGACCACGGCCTTGCAGACATCATCAGCGGTCAGCATCTTGGTGCCCTTGACCGCCGTGGCGCCCTTGAACATGCCGGTATTGACCGTATTGGGACACACGTAGGTAAATTTGATGCCTTTGAAGCCTTCCAGTACCATCTCCTGACGCAGGGCTTCGGTAAAACCCACCACCCCAACTTTGGTGGCCTTGTAGTCCTGGCTGGAGGGCACCCCCAGCTGTCCGCCGGCCGAGGCAAAGTTGACGATATTGCCCTGACCCTTACGTTTCATGGCCGGCAAAAAGGCCTTGGTGGTCCACATGATGGCCATCAGGTTGACATCCACAATCTTTTGCAGGAAGGCGTCGTCTTTCTGGTCAAACGGCTGGGACTTGACGATCCCGGCCACATTCAGCAGGATATCGATCTCGCCGAAATTCTGCTGCACCTTCTCGGCCATGGCATAGACATTTTTGCGCGCCGAAATATCACAGACAAAGGGCATTACCTCGCCCAGGGCCGCAAATTCCTTACAGGTATCCTGCAACTCTTTCTCCCGGATATCCACCACTGCCACCCGGCAGCCCTCCATCAAAAGCAATTCCGCCAGACAGCGCCCCATCCCCAGGGCACCGCCGGTAATCAGTACGTTCTTACCCCGCAAATCTTGATTCTTAAAATAAAACATCAGTCCTTCCTCCCATTATTTTAATCTTGATCAGGCATCCGCTCCGACCCAGGCACTCGCCGGCCCCATCAGGGCAAAGGGCGCCGGATTCAGCGGACCCCCTCCCAGAGCCATGCATCCGGCACAGATAAACAGGTTTTCATTGATCTGCCGGATCTCATCATGCATGGAGTGGATCACATCCGTATTGAAAAAGCTGTAATCCAGATGAAAAGAATCTTTGCCATCCCGGCCGAAAACCGTCGGGCCGACATAGGTCTTCATCCGACGGGTCCTAAAGATCCGGCCGCCCCGGCTGAAGATATTGTAGCCCCAGCCCCGCTCATCGCTCACCGGCTGAAAGGCCTTGCCCTCCCAGTGCGTACCAAGCGTCGGTCGCCCGGCGGGAAAGACATGGTGGGTAAACAACTCCGATGACGGGCCCTGCACACCGCCGCTCAGGACCCGGGCCTTGAACTCACCGGACATCTTCATGAAATCCGGAGCGGACGCGGCATAGAAGAGCTGCATCTTGTCGGCCCGCGAAAGCCTTTCGATATCATCGAATCCGGCCAAAGCCGGATCAACTCCCAGGATCTGGGCCATTGTCCGACCATCGGGCCTGCGACTGCCGGCCTGGATAATATTGACAAGCGTCATCCCGACATTGGCCGCCGCAAAGGCACCTATGGCCATCTTTGCCAAACCGAATCTATTCATTACACACCTCCCTCGTGGCAGTGCGTCCACTGCTTTTTTTAAGCATGCATGCTTTTAGTCAGATCTATCGTTTAACTATCGAGGATCTCTTTGATGTTGCGGGCCGTCCTCACAAAGGCCGCCAGATCATCATCCCCGTAGGACTCAAGATTGCGTGCGATCAGTTTATAGGAATGATCCTCCACGGCCTGAACGATCCTCTCGCCCTCCGGCTCCAGCGCCACCAGCACCACCCGGCCGTCTCCCGGATCTTTTTTGCGCGAGACAAAACTGCTGCGCTGCAGCTGGTCCACCAGCCGAGTGGCGCTGCTGACCGGCAGATTCATCTCAAAGGCCAATTCAGTCATGCTGGCCGATGAACGGCGCCGCAAAAACTGCAGCACATAGATCGCCTCATAATTGAGATTGAAAACGGCAACCTTTGAGCGCTCGAACTGATACATGGCCCGCATGGACTCAAACAGCAGCCGGTCCATTTCCTCGCGTTCAATTTTCATCAGAAACTCCCCCCATAAACCCACCCTAATCATTTTATTTCCATTTTGCAAATATATTTTTATTGATTAATAACATATTATACTATTTATTAGTATATATGTCTAGGGCTTTGCCTTCTGCCACCCCTTCTTTTACATCTACAATAACGGCTTCTGTGGTCAGGAACATACCTGCTACAGATGCTTCGTTTTCAAGGTCAACACGA
>CAYWBU010000175.1:0-817 GCA_964456565.1 uncultured Bacteriovoracaceae bacterium | reverse complement strand
TTTATTGATTAATGATATATTATACTATTTATTAGTATATATGCTTCCGGTATGGAAATATGAATCAACATTCATTTCCAATCACCCATATACAAACCCCGGCGGCATATTTATTAGAGTAAGCGTGCCCGCATCCGGGCAGCAGGACCAGATGTTCTAAAGAATCTTCCACCATAAGGGAGGGACAATGAACGCCAACAGGCTGCAGCTTACAGACGAGGAACAGGCCATCCTTGACGGCCGGCAAGGTGAGGTCATGCGCAAGGCGATGCAGACCATCGTCCTCTATGGCGAGACCTTCGGCGCCGCCCGCCTGGCCCCGCTCGATCACAGCATCCACCTGGTGACATCCTTCGGCATACCCCTGCTGGAACCGGTCTTCGAGCTGATGGATTCCCTGATCAAGGCAGGTCTGCGCACCGATCAGCCCTTTACCGTGGATCCCCGGCCGCTCGACTATAAAAATGTCAAATGCTCACCCCTGCAGAAACTTGTCTTCCGGATCATGTACGGCAGCCAGGCCGAATATGAAAAGCAGCTCCATCTGGTCGGACTCAAGGATAACAACGCCTTCACCTGCACCTGCTACATGGACGAGGTCGGCAATATTCCCCAACAGGGCGACATCCTGGCCTGGGCCGAGTCATCGGCCGTGGTCTACGCCAATTCGGTCCTGGGCGCCCGCTGCAACCGCAATTCCGGAATCATCGAACTGCTCTGCGGCATCACCGGAAGGGCCCCGGTCTTCGACCTTTTGACCGATGAGGGACGCAAGGCCGACTGGTTGGTGGCTCTCCGCACTTCCAAGCTTCCCGAG
>CAYWBU010000174.1:0-5062 GCA_964456565.1 uncultured Bacteriovoracaceae bacterium | reverse complement strand
ATCCAGATCCGTGGGATCATAGACCTGGGCCTTGGTCAGGATCACATAGTAACCTTCATCGGCATCCAGGTTGGCATGATCGTTGGCACCGGCGGCCCCGTAGGCCCCGGTATCGGCCTCATCGGTGGCGCGTACCGCCATCAGATCACTGTCTGCGGCCACGCTGCCGCCGGCCATCACGGCCCACCCTTGGGCGGCATTGGTCTTGAGGGTCAGATCAAAGGTCTTGTTAACGGTATTGCCTTCAAACTTTGACGCCATGGCAAAATCGTCAGCCGGGCCATCCACAAAGGTGGCCAGCCAGACACTCACATCCCCGGTGGTGCTGTCCTGCGCAACATAGCCGCCGATGGTCTCGGTTACGGAATTATTGGGCCCATACTGGTAGCAGGCCTTAAGCACCACCACCTGTTTTGCTTCCTCCAGCAGGAAATAGGCATCGATCTGCGGATAACCGCCAGCGGCCGCTATCTGCAGCCGGCGATTGACCTCGGAGTTGGTGCTGCTGGTAAAGAACGGGATAGTAACCGCCGAACTGACACTGGAAAGCGTCACCGTATAACCGCCGCCGCTGTAGGATCCATCGGTCAGACTGAAATATTCGGAGTAACGGTTGATCTCATCAATAAAATCATCCAGGGTATCGATGGGGCCATAGATGCTTTCAAGCCCGGAATCCGGATTGAAATGTTTATTGAACACCCCGTAGGCCGCACTGCGGCTCCAGCCGTCATCACCGTTCAACCACTGGTCAAGCACCGTGGCGGATGAGGCCAGATAGGGGGCACATGACCGCACTGCCGCCGAATAGTGGGTGATTTCATCGGGAGTCCCGGCCAGCAGATAGGCATAATCATCATCACTGCCGCCACCGCAGGCCGCGAGTCCGGCCAGGCTTAGAACCACCAGGATCAGTATAATTTTTTTTAAGGACTGCATCGCTGTCTTCTCCTTGATTCTGCCGTTTTTCTTGTTTTCGGTATAGCACAAATCAAGGTTTAATTCGGCACAAAAAAGGCCGGAGATTTCTCCGGCCTTTTTTAAGCTTGATTAGAACTACGGCAGCGTAACCGCAAAGCTGCCGGTCCACAGTTGGCCGGCAGCACCGGTCCCCGCAATCGTCGAGCGATCCGTGGGATGGTCACTGAGCCAGTCATAACAGTAGTCACTGACAGCCGGGATATCCCAGTCATTCTCCACCTGATTGGCATTGCCGCCCACCTCAACATTGATATAGCGGCCCGGGGCCGTAGCCGTGGTCGGGGCCGTAACCGAGGCATCTACCGGGGTTCCGTCAGTGGTTCCTTCGACATCGGCCAGTTCAACATAGGTGTACCAGGTGTCGGTCAGGCCCTGATCGCCGTTTTCGCAAATAAAACCCATGGTGCCGGACTTGGGGCCGCCGCCCACCACCACCTGATCACCGTTGCAGGCATTGGTGTACTGGGTCAGCATGAACCAAGGGCTAGCCGCATCCGGGAACCCGCGCCACTTGTAGCGCATCAGGAAATCACCCCCGGCAGGATCAACCACATAGTCACACACAACCGCCATCCAGACCTCCACAAAACCATTGGTCTGATCCCGGTTGGCATACATTCCCATATATTCGACCCGGGCGGCGCTGCCGTCACTGCCGTCAAATTCGGTCTGGGAATAGGCCGCCAGTTTTTCATTGGTGGTCTCTCCGGTAAAGGCCACCACCACGGTCTGATCTCCGGCGACATATTTTATGTGATTGGCAACGGTAAAGGCACTGTCCAGCGTACCGATGCCCGGGATCTTGTCAACCGTTGTCAGATCCACATCCACGGAAACCGTTACACTGGTACCACCTACAGATACGCCCTGATCGGTGATATCGCTGGTGGCATCGTTCCAGACACTGGCCGTACCATCGATGACCTCGATAATCTGATCCAGGGTTTCCACCGGACCATAAAGTCCTTCCACACTGTCTGAGAGCACTTTTTCAAAAATACCGGTACCGCTGCCGTCGCGCCAGCCACCGGCCCAGGTGTTGAGATTGCCGCTGCTGGAAAGATACGGCGTACAGGACTGCATGACTGCCGCATAGCTGAAACTTGTGCTCTGATTCAACAGCAGATAAGCCAGGATGTCATCATCGTCATCATCGCCTGAACACCCGCAGAAGCCTGCTACCAGAACGCTCCCCAGAAACAGAATCCCGAAAATCTTCCATACCCCTTTCATCTGTGATCCCCCTTTGGTCAGCTTTATAATGCACAAACAGGACAGCTAAGGTTTCCCGTTCAACTGAAAAATTAAAGCCTAACCCCCCAAAGGCAAGAACCAAAAAAAACGGCCGGGCTTCAAGCCCGACCTGATGGCGCAGAAAAACAATCCAATTAATCCCGGCGAGTGCAGGATAGCTGCCGGTTCAAAATATCATGATCTGGAATCCCCCCCTTTTGAGTAATCCAGTTCCTGCATACTTTGTCGGGCCCAGCTGCTGTAGAACTGCCGCGGCGAACGCGCGGCAAACTCAAGATAACGTGCCGCATCGGCAAGCAGTATCTCTCGGTGTTCGCCCCGGATATCCAGTTCATCAACGACCGTGATCAGAAATTCGCCCAGATAGGCGGCCCGGATGTCAGCATTGCTGACCTGTTGAAAGTTATCCACAGTTTCCTTATATTCCTCATAAAAGACAAGGGCCTGCAGCAGACTGGCATTACGGGACTGCCGCGGCCATGAGGGTAGATCTTCAAGGAAAACGGTATACTCATTCGGCATAACACAAGCATTATGCCGCTTGTCACTCCACGGATCTTTTTCTTTAACGGACAAGGCAAAGGCTGACACCTCGGCCAGCAGGCCCACGCAGATATCCCGCCAGTATGGCAGCTCCGTCCAGTCTGCTATGATATCCCTGGAGACACCGGCAGAGGTTGTAGCCTGCATCCGGCTGCAAACATCCTCCCAGCTTGTATTCCTGTGGGACAACGCACCGGCCGTGAAACAGTATTCACCTGCATCCCGCACAAAATCCCACATGACATCATACAGAAAGATTTCTTCTTGTTTTGTTCCCGCACCCGAATGCAAAGATGCCAGTTCCGTCAGCGATCTTGCTGCCTGTACCGGCGCGGCCTGGGCAGGCAGCGGGCCAAACAACAGCAAAAAAATCAAACAGCCTTTTAATCCTTGCATCCTGATCCTCTTAACGATTCCGGGTTTCCGGGGTTTTGATTACCAATTGTCAGGAATTTATGCTGTAGATAGATCTTTGTAAATGCTGGAAGTGTACCTACCCTATGCCTAGCCTTTTTAAGTACGCCTTCCCGGCCAGGAAATCTTAACAGCTTGCCTCAGGAAGAAAATGACATCAACAGTGAACGCAGATTGACCTTCTTATTGACAATCCCCATCTTGTCACGCACATTGCGCCGATGCGAATCCACCGTGCGCTTGGAGACACCCAGAATTTCGGCAATTTCCTTGGATGACCGTCCTTCGATTATCAGGTTGGCCACCTGGATCTCGGTGGGAGTCAGATTCAGGAAACGGGAGGCTATGCCGTGTACATAGGGTGAAACAATGTCACGCAGGTTGGATTCCAGGATATCCATATAGGCCTGCTGACGGTTGTCGATCTTGGTGTCCTTGAGTTTATCCACATAGGGCAGCACCAGCTCCTTGATATTGAACAGCACCTTTTCTTCCAGTTCTTTCTGGTCTTCTTCGCGGCGTTTCAGCAGCACCTTGAGCGCGGCATTGGCCTCTTCAAGGTTGGCGGTGCGTTCCTTTACCATTTCCTCCAGCTTCTCGCGATGCTTCCTGAGGTTGTTCTCGTCTTCCTTGCGTTTGGTGATATCACGGATAATGGCCAGTTCGCCTTTGATCTGGCCCTCTTTTTTGACCACCCGCGGATTGATTTCCAGGTAGACCCTGTGGCCGTCCTTGTGAATACTCTCAACATCCAGCAACACTGGCGGGCCGCCGGCAATGGCATATTCGCGCAGTTCATTGAACATGGAAAGATCCTCTTCGGTAAAGGTGCCGAAAAAACCGGTGCGATAGATATCAACACCAATCATTTCCTCACGGGTGTAACCCAGGATATCCTCGATCCGGCCGTTGACATCCGAGACCCGGCCATCAAGGTCCAGATAGATAATCAGATCATTGGCATATTCAAAGATGGTCTTAAACTTCTCTTCACTCTCGTAAAGAAAATCCACGGTCTTCTTTAGGGCATGTATCTCTCTGGCGGCCTCTTCCAGGCGTGACTCACAGTCCCTGTTCTGCGGCAAATTCCTACCCATGACAACATCCTCCTTACAAAACATCCGGTAACCAGCCGGATGAACAGAGCAGCGCAACCGTTGGCCTTATAGCACATTAACACCCTGACTTGGCAACTGCGGAAAAAATCTCAGTGGTAGGTTCCAAAGGCTTCCGCAATAAATTTAAGCGCTGCGGACAGACTGCCCTCCAGGAAAAACGGCATCATCTTGATCACGATTACTATGAAAGAGAGTCCCACCGCAATGGTAATCGGGAAACTCATCAGAAACACGTTCATCTGCGGCACGGCCCGGGCTGTCAGACCAAAGGCCACATTGATGATCAGCAAAATACCGATCACCGGGGCCGCAATCTTGAGCGCAATCACAAACATATTCCCGGCATAATTGACCATGCCAATAAAATAACCTTCATAGGGCATGGATCCGTCCAGCGGCACCAGCAGAAAGCTGTCCACCAGAGACTTGACAAGCACGTGATCGCCGCCGAAGGACAGAAACAGCAAAAATGCGGTGATATAGAGCAGGTTGGCCGTAACCGGGGCATTGATGCCGGTCATGGGATCCACAACGTTGGCAATGGCAAAGCCCATCTGGAAGCCGATGTACTGGCCGCCGGTCTGGGCTCCCGCAAAGATGACATTGATACACAATCCGATGGTCATCCCCACCAGCGCATCCTGCAGCAGCAACGCTACCAGCGCAAACAGATCGTTACCGGGCAGAGCACAAGGCGGCACCACCGGCAGCAGCACCAGACTCAAAAACAGGGCAATCAGGGCGGTTATCCG
>CAYWBU010000173.1:1655-5081 GCA_964456565.1 uncultured Bacteriovoracaceae bacterium | reverse complement strand
GATGCTCGTTGACGATCTCGGTCACGTCCTCTTCCGTCACGCGGCTGTAGAACGTCCCTTCGGGGTAGACGATCATGATCGGGCCGAGCGCGCAACGGCCGAAGCACCCGGTCTGGACGACCTTGATCTCTTCGCTGGCCTGCGGCTGTCCGTCTGCTGCTGCGGTGGAGCTGGCTCCGGCTGATATCAAGCCTTGCGGGGCGCGGGCAGAGTCAACCTTGGGCCATTTCCCGGTCAAGCTGCAGCTGATCAGCCCGCAGGCACCTTTTGTCAAGGATGCCGATCTTCTGCTGCTGGCAGACTGTGCTGCTCTATGTCACCCTAATCTGCACCGTGACCTCCTGTCCGGGAAAGTGGTCGCCATGGCCTGCCCCAAACTGGACGATGTCGCCGCACATGTGGAACGGCTGGCCGGGATTATCAAGCTTGGCCATCTACACAGCCTGACGGTGGTACATATGGAGGTTCCCTGTTGCAGCGGGCTGGTTGAGGTGGCCCGGCAGGCCCTGCTTGCGGCCGGATCAGACCTTGAGCTGCAGCATGTGCAGATCGGCCGGAGCGGTGAAATATTGACTGAAGGAAAAGTTGCAACATGGTTGTAGCAAAAGGCGGATGCTTGGGGCCATTCTGTGGATTGATATCCTACTAGGGACTTTTTTTGCGATAATCCACACTTATCTTTTAATGATCCTGAAGCTCATGCGGAGGTGGAAGATGCTCAGCCGAGAATTCTCCCTGTTGGCCCTGCTGGCAATGGCGCTGGTGCCCGCTTATTTTCTGATGCAGAACATGGACCCGCCCCGACAGCAGGATATGCCCGATCCGGCACAGGTGATTAGCGAGGGCCTGGAACTGGCCGAGGATGTCAAGCTGGCGGTCAGTTCTTTTTATTACCACTATGGCCGTTTCCCCGATTCCAACCGCCAAGCCGGCGTCAGCCGGCCGGAAAAGATTGTCTCAAAAAATGTGAGCAGTGTCACCGTCAGTGACGGAGGCAGGATTATAATCACCTACAGGCAGGACCTGTTTGATAAAAGGGCGGTTGTGGTGCTGGAGCCTGAGCTGAACGGTAATCCGGTCTGGGTGGACTGGCAGTGGGATATGCCGGAAACCGAAGGTTTGCGCGACAGCCGTTCTGCCGGATTGGCGGTGGGTAAAAAAATGATGTAACTTCAAAAGTTGAGCTGGTCCCTGCGGCTGGGTTCGAACCCGGTATCGTTGATGAAATCTCCGTTTCTGATGGCCCTGATATCATTGAGGTTGTCGAAGAATATGGCCGCAATTTGGGGGTCAAAGGCCTTGCCGGTATTTTTCCTGATGATATCCAGGGAGATATCCAGCGGATAGGCCTTTTTATAAGGCCGTTGAGAGGTCAGGACATCAAAGACATCGGCGATACTGGCAATTCGTCCGTAAAGGGGGATGTCTTCTCCGGCCAGACCGTGGGGGTAGCCGCTGCCGTCCCAGCGCTCATGATGCGCCAGGGCTATGTCGCGGGCCGCTTCAAGGATCGGCGAAGTGGGGTTGCTCAGGATGTCGGCCCCGATCAGGGGATGGCGCTTGATGATGGAGAACTCACCGGAGTTGAGGACATCCGGTTTGAGCAGGATCTGGTCGGGAATTCCGATCTTGCCCACATCATGCATGGCCGAGGCATAGCGGAGGGTCTCGGCCTCGGCGGGCGGCAAGCCCATGCGGATTGCCAGCAGTTCGCAATATAGGCCCATTCTCCGGTCTGCTCATCCTTGTAGTCCGCTGCCAGGGCCAGGCGTCTGACGGTATCAAGGTAGGTGTTCTGCAGCCGGGTGTGGGCGACCTTCAGCTGGTGCAGGGCCTTTTCGCGTTCATTACGCAGGGCCCTTTCAGTGATGACCCGTTTGAGCCGCAGCGTGAGTTCCTTGAGGCTGGCCGGCTTTTTGATGAAATCTTTGGCTCCCAGGTCAATCAGCATGTCATAGGTGTAGTCCTCGGAATAACCGGTCATGGCGATAGTGTCACACTGGTATTGGGTCCTGATGCGGCTGATGAGTTCGATCACGTCCACATCGGGCATCCTGATATCGGTGATCACGACATCCACCGGATTTTGATCCAGAAAATCCAGGGCCTCCTGGCCGCCTTCAGCCGCGAAGCATTCATATCCGGCCTTGTCCAAGGCGAGCTGAATTATCTGACGGATCTGTTCTTCGTCGTCCACCACCAGGATTATCGGGTTGGCAGGGTCCATATCCGGTATGAAATCTTTCTGTCCACTTGAGAGCATGATTCCCCCATGGTTAGTTTTTAACTTTTGTTTGCCTGGCCTTGAGTCGGATTAAAGAAAGATAGCCGGGGTCCGGGGGCAGTCAATAGGCCCCTGGGGCGGTTTTTTGCAAGGGGTCGAGATGCTTGAAACTTATTATTGAGGGCCTTGAAAACTTTGGCTTTTATATGCGCAATCCCGGGAATCAGTTTATATTTCCCGGGATTTGCTTCTGTTTTTCAGCAGATCCGCGGGATCAGTTCGCCGGCCGGGATGTCAATCTGGCGCTGGCCGCCAATTGCGGTCTGCATGATCAGCCGCGGGTCGCCCTTGTCACCGACATGCCCGATGACGGCGGCATCCCTGCCATAGGGGTTTTTATGCATGGCCTCCAGCACTTTGGTGGAGGCCTGCTCGGGGCAGAAGACCACCATCTTGCCCTCATTGGCCAGGAAGAGCGGGTCCAGTCCGAGGATTTCACAGACACCCCTGACCTGATCCCTGACCGGCAGGTTCTGTTCACTGATCTCGATTCTGACAGCGGCCTGCTCGGCGATCTCCGCCAGGATGGTCCCCAGACCGCCGCGGGTGGCGTCGCGCATGCAGTGGATGTCGGGGCTGGTCTTCAGGATGGTGTCCACCAGCAGGTTCAGGGGGGCCGAATCCGAAATGATGTCGGACTCGAAGCCCAGACCTTCGCGTTTGCTCAGGATGGCGGCGCCGTGGTCGCCGGCGAAGCCGTTGATGATGACGCAGTCGCCGGGCCGGATGCTGGCGGTGGAAATGGTGCCGTGATAGTCGATGATGCCGATGCCGGCCGTATTGATGAAGAGTTTGTCGGCGGCCCCTTTGGCCACCACCTTGGTGTCGCCCGTGGCGATCTGCACCCCGGCCTCCTTGGCCGCAGTTGCCATGGCGTTAACCACCTGGCGCAGGTCATCCATGGGCAGGCCCTCTTCGATGATGAAGCTGGTGTTCCCTATAACAAATGTTTTGAATATCAAAACAGCTTATGCTACCAACTCACCTTTATCCTTCATTTTTACAATTATCTCATCAACAGATAATGAACAGTTAGGTAAAATCCAATCTGCGCACTTTCCTACATTTTGTGCGGTAAGGTATCGTTTACAACTTGACCATTTTTGCTTACCTGCTTTACAATACAGATTCTTGTATGATTC
>CAYWBU010000173.1:0-1645 GCA_964456565.1 uncultured Bacteriovoracaceae bacterium | reverse complement strand
ACATATGAATCGGTTGAGAAACAGAACTTCTGCCCGCCCAGTTCGAAGACGGCGCCGTCTTCCAGTTTGTCCAGCATGCTGTTGGAAAAGAGCGGCAGGAAAACCTCGCTGACCAGCTGGTTGGTCAGCAGTCCGCCGCCGCCGTGACCAAGGAGTACCTCGTTATAGTTCATATATCATCTCCTGCAATTCTATGGGCGGCGCACACGGCCTGGCCGAGGGCGATGCCACCGTCATTCATGGGTATCTGTGAGTGGGTTGCAACCCCGAGCCCCTGTTTTTCAAGCCCGGCAATCAGGCCTATGAGCAGGCGGCGGTTCTGCAGACAGCCGCCGCTCAACGCCACGGTATCAATGTTGTTGCGCGCTGCGGCGTGGATCGCCATGCGGGTGAAACCGTCGATGACGGTCTGATGGAAGCCGGCGGCCAGCATCTCCGACGCGGTGCCTTTAAGGCGCGCAGTCACCATATCTTCAACCAGCGGCAGCGGATCAAAGATCAGGGTCTCGCCGTCGGAAAGCTCGGCCCGCAGGTCGGGGCCCCGGTCTGCGGCGCAGGCCTCCAGTTCCATGGCGGCCTGGCCCTCGAAGCTGACCGTATGCCGCAGCCCGCACAGCACGGCCGCGGCATCAAAGAGCCGGCCCAGGCTGGAAGTTGCAAAACAGTTGAGCCGTTTTGCGATCATCAGGTCCAGGTGTTTGGGGTCAAAGCCGGCGGGCAGCAGGTCGAGCTTGCGGGCTATAGCCGCCCAGTCATCCCCATAGATTTCTTTAAGCAGGGCCGCGGCAATACGCCAGGGCTGCCTGATGGCCATATCACCGCCGGGCAGGTCGAACCAGCCCAGGTGTCCGGCGCGCTCGAAGTCCGACCTGGTGCAGACCAGGCATTCGCCGCCCCAGATGTTGCCGTCCGGGCCGTAGCCGGTGCCGTCCAGCGCCAGGCCCACCACGCGGCCGTTCAGGCCGTTTTCGGCCATGCAGCTGACAATATGGGCATGATGGTGCTGGACCCTGATGAGCTGGCCATCCATTTTTTCGGCCGCCAGCGAGGAGTAGTAGCCGGGATGCAGGTCACAGGCGAGCGTGGCTGGTGTACAGCGGGTGATGTCCCGGATCAGGTCCAGGCTTTCATGGAAGAAGTCGCGGGCCTCAGGCGTCTCCAGGTCGCCGATATGCGGGCTGAAAAAGGCGCAGTCATCCCTGATGATGCAGGTTGCGGATTTGAGCTGCGGCCCCAGGGCCAGGACCGGGGGGTAGGTCCGGTCAAGGTGCAGCGGGGCCGGGGCAAACCCGCGCGAACGGCGGGTGACGCATGTTTTGCCGGCGGCCACAAAGGCGATGGAATCGTCGCAGCGCACCAGGATTTCGCGGTCGTGCACCAGGAAGAGGTCGGCAATGCCCCTGAGACGTGTGAGCGCTTCAGCATTCTTGATGCAGATGGGTTCGTCGCTCAGGTTGGCGCTGGTCATGACCAGCAGGTCAAAATCTTCCAGCAGCAGGTGGTGCAGCGGCGTGTAGGGCAGCATTATCCCCAGATGCCGCATGCCCGGTGCAATTATGGCCGGCAGATCGTGGTTCTGTTCCAGGAGCAGGATGGGGCACTGCGGGGAGGTCAGCAGGTTGGCCTCCTGCTTTGAAATGCGGGC
>CAYWBU010000172.1:1298-5107 GCA_964456565.1 uncultured Bacteriovoracaceae bacterium | reverse complement strand
CACCACGTCATGGGGCAGCGGCCTGCGGCTGTCATGGCCGAAGTGGCCGTCGGACGGCCGGTAGCGCAGCAGACGGTGCAGGGTGCTGACCGTATCCGGCAGCAGCCCCGAATCGCAAAGCCTGAGCCGCTGCCCGGAGCTGCGGATGGACTGCAGCAGCCGGTCGGCAGCCTTGCCCGTGGGTGCGGCCAGGGCGATTCTGAGCCCGGCCTCCTGTTCCAGCAGCAGGGCCAGGATGGCCGCCACCGTGGTGGTCTTGCCCGTGCCCGGTCCGCCGCTGATCACGCTCAGACCGCTTTTAAGGGCCGTGATGGCCGCCACCTGCTGCCAGTCGGGATCATCCCCGGCACCAAAGAGCCGTTTAAGCCCTTCGGCCAGCAGGGCGTCATCCACAGCAAACCTTTTGGCCGCCAGCCGTTTCAGACCCGTAGCCAGGTTGGCCTCATAATCAAAATAACGTTTCAGATAAAACCGGCCGGCTTCATCCAGGATCAACGGCCGGTTTTCACCGGGACCGCCCACCACGCCGGAGGCCTGCAAGGCCGCCTGCCAGTCGGCCGGATATTCATCCCCTGTATAGCTGGTTAGATCGATACAGATATGTCCCTGCCGGACCGCGGCGCTCAGTTCGGCCGAGGCCCGGTTGACCTCGCGGCCGCAAGCCCGGCTCAAACCCTCCATGAAGCGCGCGAACTGGATATCAATGGGCAGGAAATCGTTCACAGCACCTCCTCCGGCAGCAACAATCCGGCGGCCTTATCCAGAAGGTCCGGTCCGATCCCGGCGCGGTAGATCCCCAGATCCGGACGGTCCTGCTTTACGCCGCGCAGAAAGACATAGAAAACCCCGCCGAAATGCGTTTCAAAGGCATAATCGGGAATCCGGTTTTTCAGATACCGGTCCAGGGCCACGCTGTAGAGCAGATACTGCAGGTGATAATGATGCTCACGCATGGCCCGGCCCATATTTTCCGCATTGTAGTCCTCGGCCGCCCCCCCCAGATGATTGGACTTCCAGTCAATGATGTAGTAGCGCCCGCCACAGCAAAACACCAGATCCACAAAACCGTGCACATAGCCGCCGATCTCCCTGAAGTCCAGGTCCGCGGCGCTCAGATCTTCCGGCATGGCGCCATAGATCTCACGAAGAGCGCCCGGGGTGAATCTGCGCAGCGGAAAATAAAACTCCAGCTCATTGATGCGCGCCGTGTTTTCAACTTCTGCCAGCCGGACACCCGTTTCCAGCTCCACTTCCAGCACGTCGGCAACCATCGCGCTGAGCGTATCCGCCCAGTCCGCGGCATAGCCGTAGGTCTTCAGGGTCTGGACACAGACCGCCCTGATCTGTTCTGCCCCGGCCGTATAATCCAGATCTTCAAAGATGCGGTGCAGCATGGTGCCGGGCCGCGCCCCGCGCGGGAAACCGAAGATATCGTTGCCCGCCGGTGCCGCATGGCGCAGCCGCTCGCGTTGAAGCAGGGCATCATAGTCGGCCGCCTGCGTGCCGCCGGAGGCAATGGCAGAAAAACTGGTCAACCGGCGGCTGGTCGCAATCCGGCGGCTGAAATCCGGACACTGGGGCGCAGGCCCTGCCTCAGACGCCGGGCGGTAGCAGCCGGAGAGTGCTTCCGGCAGCTTATCGATACGGATATCACTGTTTGCAGCGGCCAGGGCCTGCACATCTTCTTCAATCTCCGCAAAAGCCAGGTCCTTCAATTTGCCGGCCAACAGATCATCAACCCCGCCAAGATGCCGGCCGTGCAGCAGCCAGGCAAAGGCCGCGGTCTCAAAGGAGCTGATCCGGCCCCAGACCGCATAACAGCAGCGCCGCGCCCGGGTCAGGGCCACATACAGCAGGCGCATGTTTTCGGCCAGTTCCTCACGCCGGGCCTGTTCAACATGATCATCACCCGGTGCCAGATCCAGCACGCGCCGGGAACGGCCTTCATCATAGAAACTTAGCGCCTGCCGACCGACCGAGCGCAGGCCGCCCCAGGCAAACGGGCAGAAGACCACATCATATTCAAGCCCCTTGCTCTTGTGCACGGTCTGAATCCTGACCGCGGCCGCATCGCTCTCCAGGCGGATCTCGTCTTCCTGGCGGCAGTCAGTTGTCCGGGAAAGCTGCTGCGACAACCATTTCAGCAACTGGGATGGCCCCAGATGGCCCTCAAGCTCGGCCGCCCCCAGCAGCTCGAACAGCTGCAGCACATTGGTCAGCGCCCGCTCACCGTCCGCGCTTTCCAGCAGCCGTTCGCGTACTCCAAATTCATCCAGCAGCAGGCCGAACATGGTGACAACGCCGTATTTATGCCATTTTTCATGCAATCTGGAAAACCGCTCCAGCACTTGATCCAGCAGTTCATCATCCTCCTGGAGCCGGCCAATCGCCGTTAAATCCCAGCCCAGCATCCGGCTCAGCAGGGCGCCCCGCAGTTCCGGAAGCGATTGCGGGTCATTCACGGCCCCCAATATCCGCAAGATCTCCCGGGCCTCAAGGGTATCATAGATATTCCCGGCCGAATCCAGCACGCACGGTATGCGCCTGGCAGCCAACTCATCCCTGACCATTACGGCTTCACTGTTGGTGCACACCAGCACGGCAATATCCGCCGGAATCACAACCCGATCCTCCAGCAGCCGCAGGATTTCTCCGGCCACAGCCCCGGCAATCCGCCGGCCGGCCTTTTCCTTGCTGAGGGGCTTTTCATCTCCAGAATCCAGCAGCCACAGGTTCAGGGCCGCCAGACCTGCGGGCGGTGTCACATCTTTACCGGCCCTGACCGGTTCAAAGGAAATCCCCTCAAAGACAAAGGGCTCATCTGCCGCGCAAAAAAGACTGTCCAGGGCGCCTACAAAAGCCGGGGCCGAACGGTAGTTGGTCTTCAGGGTGTGGCGGTTATCGTCCGCCACGGCCGCCTTGGCCGCCAGATAGGTAAAGATATCCGCGCCGCGGAAGCTGTAGATGGCCTGTTTGGGATCACCGATCATGAACAGGCGCTGATCAAAGATATGGCTGAAAATGGCATACTGCACCGGATCGGTATCCTGGAACTCGTCGATCAGGGCCGCGCCGTAGCGCTGCCGCAGTGCCGCCACAAAATTTTCCGATGCCAGGGCGGTGCGCATCTGGGTCAGCAGATCGTCAAAATAGAGGACTCCCTGCAGTTCCTTGCGGCCGGGCAGCTCCGCCTGCAGATATTCCACAAACTGGTTTTTAAGCCAGACAGCGAGACCGTCCAGCTGCTCACCGAGCCGATCCACAAGCTCTTTATATTTTCCACACTCATCAAAAAAGGCATGTCGGGGCGCAGCGGCATCCTTCTTGAGAGCGGATCGCAGCCTGGCGGCGGTAAACATCTCAAATTTTGCAAAAGGAACCAATGCCGCGCCCTGCAGAAAGGCCTGCATATCAGCACACCAACTGCTGATATTCTTATTGTAGATGTTGCGCTTAAGGCCCGGATCATTTTCCAGGGTGCCCCGCACAGTACCGGACTCGCCCTGCCAGATTGCCGCCAGCAGATCTTTGGCCTCAGCCGTCTCCCGCAGCAGTCCTTCCACCTCCGGTCGTTCGATCTCGGGGATCACGGCCGCATCCAGGGGCAGCCTTGCGGCCAGATCCCTGAGCCCGTCCGGGGTACACCCGGCGTCACAGATCGCCTTACAGGCCACCGGCGGCAGGCCGGCACAGATGCGTGCCAGCAGTGCCTCGGTGACCTCGGCGAGCCGCCCGGTGTCGGTGCCGCGCACGTCGCCATAGCGCTGGGCCCGGACCAGCGCCGGGAAGGCATCGAGCAGGTGGGCGAC
>CAYWBU010000172.1:0-1288 GCA_964456565.1 uncultured Bacteriovoracaceae bacterium | reverse complement strand
CGATAGAAATCGGCTGCCAGTTCCGCCAGGACGCTGTTGCGGTCGGCAGACAGTTCGGCATCAAAGAGCACCCCGCCGGCAAAGGCCAGCTCTCCCAGCATGCGGCGGCAAAACCCGTGGATCGTGAAGATGCAGGCCTCGTCAAATCCCAGCAGGGCCCGGCGCAGGCTTTCCGCCGCGGCATCCCTGTCGGGAATCCTGTCCAGGATGGATTTCAGAACAGCTTCGTCAGACCCTCCAAAGCGCAGTTCCCGGTAAGCCTCCGCCAGGACATTGCGGATGCGATCCTTGAGCTCGGCCGTGGCCGCCTCGGTGAAGGTCACCACCAGGATCTGATCCACCGTGAGTTCTTCTTCCAGCAGCAGTCTGAGATAGAGGAAGGTGATGGTATAGGTCTTGCCGGTACCGGCGCTGGCCTCGATCAGGTGCACGCCCGTGAGCGGAGTTGCAAGCAGATCCAGTTCGCGCATCAGATCCCCGCCTCCATGTTTTCCAGCAGCGGCTGCCAGATATTTAGCGCCAGTTCGCTGAAACCGTTTTCCAGCGGAGCGGCATCGCCCAGGGCCAGCCGGTAATAATCATCCTCGCCCTCCCCGGCAGCATAATAACTGCCCTGCCAGGCAGTCGTGGCCCTGGCGGCAGCCTTGACCGCATCATTGCTCTTCAGGAGTTCGGCGGCAAAGCCCCCGGAGGTCTCTGGAAAGAAGTGCAGCGGTTTATTCAGCCCGCTCCAGTAGATATCCAGCAGATCTCCGAGCAGATTCCGGGCGGTTTCCGCTGTTAAAGGCGCAAACCTGCGGGCGGCGGGTTTCTGGCGTTCCAGCCCCAGATAATAACTGCTGGCAGCATAGCCGGCCGCACTCAATGCCAGATGATTAATCCAGACGGCCAGGAGATCTCTGTTCCTGATGCCGGCCGGCCGGCCGGCAAAACAGATTTCCCTGCCATAAACCCTGACCAGGCCTCCCAGGCTGAAATCACCGCACTCGATTTCAAGCACCAGATCTTCAGGTTGCCGATCACCGATAATCCCGGCGCGCAGATCTTCCATGCCGGCCTCAATAGCGGCCAGATCCTGGGCCAGGACATCGCCGCGACTGCCGTGGGGCAGCTCGCCCCGGGCCCGGAGCTGCGCCAGCAGATCATCCTGATCCAGTTCGCTCACCATGGTCCTGAGCTTGTAGGCCTCCAGGGCATCCAACTCAAAGGGTTCATAATCGCTCAGGCCCGCCTCCTCTGACTGCGGAAGATATCATGTCCTCCCCGGTGGTTATGCTGGATGTAAATG
>CAYWBU010000171.1:0-5107 GCA_964456565.1 uncultured Bacteriovoracaceae bacterium | reverse complement strand
AATAGGCCTCCATGGAATCATCGCTGTCCGAGCCGCAGGCATTCAGCATCAGGGCTGTGATAACTGCCAGCAGGATGGTGAGCGGATTTATATGCCGTCTGTTTTTCATGGAGTTGTTATATCATGTTCAGGATGAAAGGGGGAGGTTTAACCCTCCCCCTTGAAGTTTGATGCTAATCTATTTGCCGCCCAGGAACCCGTATCCGGAAAAGATCGGGGCGATCAGATAGGTGTCAAAGATGTTTTCGATTCCGGGAACAAAGGAGGCGAAGTTGAGGGCCTCTACGGCTGTCTCGGGAACCGGGTAAAGCGCCCAGGTAATCTCGGCAAAGCAGGAATCTTCCTTGTCGATACGTTTTTCCAAGGTGTATCCGCCATCGTCGATGGTTTTTTCCACTTCACCTGCTTCGACTACCTCGAAATAGATATCATTGACATCCACCCGGATCAGCATTCCCTGCTCGTCATAGGTGAACAGAGTTTCAAATGAGGGCAGTCCCCATGGATCGTATGGCGGTTCGCCGGGGACGCCGGGCTCGCCGACTTTGGGCGTGCTGCGAGGTCCATCGGGATAACCACAGCCAAAGCTGGTGAAGATGTCGATCCTAACCAGGCGGCTGTTGTCGTCATAATTGTTGACGGTCCTGAAGAGGGGCTCGGTATCATCGACGACAAGTATCCAGCCATTTCTGGTGATGGGTTCATTACTGTAGTCAACCATGGGAGCATTATCATAATCAGGATCGGTCAGCTGTTCGTCGTTACGGCAATCACGATCAATGTCAATCTCAAAAACAATCCTTTCGCTCAGGCGTCCCTGATCGTCGGAGATATATTCCGCGATTCCGCTTTTGAACCAGCCGAAACTGTCATGGCAGGTATATCTGCTCCAGTAAACTCCATCCGGGGTGTTGGGGCTGCCGGAGTATCTGCGGTATTCCGGTTTGCGCGAGATTTCTGTCCAAGTATAACTAACGGCAACCTTGTCGGCTTCTTCGCAGAAGGGATGGAAATCATCTTCGCCGCGGTAGCTGAATTCGGTCCGGAAGGCCGGAAGGGCGAAGGCGGCGACATAGAGGGTGCTTTCAACTGCGGCCAGACTGGCGTCCTGATTATATTCGTAACTGAAGCCATAGAAGGCGAGCTCATCCCAGCCGATTCTCTCGTTGTAGGCGGCCAGAGATATGAGATCCAGCTCGCCGGCAGCGGTATACTCAAGGTTGAGCCGCAGGGCGGAGGGTCCCTCGGTGGCATTTTCAAGGATGTAGAAGTCGAGGACTTCAGGGTTGATGGCGCGGCCGTTGATGTCGACAGTGAGGTCCGTGAGCTGGCCGGCATAGTTCAGATGCGCGGTGCCCGCGGGCAGGCCGTCTTCTTCGGCATCATAATCAATCAGGATATGCTCAAGAACATCAATGATGTCTTCCTTGAGCTCCTCATCGATGATTGAGGCGGCAATGCCGATTTCGATTGCATCGGCCTCGAAACCGTAGGTCATGTCGAGCTGGACGATCTGCCAGGGCTCATATTCCTCAAAGGTTCTTTTAGGAACTGACCCCTCTTCCTCATCCTCGACACCTCTATAGCCGTAGGCTGTGATTGTCTGAGGCAGCAGGGCATCTACCAGGGCGACTTCTTCGACGCTGCCTTCCGCGCCAAGTCCCATTGCGGCCAGATCGGCCGGAACAAGGGTCTCATCCTTGTTTGAGCAGGCTGTCAGCATTGAGCAGCACAGCAGGATGACCAACAGTAAACTGGATGTTCTTTTCATTTTCTTTGACCTCCTCTAAAGTTTCCGTAAAGAATGCCGAAAAGAAGCAACTTGTGTGCCATTAGTTATATCGTATAAAGTCCTTAGGAAACCTGTGGTTACAAATCGCGGTTGATTACCGGAAGGGTACTTCAGGTGCGTGTGGAAAAATTTTACCTATCAAAGAGTGGAAACTTTTCTCATTTTATTGATGATTTTTGCAATCAGGAAAATTGTCCGGTCCCGATGTGAAATTATCTGCCGCTGAAATCGGGGCGGTCTTTTTCCATGAAGGCCCGCATGCTTTCGGCCAGGTCTTCGGACGGCAGGACCATGGCGCTGCGGGCGGCCACATATTCGAGGCCGTCGGCAATATTTTTGCCGCGGCAGTAGTTGAGGACCTCCTTGGAGCCCTGGACCGCCAGGGGCGAATTGGCCGCGATTTCTTCTGCCATTTGGGCGGCGCCTTCCAGCAGGGCCTCTTTGTCCTCAAAGACCGCGTTGGACAGGATAATGTTCAGGGCCCTTGAGGCGTCGATGAATTTGGCGGTGAAGGCCAGTTCGCGGGTGATGCCCTGACCCACGATGTGAGGCATGCGCTGCAGGCTGCCCACGTCGGCGATGAAGGCCACGGCGGCCTCTTTCAGGGAGATGCGGGCATCGGCGGACACCAGGCGGATGTCGCAGGCGCTGGCCAGGTCGAGGCCGGCGCCGATACAGTGGCCGTGGATGGCGCAGATAACGGGTTTGGAACATTTTTCAGGGGCCGAGATGGCCTCCTGCAGCGGGGCGATGGCCCGGAAGAGTTCCTTGCGGGCTCCGGCGCTGAAGTCCCAGCTGCTGAGCGCCGGGATAACCGGAGCCATGCCCACCAGGTCGATGCCGGCGCAGAAGTCATCACCTTCGCCGCTGATGATGCAGACCCTGATATCGTCGTCGTCCTGGATGTCCTGAAAGATGGGCGGCAGCTCCTGCCAGGCTTCAGGACCCATGGCATTTTTCTTGTGGGGACGGTTGAGGCGGATCCAGGCGGTGTGGCCGGTTTTTTCGACTTTATAGAAGGTGTAGGTGTCCATGAATCCTCCCCGAATACATTTAATTATTGGGGATGTATAGTATCCGCTGGGGCGGTTTTTGTCAAAAGGCTTGATGTGGTTGACTTTTGCGGCAACAGGAATTACTTGTTTTGCATACCAAGCTGGAGGATGTGACGATGCCCTTATATGAATATAAGTGTCAGGATTGCGGCCATGTATGCGAACTGCTGGTAAGCATGAGTTCCGAGAATAAACCGCAGTGCCCGGATTGCGGCAGCGAAAATCTCAAAAAGATGATTTCAAGGGTTGCCTCGGGCAAAAAGGACTGCAGTTCGTGCTCCGGTTCCTGTTGCAGTTCCTGCTCAGGATGCAGCTGAACTTAAAATAAAGCGGATGTAATAAAAAAGGCCGGCTTTTAGCCGGCCTTTTTTTGTTGTGACGTGAAAAAAACTTTAGGCGAAGAGATCCTCGACAATGATGGTCTGATCGCGTTTGGGGCCGACGGAGATGATGGCGGCCTTGGTCTCGGTCTTTTCTTCCATATAGGCGATATATTTCTTGCAGTTTTCCGGAAGTTCGTCAAAGGAACGGATATCGGAGATGTTTTCCTCCCAGCCGGGCAGCTCATCGTAGACGGGCTCAAGGTCGGGGTACATCTCGAAGTCGGCCGGCATGGTTTCGATGATGCGGTCGCCGCTCTTGTAGGCCGTGGCCACCTTGATGGTCTCGAAGCCGGAAAGTACGTCCAGTTTGGTGATCGCCAGGTAGTCGATGGAGCTCAGCCGCACGGAATGATTGAGCACGACAAGGTCGAGCCAGCCGCAACGCCGCGGACGGCCGGTGGTGGCGCCATATTCACCGCCGAAGGCGCGCAGCCGTTCGCCGGTTTCATCATCAAGCTGGGTGGGGAAGGGGCCTTCGCCGACCCGGGTGGTATAGGCCTTGGCAATACCGAGAGACTTGTCGATCTTGCTGGGGCCGATGCCGGAACCCACGCAGGCCTGTCCGGCAATGGTGTTGGAGGAGGTGACAAACGGATAGGTCCCGAAGTCCATATCCAGCATGCCGCCCTGGGCACCTTCGAACAGGATGTTTTCACCGGCCTTGGCGGCCTTGTGCACGATCAGGGCGGTGTCGGTGACATAATCTTTCAACCGGGCACCCATCTCGGCATATTTTTTATAGATAGCTTCCTTGTCCATGCCCTTAACTTCAAGGATCTGGGTGATATATTTTTCCTTGGCGTCAAAGATCGAATCCAGCCGTTTGCGCAGCAGGTCGGGATTGATCAGGTCGATCATGCGGATGCCGGTGCGGCGGGCCTTGTCCTCGTAGGCCGGTCCGATGCCGCGGCCGGTGGTGCCGATGCGCTGGTTGTCGCGCGCATGGTCGATGATCTTGTGATAGGGCATGATCACATGGGCCCGGTCGCTGACCATGATAGTTTCGGGGGACACCTTGTGTCCTTTTTCCTTGAGCTCGTCAATCTCACTCAGCAGGACTTCGGGATCAACCACAACGCCGGATCCGACGATGCACAGTTTGTCATTGTGCAGGATGCCCGAGGGGATCAGATGCAGCACAACCTTCTGGTCTCCGATCACGAGGGTGTGACCGGCATTGTTGCCCCCCTGGAAACGGATGATGTAATCCGAGTTTTCGGTCAGAAGGTCGACAATCTTGCCTTTACCTTCATCGCCCCACTGGGTGCCGATAACGATTAAGCTTGCCATGTAATGTCTCCTCTACTGTTATAAGACTAGTTCCTTCACGGAAATGATGTTGGGAACATTTCTGATCTCGTTGATGTACTGTTCCGGAAGCTCATTGTCGATGTCGACAATGATGATGGCCGTGCCGTCCTGCTTGTCGCGGCCGAGGAACAGGCTTGCGATGTTGGTCTGGGCCTTGCCCAGGATGGTGCCGAGGTTGCCCACGGTGCCGGGCTTGTCCTCGTTGTAGATGACCAGCATGTGGCCTTCGGGGACCACCTCGATCTGGTAGTTGTCAATCTTGACAAAGCGCAGATCACCGGATTTGAAGACCGATCCGGCCAGATAGCGGGTCCCGGTCTCAAGCTCGATGGTGACGTCGATCATATTGCTGAAGGTTTCATCGGATGACGAAAAACTTTCCACCACTTCAATCCCGCGCTCCTTCATGATGATGGGCGCGCTGACATAGTTGACATCGGATACGATGGAGGAAAGGAAACCCTTGATACCGGCAATGGTAACCGGTTTGGTGTCGATCTCGGAGGCCGCGCCGCTGTAGTTGATGGTCACCTTTTTTATGCCGCCGCTGATCAGCTGTCCGAGGA
>CAYWBU010000170.1:0-5149 GCA_964456565.1 uncultured Bacteriovoracaceae bacterium | reverse complement strand
GGACTGGTCTGCGGGTTCTGGCGGAAGTTTTTCTAGCACTATGTGTTATCTTTGCTACCCTGGCTATCCCCATGGCATTGGATGGGCGTTGGACATCGGTGTCTTGGGCTATTGAAGGCTGCGGAATGATCTGGATCGGCGTTCGCCAGGATCGGGTGTTGCCAAGGATATTCGGGATGTTGCTTCAGTTTGCAGCCGGCATCTTCTTCATTACGGCGATAAATGTTCCCTATGGGAATATTGCAATAGTCAATGGCTTTTATCTGGCCTGTCTGTTGATTGCAATGGCCGGGTTGCTATCGGCGTTCGTGCTTGAAAAATATGAAACAACCCTTAAGGAGTGGGAGCAGGGGTCCTGCTTTATGATGTTGGGGTGGGGTATTGTCTGGTGGTATATCGCCGGATTTGTTGAGATTGAGCGGTTTATTCTGGGGCGTTTTGTGCTGCATGTGGCGGTGATTTTTGTAGCGGCGACAACCCTGATAATGGATTTCCTGAATCGGAAAATCTCATGGAAGGCAATGATTTATCCCTTATGGCTGCTGTTGCCCGTAATGCTGGTTTTTATGATTTTTGATTGGACGATGAATTATAAATATTCGCCGGTTATCAATCTGGGATTTATTGCCTGGCCACTGGCTTTTTTCGTTCAATACCTGGTTCTATGGCAACATGAGACATTTTTGTCGGAAGATGTAAGAAAGCTTGAACATCTGGCCTCATTCTGGATGGTGTTGTTTTCATTGGTGTGGGCGAGCGGCGCTTTTGTCCCCAATCAGGGGGTGTGGGCTATGATTCTGTGGCCATTGCTGCTTTCCGGTGTGGTATTTGCTGTAATCCGGGTCGGATCGGGTCTTCCCTGGCCGATTGGCAGATATCATGATTTGTTTGTGGGGATAGGTTTGTTGCCGGTAACGGGTGTTTTGTTGCTATGGGTTCTTGTTACCGCATTAACCGTTGCCGGAGATCCTGTACCTATATTTTTTGTTCCGGTCTTAAATCCTTTGGAACTGACAGAGATTTTCATGATGGGAATATTCATGATGTGGTTCCTTGAGATTAAGAAGAGACGTATTTTTGAAGAGTTGGAGTGGGTACCGTTCTTGTGGGGTTTCGTAGCCTTTATGGTTTTCAACGGTGTTCTTGCGAGGACGGTTCATTTTTGGGGCGGTGTGAACTTTTCACTTTCGGGGATGTATTCCTCCCTGGTCTTCCAAACGACGATTTCCATCAGCTGGAGCATCCTTGCCATGCTGGGGATGGGTTTCGCCACCCGCAGAAACATGCGTAACGTCTGGTGTACAGGGGCCGCACTTTTGGGGGTAGTGGTGCTCAAGCTCTTCTTTGTTGATATGGGTGGACTGAATACAATAGCCCGGATTATTTCTTTCATTGTGGTGGGGCTGGTAATGCTTTTGATCGGATATTTTTCGCCGCTGCCTCCGAGAGTTGCCGTGGAAAAGATTAATACGAGCCGGGCGGAGGATAGGAAGTGAAGAAACTCATTCTGTTTGTCATGGCCGGTTTAATATTTTTCGGGATGGGGTTTGCCGCCCCAGGACCTGGGCCCAAAGATTTTAACGGATTGATAATTCTCGGTACTGAGCGTAACGGGGCAATCTATGAGATGGCGTTGCCCCAAACGGTATACAGAGGGGTGCTGAGATCCGACCTCGCTGATATCAGGATTTATAATTCCCAGGGTGATGCTGTTCCCCATACGGTATTGTCTGTGGATGTGAATGCTGTTGAGTCATCATCCAGAGAAACGGTCCATCGCCTTGCTTTTTTCCCGGTTAGCGCTCCGAATCAGTCTCAAGGCAATTTTTCCATGCAGGTGCAGACCAATGAATCGGGGACCATAATAGAGCTGAAATCATCGGGGGCGAAGAGCGATGAAAAGATAAATGCATACCTGATTGATCTTTCATTGTTTGATCATATACCCGACAAACTGAGGTTCGATTGGTCGGGAGGTGACGGTAGTTTCATGTTGGAGACCAGAGTTAGGGGAAGCAATGATCTATGCAGCTGGTCCACCGTCTTAGCTTCGGCAAGTTTGGCTGATTTTGTATATAATGGACATAATCTCAGGAAAGATATGATTTACCTCCCCAGCGCGAAATATAAATATCTCAGGCTGGAGTGGGACGATCCTGTTCAGCTTCAAGGTATAACGGGTTTTTTTACGACTGCAGTAAGAAAAAGTCAGGAAAGACAACGGGAATGGTCGGACGCAAGGGTTGTTGATGTTCAATCCGGGGCGGTTGTGGTTGATGGCGGAGGTTATATGCCGACAGATTTTTTACGGTTCAATTTTCCGCATAGGAATACAGTCCTGAATGCCAATATTATGGGTAGTTATAAACAGGATGGGCCATGGCACCGGATTGCAGATGGTGTGTACTATGCCCTTGATATTGATGGGCATCTGGTGGCGCGTGATGAAATCCGGATTGTGGCTTCAAGGTACCGATTTTTCAAGATCGTTCCGCATGGGGACAGTCTTCCCTGGGGTGTTGGAGATGTTGCCGTTAAATTGGGAGGAGTTCCTGACAAGCTTATTTTTGTGGCACAGGGGGCTTCGCCTTTCAGGCTTTCCTATGGTAATGCCGGAGTTATCAGTAATAACTCCAATATGGATGCATTGTTGCAAGAGTTGGGGTATCCGAATCGAGTTGTGGCAAAAAAGGCCTGGTGTGAATCTGTTGCGGATACAGGAGATGTTTCCGGCTTAACCAAGGCTGTTGACCGCATTAACTGGAAAATTCTTTTCATGTGGGGGTTTCTGGTGGCAGGGGTGACCTTGGCCGGAGGCATGGCTTTGTCACTCTATCGTGAAATTGATCGAAACGATGGGGAATGATCCCGACATCTTTGCCTGAAAGATATGGTTCGATTGCGAGCCGGGAATAGTTGCCCTGACAGGAGGTAGACCATGCGCGAGGCATTGTTCTGGGAGGTTCTGGAAGATGACAGGGTGCGTTGCCGGCTGTGTCCGCACGGCTGTGTCATGTGCGAGGGGGCGAGCGGGATCTGCGGGGTGCGGCGCAATGTGGGCGGCCGTTTGCAGAGCCTGGTCTACGGCCTGGCCATCTCGGCCGGGGCCGACCCGATCGAGAAAAAACCGCTCTTCCATGTCAGGCCGGCCAGTCGGGCCTATTCCATCGCCACGGTGGGCTGCAACCTCAAGTGCGCCTTCTGCCAGAACAGCGACATCTCGCAGTATCCGGCCGAGACCGGACGGGTCACGGGTGATGATCTGCCGCCGGCCCTGGTGGTGGAGGAGGCCCTGCGCACCGGCTGCGAGGTGATCGCCTACACCTATACCGAGCCCACCATCTATATCGAATATGCCCTGGACACGGCCCGGATCGCCAAGGCGGCGGGCATCAGAAATGTCTTCGTGACCAACGGCTATATCGAACCGGATGTGGTCAGGAAGGATCTCAAGGGGCTGATCGATGCGGCCAATATCGACCTCAAGGCCTTCTCCGACAGTTTTTACCGCCGGCTGTGCGGGGCGCGGCTGGGTCCCGTGCTGGAGGCGATCGGGGCCTATCATGCCAGCGGGATCTGGATCGAACTCACCACCCTGCTGATTCCGGGGGAGAATGATTCGGACCGGGAGCTGCGTGAGATTGCCGGGTTCATCCGTTCGCTGAGTGCTGATATTCCCTGGCATATCAGCCGCTACTATCCGCGCTATAAATATGACGCGGCCCCGCCCACGGCGGTCGCCGATCTGGAAAGGGCCCGGAACATTGGTCTGGAAGCGGGTCTCAACTTCGTGTATACAGGCAATGTTATGGGACATGAGGGCGAAAGCACCTATTGTCCGTCTTGCGGCCGCCGTATCATAACCCGCAGGGGTTTCCAGGTGGCCGAGATCAGCCTGCAGGATGGCCGCTGTGCCTTTTGCAATCATGCCATAGCCGGACGTTTCTGAAACCGGATTGGGGCCGGTTGTCCGGCGGGTAGAGGAGGAAGATGATGCCGAAGAAAACGCAGCAGCCCGGACTGGAATATGAAGTCAAGTCGGGCTGGGAGATCCTGAAGGGCAAGGAAAAACAGGTGGACGGATTCTGCCGGGGATATATGGATTTTATCTCCGTCGCCAAGACCGAACGTCTGGCCGTCAATTATGTCAGAGAACTGCTCAAGGACCGTAAAGACCTGTACCTGATCGAAAACCGCGGCAGGGCCATTGCCATCTGCCGCAAGGGTGACAGGCCGCTGTCCGAGGGCGTGCGCCTGGTGGTTTCGCATCTGGATGTGCCGCGGCTGGACCTCAAGGCCCGGCCGCTGTACGAGGATACCGATCTGGTGATGCTCAAGACCCACTACTACGGCGGCATCAAGAAATATCAGTGGCTGGCGCGACCGCTGGCCCTGCACGGTGTGGTGGCGCGGGGCGACGGCAGCCTGGTGGAGATCAGCCTGGGTGAGGACGTCACTGAGCCGTGTTTCACCATTGAGGACCTGCTGCCGCACCTGTCGCGCAAGGCCCAGGGCTCCAAGAAGGTCAGCGAGGCCTTCCAGGGTGAAAAGCTGAACCTGATCTGCGGTTCACGGCCCGACCTCAAGGAGAAGGAAAAAAAGGTCAAGGCCCGGATACTGGGGCTGCTCAATAAGAAATATGGCCTGAGCGAGGAAGATTTTGTCTCGGCCGACATCGAGGTGGTGCCGGCCGGCCCGGCGCGCGAGATCGGCTTTGACGCCTCCATGGTGGGCGGTTACGGCCAGGACGACCGGGTGTGCTCCTACTGTGCCCTGCAGGCCGTGGCCGATGCCGTAAAGGTGCCCTATACCTGCGTGGCCCTGCTGGTGGGCGATAGATTCGAAAACCCGTTTGAATGAGTTCCCTGCAGCTGACGGGGTATGGCCGGCAAGACGCTTGTAAATCTCAGAGAGAATAGAAAACCTGGTATTTTCGATCTGGCAATTGATCTGGATAGTCACCATCTGTGACTCCATCTCATCAATATCACCGAATATCTTCTTCACCGAGGTGGTTTTTCCGGTTCCCGGAGTTCCCCTGATGCTGGCATTGAGTGGTCTGCCCCCCTTTATCCCGGGTTTGAGCAGGAACGAAAGTTCGCGCATCTGGTTTTCCCGGTAGTTGAACTGATCTGGGATATAATCGATC
>CAYWBU010000169.1:0-5171 GCA_964456565.1 uncultured Bacteriovoracaceae bacterium | reverse complement strand
GTGTTCGTGGATGGAACATGCTGTAGAAAGAGTAAAGATAATCGGCGAGGCACTGCCATACATCCGTGATTTCCGCGGCAAGCGGATTGTGGTCAAATATGGCGGTCATGCCATGACCGATCCCGAACTGAAGGCCATTTTTGCAAGACAGATCATCCTGCTGCAGTATGTCGGTATTCAGGTGGTGGTGGTGCATGGCGGCGGTCCCCAGATTGGCGGGGTCCTTGAACAGATGGGGATCGAGTCCAGTTTCGTTGCCGGCAAGCGCATAACCGATTCGCAGACCATGAATGTGGTGGAGATGGTGTTGGCCGGTGGGGTCAATAAGGAGATCGTCAGCCTGATCAACCAGGAGGGCGGACGGTCTGTGGGGATTTCCGGCAAGGACGGCGGTCTGATTGAGGCCCGCAAACTTTATCTGACAAAAGATGAATCCCGTATCGATATCGGCCATGTGGGCGAGATCGTGGCAGTGGATCCCGGGATAATCGACACGCTGGAAAAGGCCGGTTTCATAGTCGTGATTGCGCCGCTGGGGTCGGGTCCTGACGGGATGACCTACAATATCAACGCGGATACGGCGGCGTCGGCGATTGCCAGCGAGCTCAGGGCCGAAAAGCTGATTATCCTGACCGACGAGAAAGGGGTGCTGGATGGCGATAAAAAGCTGGTCTCCAGCATGGACTGTCGGGATGCCCAGCATCTGATTGATGCAGGAGTGGTCACCGGCGGCATGATTCCCAAGCTGGAATGCTGTATGCACGCCCTGAACAGCGGGGTCGGCAAGGCGCATATCCTGGATGGCCGGGAACCTTATTCGATCTTTCTGGAGCTGTTTACGGATTCGGGCATCGGGACACAATTGATCAAGGGGTAAGCGATGAATCATTTAATGGAAACCTATTCGCGTCTGCCAGTCAGGCTTGTCAAGGGCAGCGGCTGCCTTGTATGGGACGATCGCGGCCGGGAATATCTCGATATGGTGGCCGGGATCGCCGTGTGCAACCTCGGCCATGCCCATCCCGAAGTGGTCAAGGCCCTGCAGCAGCAGGCCGGAGAACTTTTCCACTGTTCCAATCTTTATCAGATTCCGCAGCAGGAAAAGCTTGCCGATCTGCTGGCCCGGAACTCTTTTAAATCGAAGGTCTTTTTCTGCAATTCGGGGGCCGAAGCCAATGAGGGCGCCATCAAGCTGGCCCGCAAGTACTGCAGTCAGCAGGGCAAACGCGGCTCGAAGATCATTACGGTCAAGGGTTCCTTCCATGGCCGCACCCTGGCTACGGTGGCGGCCACCGGTCAGGATAAGTTCCGGCAGGGCTTTGATCCGATCCCGGACGGTTTTGCGGTTGTGGAATATGGCGATATAAGTGCCTTGGAGAAGGCCCTCAGCCCCGAGGTGGGCGCCGTGATGCTGGAGCCGATCCAGGGAGAAGGCGGGATCAAGGTGCCGCCGCCGGGATATCTGAAAGAGGTCCGTGAACTGTGCGACCGTGAAGGGGTCTTGATGATGCTGGACGAAGTCCAGACCGGACTGGGGCGGACCGGCGAGCTGTTCGGATACATGCATGAGCAGGTGGAGCCCGATATCATGACGTTAGCCAAGGCCCTGGGCAACGGGTTCCCGGTGGGAGCCCTGGTGGCCAGGCCCGAGGTGGCAGAGGCCTTTCAGCCGGGATCACATGCCTCGACCTTTGGCGGCAATCCCCTGGCCATGAGTTGTGGACTCGCCACCCTGAAATATATGATCAGGGAAAAGGTGGCCGAGAAGAGTCTGCGGCAGGGGATTTACCTTAGGAATCGGCTCTCCGAGATCCGGGATCAGCATCCCTGTATCAAGGACATCCGCGGCAAGGGCCTGATGGTCGGCGTGGAGACGGATGCCGATCTTGCATTCATGGTGCAGGCCGGCCTGGAAAAGGGTATCCTGCTGAACATCATCAAAAACAATATAATCAGGCTGGTTCCGCCGCTGATAATCTCCATCAAGGAGATTGACCGGGCAGTCGAGACCATTGACAGCCTGCTGAAGGAGAATGGACTGTGAGCGATCACCGCGACCTGCTTTCACTGTGCGATCTTAGCCGCGGCGAAGTTGAGGGAATTTTGGCCAGGGCTGCCGAATTCAAGGCGGGACGGATTGAGGCCTCGCTGGCCGGCAAGGCCGTGGCCTTCATCTTTGAAAAGGCGTCCACCCGGACCCGGATCTCATTTGAGGTGGGGGTTGCTAGGCTGGGGGCGCATCCGATTGTGCTGACGCCGGGCAGTTCGCAGATTGCCCGGGGCGAGCCCCTCAAGGATACGGCCAGAATCCTGGCGGGCTACTGTGACGGAATCATCATGCGCACCTACGGGCATGAACGGATTGAGGAGCTGGCCTATTGGGCCGATGTCCCGGTGATCAATGCCCTGACCGACCTGCTGCATCCCTGTCAGGTGCTTTCGGACTGTTTTACGCTGCAGGAACGTTGCGGTGATCTCGAAGGCCGCAAAGTGGCCTGGGTGGGCGACGGCAACAACATGGCCCACTCCTGGATCAACGCCGCGGCACTGCTGGGCTTTGATCTGTGGCTGGCCTGTCCCGAAGGCTATGAGCCCGATGAAAAGATTTTGCAGGCGGCGCGCAATCAGGGCGCCCGGATCACGGTGACGCGCGAAATGGCGGCGGCCGTGGAGGGTTCCGTGGCGGTCAATACGGATGTCTGGGCCAGCATGGGGCAGGAAGATGATGCCGAGGCGCGCAGCAAGGTCTTCAGTGCCTATCAGGTTGATGCGGCTACCATGGGAAAGGCGGCTGGCGCAGCAATCTTCATGCACTGTCTGCCGGCGCATCGCGGGGAAGAGGTTACCGAGGAGGTCCTGGAAGGATCTCAGTCGGTGGTATGGGAACAGGCCCGCAACCGTCTCTTTGTACAGGAGGCGATTATGGATTTCTTAATATCTGGAAAGTAAGGAGTTTTTTAGATGAGTAGAAAAAAGGTCGTATTGGCATATTCCGGCGGACTGGATACGTCGGTTATTCTGAAATGGCTGCAGGATGAACTGGGTTATGACGTGATCTGTTATGCCGCCGATGTCGGTCAGGCCGAAGAGCTTGACGGCCTGGAGGAAAAGGCCCTCAATACCGGCGCGACCAAGATCTATATTGACGATGTAAGGGAAGATTTTGTGCGTGACTATGTCTTCCCGGCCTTCCGGTCCAACGTGATCTATGAGGGCTGCTACCTGCTGGGTACCACTCTGGCCCGCCCGCTGATCGCGCGGCGCATGATCGAGATCGCGGAGAAGGAAGGGGCCGTGGCCGTGGCCCACGGGGCCACCGGCAAGGGCAATGACCAGGTGCGTTTTGAACTGACCTTCTGGGCCTTGAAGCCGGATGTGGAGATCATCGCGCCCTGGAAGATGGACGAGTGGCAGCTGCGTTCGCGGGAAAAGATGATTGATTACGCGCAGCAGCACGGGATTCCGGTCCCGGTTTCCAAGAAAAAACCCTACAGCATGGATCGCAACCTGCTGCATATCAGCTTTGAGGGCGGGGTCCTGGAGGATCCCTGGTATGCGCCCGATGAAGACATGTTCGTGCTGTCGGTGAGCCCGGAAAAGGCCCCGGACACCCCCGAAGATGTGGTGATCAGCTTTGTTGACGGCGATCCGGTGGCGGTCAATGGCGAGAAGCTTTCGCCGGCCAACCTGCTGGCGCGGCTGAACGAACTGGGCGGCAGGCATGGCGTGGGCCGGGTCGACATGGTGGAGAACCGTTATGTGGGTATGAAGTCGCGCGGGGTATATGAGACCCCCGGCGGAACCATCCTGCAGGTGGCCCACAGGGGCGTGGAGCAGCTGACCATGGACCGTGAGGTGATGCATCTGCGCGATGAGCTGATGCCCAAATATGCCGCCATGGTCTACAACGGTTACTGGTTTGCCCCGGAGCGCGAAGCCCTGCAGAAGCTGATTGACGAGACCCAGAAGGGTGTCACGGGTGATGCCCGGGTCAAACTCTACAAGGGCAACTGCATCCTGACGGGCCGCCGGGCCGAAAAGTCGCTTTACAATCCGGAGGTGGCCACCTTTGAGGAAGATGAGGTCTACGACCAGAAGGATGCCGGCGGTTTTATCCGGCTGAATGCGTTGAGACTGAGAATGAGGGCGTTAAGAGACAATGAGTAAAAAGATGTGGGGCGGCCGTTTTGCCGAAGGCACCAGCTCCAGGGTGGAGTCCTTCAGCGAATCGGTCAGCATTGATTCCAGACTGTATGCCCAGGATATCCGCGGAAGCATTGCCCACGCCCGGATGCTGGTGGAAGCCGGTATCCTCAGCGGGGACGAATTTGCCGCGATTGAAAAGGGCTTGGGCGAGATCAAGGCCGAGATCGAGGCCGGGACCTTTGAATTTGATCCGGCCCTGGAAGATGTCCACATGAATATCGAGGCCGAACTGTCCAGGCGCATCGGCGCGGCCGGCAAGAAACTGCACACGGCCCGCAGCCGCAATGACCAGGTGGCAACCGACATGCGTCTCTACGTGCGCGATGAGGTGGAGGCCATCAGGGAGGGCCTGCGGACAATGCTGCAGGCCGTGGTGGGCAAGGCCGCAACCTGTGTTGATGTACTGGCTCCGGGGATGACGCATCTGCAGCATGCCCAGCCGGTCAGTTTCGCCCATCATCTGCTGGCCTATTTCGAGATGTTTCTGCGGGACTACCAGCGGCTCGATGATGCCCTGACCCGGATCAATGTCTCACCCTTGGGCTCGGCCGCCCTGGCGGGCACCCCGCATGCGATCGACCGCCATATGACGGCTAGCGAGCTTGGTTTCAGTGCGCCCTGCTCTAATTCAATCGACGGTGTCAGTGACCGCGACTTTGCCATTGAAACCGTGGCGGCCTGTTCCCTGATCATGATGCATCTGAGCCGGATGGCCGAGGAAATCATCATCTGGAATTCGCAGGAGTTTGCCTTTGTGGAACTGCCGGATGCCTACTGCACCGGTTCGTCCATCATGCCGCAGAAGAAGAATCCGGACGTGGCCGAACTGACCCGCGGCAAGGTCGGCCGGGTCTACGGCAACCTGATGAATCTGCTGACCACCATTAATGCTCTGCCGCTTGCCTATAACCGATTAGACGCTCTTTCCACTGATTGGCGTTCTTTGTGAAGATCTGAATAGTCGT
>CAYWBU010000168.1:0-5184 GCA_964456565.1 uncultured Bacteriovoracaceae bacterium | reverse complement strand
TTGCCGTGATGATTGCGATTGATTTTTTCATTCCCCAAATCCCCCTTGGTTTTTTCGTTCCCCGCCCTCTATAACGCAAGGTCGGTGCCAAAGGGGGGTTATGGGGCCATATTTCAGGATAATATATGTATATACAGTATGTTATCCAATTGAAGTTTCGGGCAAAGCTCTCCGATCACGACGCTGCGGGTACCCTTTTGTAATTAGAGTTACAGGTTTTGCGGAATTGGGGTTACGATTTGGTAATCAAGATGGGCGCCTGCCCCTCCCTCTCAATCGACATTACTGTCCGTAGATCTGTCTGATCTGGCGGATGTTGATCTTGCGGACTCCGGTCCTGGGTATCTCGTCAACGATCAGAAATTTATCCGGCAGGCTGTACTTGGTGATTTCGCCTTCGTCCACGAAATGGTGCATGAAGTTCTGCAGGTCCTCGATAGTGGTCTGTTCCTTGAATTCATCCTTGATGACCACCAGGACAACCGGTCTCTCGCCCCATTTTTCATCGGGCATGGCGATTACCGCGGCATCGGCCACCGCCCCGTGCTTGCGTACCAGTTTTTCCAGGTGGGGGGAGGAGATCCATTCGCCGCCGGATTTGATGACGTTTTTGATACGGTCGGTGATGTGAATATAGCCTTCTTCGTCCACATAGCCGATGTCTCCGGTATACAGCCAGCCGTCACGCCAGAGATTTTTGGCGCGGTTGGGATCGTTGTAGTAGCCTTTTGTGAGCCAGGGCGCCCGCAGGATTATTTCGCCGGCACTGTGCCCGTCATGGGGCATGAAGGTGCCCTGAGGGTCGACAATTTTGAGTTCCATCAGCGGGACCGGAATGCCGGCACTGGTGATGGCCTGTAGCCGCTGTTCGCTGTCATCGCTGTTGCCGGGCTTGAGATTGGAGACACTGATGAGCGGGCAGGCTTCGGACATGCCGTAACCGGAATAAATCTTGATGCCCTTTGCGGTGGCTTTGCGGGCCAGGTTGTCATGGAGTTTTGCGCCGCCGACGATCAGCTTGAGTGAACTCAGGTCCATGTCGTCGGAGGCGGGATCGGAAAGCAGCATGTGCAGCATGGTCGGGACACAATGGGTAAAGGTGATTTTTTGTGAAGCTATGAGTTTGAGCACCGAGTCGGAGTTGTGGCGGCCCGGGAATACCTGGCGTGCTCCCAGCAGGGTGGCCAGGTAGGGCATGCCCCAGCCATGTTCATGATACATGGGTGTTATGGGCATATAGGTGTCAAATGAACTGAAACCGGCCTGGGGATTGAAGCCTGCCGCAGCCAGTCCGACCGACAGGGTGTGCAGCACGATCTGACGGTGGCTGAAGAAAACGCCCTTGGGCTTACCGGTGGTGCCGGCCGTATAGAAGATGCTGGCAATTGATTTTTCATCAATGTCGGGAAAATCAAAGGATGCAAAACCGGAAGCGATCAGTGATTCGTAGTCGGTTGTTATATCCAGACCCGATTCAGCAGGGCTGTCTTCCTCATTGATGACGATGATCCTTTTTACTGCGCCGAGATGACCGGTGATGGATTCCAGCTGCGGTAAAAAGTTGGAGTTTACGATGACTGTATCAGCCTTTGAATGTTCGATGGTGTAGCCCACATGTTCGGGGGTCTGGCGCCAGTTGATGGTATGCAGGGCCGCACCCATCATGGGGATGGCGAACAGAAATTCCAGGAAACGGTGGGAATTGTACTCCAGGACTGCAATTGTATCGCCGGCTTTTATGCCGATCTGGTCAAGGCCGCTGGCCAGACGGTTGATGCGGCTGATAAAACCGGAATAATCATATACGACCTGATCGCGGTAAAGGATCTGCTGCCGGGGTGCATAGTGCATGGGGGTGGCCAGCAGTTTGCCGATGTTCAACGGATATTCATAATTTACGCCCATTGGGTATAATCTTTCTGTCATGGAACCAACCTCTAATAAAACAACTTAGACTAAACATAATAAATAATATGGATGATTTCCAGTGAAAGAATTTTATCCCGCGCCAGCGGCTTTTCCGGTCAGGCTCAGAGCATTATCTTGTCATGCGGGGATGAGATCTTTTTGTTGAGGTCGCCGCCTTTCACCCTGTTGCGGCCTTCCTGTTTGGCCATGTACATGTACTCGTCGGCCTGGTTGATCATGGCCTCCGGCGAGATCATGTCGACCGGATTGCGGGGATCAAAGCAGACGGTTCCAAAACTGGCGGTGATGTGAATCTCTTCTCCCTGGGTCTGTATGGTAGTTTCCTCGATGGAGCGCCGCAGGCGTTCACCGAGGCACAGGGCGCCTTCCAGGTCGGTTTCGGGCAGGATGATGAGGAATTCTTCACCGCCGTAGCGTACAACCCAGTCAACATTGATGCGGATGAGGTCCATGATTGAAAGGACAAAGTCGGTAAGGACCTGGTCGCCGGCCATATGGCCATAGGTGTCGTTGATCTGCTTGAAGTGGTCAATGTCACACATGATTATGGATAGACAGTGCTGGTAGCGCTTTGCACGTTTGATCTCATGCGGCAGGTGTTCGGTGAGATATTTGCGGTTCTAACTCTCCGTCAGGGGATCGGTTATGGTCAGGATCTTGATTTCATCGAGGGCCTTTTCCCTATCGCTGACAGCATTCTGCAGATCCCGGTTGGTCTGGGAAAGTTCCGCCGTCCTGTGCGTGACCTGTTCTTCCAGTTCCTCACGCTGTCTTTCCAGTTTCTGGTCCCGCACCTGGATCTGACTCAACATTTCATTGAAACCTTCGATAAGCGTGCCCAGCTCGTCGTTGCTGGTCTTTTCGATCCGTAGGGAATAGTTTTTTTCCTGGGAGACGGCTTTCATATGTCTGGCAATATACAAGATCGGCTCAGATATAATGCTTTGGAACTGTGACGAGAGGAAATAACTGATGGCGATTGAGAAAATAATAATTGCTATCAGCATAAGATTGTAGAATTTCAAGTCATTATAAAGTTTTTTCAGATCTGTCTGGATATAAATGGTTCCGATGTTCTCATCGTCAAGGATGATCGGCTTAAAGAGATGCAGGCGGCTATGTTCAAAGAAATAGCCGTCTTCGATAATTTTTTCCGGATCAAGCCCGGCAAGATTGACACCGTCATTGGCGGTGTAGTCAGCAAAGATGGCATCGTCTGAGGTATAGATCCGGGCCGTTATGATATGAGGCTCGGCCCGCAATGCGGCCAAGGTCTCTTTGGCCGACTGGCGATCGCCGAAGATCAAGGCGGCGGAACTGTTGTTGCCGGTCACCTGTGCCAGGGTTGCAGTGTTTTCGACCATGGACTGGCGGAAGGTCAGCATGCGGTAACCCATGGTGGATGCGGCTGCAATAATGACCACAAAAATGCTGGTCAGGATAATGATCAGGTTTAATTTGCGTTTGATTGAAAGGTTGTCGAGGATCATGGCAGCCCCCCTTTGTTATTCTGGGTGGATACAATTCTGCCAAGTTTCATCAGGTTGGAACTGACCTTGAGCTCTGAGGCATAAACTTGGTTGGCGTTGATCTCGAATCTGATCTTGTTGTTTTCAATGAAGAAGTTGATCATGCCGCCCTGTTTGGCGAAGCTGCGGAGGTCCGCAACCGTAAGGACAGGCTTTCCCTCAAGTTGCTGCAGGATTTGTGCGACATTATCCCGCTGGTTTTGGGTTACAAATACAGCATGGCTCAGTCCGACCGACGAGGCATCCTCATGGTAGGTGACGGCCAGGGGATGGCCTTTGACGGATTTGCCTTCGATTGAACCCAGGGCTTTTCCGAGAGGGTCATCGCCGATGATTGCCAGTTGCAGGGGCGAATTTTCATTTTCAAAGGTATCTGTCGGCCATTCAATGAACTTTAAGATGTTGTAAAGCGTCGCCGTCTTGATGACATATTCACGGGAAATATCGGATTCGGCATTCAGAAGCGTTCCGCATAAAATCAAAAAGAAAGCTGCGATAATAATTTTTTTTCGGGCGTTCATGCTGTCCTTCCGTTGTATGACTCTGTCTTTCTTACATATGCCAGGTAATTTTTCCATAGATACTTTTTTCAATTTCGGTTGCCGTGGCGCTCAGCAGGCTGGAGTTGAATTCCGGTCTGTGATTCTGGAAGAGATTCTGGCCGACAATGCTCAGCTCAAGGTTATCCTTTATCTTCCAGCCAAGGCGGGCATCCATGGTTGTATATGCATCTATTGTCGGCTGTTTTCTGAGATCGTCAACATATCTGAGCCAGAGATCCAGTTCCAGGTTGTGGGGCAGGTTCATGGCTGAACGGAGCGATATCTGGTTATGCGGGGTATTGCCGTCGGCGTGAATCGATACCGGATCCATGAGACCCGTGACAGTCTTTTCATATTCAAGGTTGATCTGGGTATTGGTGTATGCCAGCTGCATTTTCCACCAGTCGTAAACCTGCCAGTCCGCGGCCAGCTCCAGGCCGTAGATAGAGCCATTCATGCCGTTGCGGGCCGTTACCGGGATTGTGAAATGTGGCGTGAATATAGTTTCGCGCAGCATGGTGGGCAGGAGTTCCTGGGTCCTTAACTTTTTGTAATCGTTATAGAAAAATGCTATGTCCAGACTGATATTGTCCCGTGGGTAAGCCCGGAAACCGGTCTCATAGGCGATCATTTCCTCTGACTCCATGTCATGATTACCGTAAGCCCTGACAGCCACCGGGATCGTGATGGTCGGATCATAGGTGCCCGGAGGATAAACCACACTGGTCAGCCAGGCGCCGTACTCACCCCTGGATGGGGTTCTGACTGCCCGGGAAACGGAACCCCAGACGGAATAAGTGCTGTTAGGGGTCCAGGCCAGCCGGATGCTGGGCTGGATTTCCAGTCCGGTGTAGCTGTTAACTTCAAATTTGGAGCCGATGGTCATATCCAGGATCTGTTCGATAATGGTGATCTGATTCTGAATAAAACCGCTGTAGAGGCTCTGGTTTTCCTCTTCGGGAATTATGGCGGTATCGAAGGTGGGATCGGTATCCTCGTAAAGGTAGCGGTAGGCAAGCCCCCAGATGATCTCATTGCGTTCGTCAAGCCTGAAGCTGTGCTGGAAGTCGATGTCGATTGTATCATGGTAGATATCCAGGATGGCTGACTGGCGGTTAAGTTTGTCCCAGTATACCTGCAGTGAAATCTGCGAGTCATCCTGCAGCTGTCTTGTCCAGCGCCCC
>CAYWBU010000167.1:0-5231 GCA_964456565.1 uncultured Bacteriovoracaceae bacterium | reverse complement strand
CGCATGGGCCTGGGAATCGAAAAGTCCAAGAAGATTCTGAAAAAGATGGGTGCCAAGGACAGTTCCATCTATGTCTGTCCGCCGTTGGGCGCCCATCCCTGCGGAACCTGTCCGGTGGGCGCGGTGGTGGACTCCAACCTTGAGACCGATATCAAGAATCTCTACTGCTGTGACGCCAGCATTGTACACCGTTCCATGGGTCTGCCGGTGGTCTGGACTGCGGCATCCCTGGGTAAACGGCTGGGTAAGCATCTTGAAAAAGAGGTCTTCGCGGCCAAGAAATAGAACTACTGTGAAATAGCAGCGAGTCTTAGGCGGGAGAGCATTGAGTTTCTCCCGCTTTTTTATGCAAACATGAAAATCGCTTGTTTTGGAATGAGCTTAGGTGCATTATATTCAGCATTCAACTCATGAAGACAAAAGAGATCCTGATCACGCTTGCGGCTTTTATCATTGTCGTGGCCGGCCTGAGGGCGGCCCGGGTCATTCTGGCCCCGACCCTGCTTGCGGCCTTTATCGCCATCATCTGTGCGTCCCCGCTGTTCTGGATGCAGCGCAAGGGACTTCCCACCGGGCTGGCGCTGTCGATTGTGGTGCTGGTGATCCTCTTTCTGGGGTTTGTGATCGGAATGGTGGTGGGCAGTTCGGCCAAGGAATTTGTGGGAAACCTGCCCCAGTATCAGGAGGGCCTGACCGCCCGGATTGACCAGATCATGGGCTGGTTCGGCCGGTTTGATTTTGATGCCCCGACTTTTTCGTTCAAGGAATTTCTGGATTCGGGCAAGGCGGTCAACCTGGCGGCCAAGGCGGTCAATCATTTTGGCAGCATCCTGGCCAAAAGTTTCCTGATCCTGATGATCGTGGTCTTCATGCTGCTGGAGGCGGTCGGCTTTCCGGCCAAGCTCAGTGCAATCTGGGGCTCGCCGGAACGGTCCCTGCTGCGTCTGAACGAATTTTTTAGTGACGTTAAACATTATCTGGTGCTCAAGACCTTTATCAGCCTTATAACCGGGGCGCTGGTCTCCATGATTTTGACGATTATCGGAGTTGACTATCCGCTGTTGTGGGGGCTGCTGGCCTTTGTACTCAACTATATTCCCAATATCGGTTCCATCATTGCGGCCGTGCCTTCGGTGACCCTGGCCTTTATCCAGCTGGGGCTGGGACAGGCCGGTCTGGCGGCGCTCTCCTACCTGCTGCTGAATATGATGATCGGTAACTTTATCGAGCCGCGGGTGATGGGCCGCGGACTGGGGCTGTCCACGCTGGTGGTTTTTCTCTCGCTGCTTTTCTGGGGGTTTGTGCTGGGTCCGGTGGGGATGTTCCTGTCGGTGCCCCTGACCATTACGGCCAAGATTGCCCTTGAAAGTAAGGATGAAACCCGCTGGATGGCCTTGCTGCTGGGACCGGAGGGCACCTTCCGGCCGGAAGACGAACGCTAATCCCTCCGTCATCCTGTCGGCCGCAACCTTGCAAATATCCCCCCGATTCTTATGTTTTAGCTGTCAGGCATAATAAATGGAGGTGGGTATGCCCGCAGCTAAAAAATATAAGACCACTGAAGATGTCCTCAGAATTATGTGTGATTCGGTGCAGCATGTGCTCAAGGTGGCCACCCGGTCGGATATCGAATATTCACCGATGATGCAGCGGATCAACAAGACCTGTCTGCAGCCCGATATCGGTTGTTTCGTCCTGTTCGGCGGCGGTTTTTCAGGGCTGGTGATCATGAATTTCTCGGCCGAGGCGGCCATGGAGATCTATCGCAGCTATATGTTGAACATGGGGATGCCGGATGATGAACTGGCCGGTCTTTATACCTCGGATGAGGTTGCCGACGGCCTGGGTGAACTTATGAACCAATGCATGGGGCATTTCCAGGTTTCGCTCAACAATGCCCTGCATGTCAGTGTGCGTCAGAACCAGCCACGCATGATCGTGATCAATCAGTCGCTGCTGATTTCCATCAATGCCCAGATTGACCGGCCTCAGTATATGAAAGTCTCTTTTGAAACCGCCAGCCACCGCCCGTTTTATCTGGAAATCTGCATGGAAAAGGTTGAGTTCGCCCCCATGAAGCCTTTTGAAAAGCGGGAGAAATCAGATATTGACGCCCTCATCAGCGAAATGCAGGATGTCTGACTCACTGCTGCGGCAGGTAGTTTATCAGGCCCCGGGTCTGCTCATCGATAGTGACGGATTCTCCGGTGAGGGTGTTGATGGCGACCATGGTAACATCGGCCCGGGCCACCGCTGTGCCTGATTCTTTCAGGTTGATGGACTGGGTCAGGGTCAGGCTCTTGTTGCCCAGGCGTTTCAGGGATGTGCCGATCACCAGGATGTCGCCGAGGGTGGCGGGTCGGCGGTAATCAATGTTGATATTGACGATCACGAAGGCCAGGTGGCTTTCCTTGGCGGTCTCCAGATATTTTTCCAGCAGGTTCCAGCGGGCTTCCTCCAGAAACTCCAGGTAGCGGGCATTGTTGACATGGCGGTAGAGGTCGAGGTGATAACCGCGGACCGTGATTTCGGTGTTGTTCTTTAACATCAAACATCTCCATTCCATTTATAATCAAAACAGCCGGAATCATAGCATGCTCGGGTTGACTATTGAAGAACTTCATTGTTTGATGGGCATATGTTTGTGATTGTGTGTGGCGGAGATTATCCGGGGAAGAGCTTTGTGGAGGAATATTGCCGCAATGCGGACTTTGTGATTGCGGCTGACCGCGGGGCGCAGTACTGCCGGGACGCCGGGTTTGTGCCCGATCTGATTATCGGGGACATGGATTCGATTGATCCTGAGACGCTAAATGCTCTGGGTGCCCGGGGGGTCGAGGTCATGCGTGCCAGCCCCGAGAAGGATGAGACCGATACCGGTCTGGCCGTCAACGAGGCCTTGGCCCGCGGCGCCGACTGTATCCGGATTCTGGCGGCCACCGGTGACCGTCCAGATCATACCCTGGCAAACATCCATGTTCTGATGGCGCCCCTTGCAAAAGGGGTGGACGCCATGATGGTGAGCCCACGGCACGACATTTTCCTGATGAATTCTGACAGGGAGATCAGGGGGCATCGCGGCCTGACGGTTTCAATCCTGCCCTTTGGCGGCCGGGTTGAGGGGGTGAATCTCAGGGGTTTCAAGTATGCGCTTGAAAATGCCGTCATGGAACCGGGAAGGCCTTATGGGATCAGCAATGAAATGGATGGGCCGTTGTCCGTGATCAGTCTCGGTCAGGGGACGCTGGTTGTGATGCTGATCCATGCTGCGTAGATGCGTGCAACGACTTTAAAACATGGTAGTGACAGGGGATTTTATTGGTGCTATCCTCTTTTCTGCAAGTTTTTTAAGGCAAAATTGATTTTGGGAGGATGAAATTTTGACAAAAACATTTATCGTTTTTACTGTATGTCTGGCATTACTGATGGCCGGTTGCAACAAAGAGGAGGCGGCAGCGCCCGCAGGTGAGGCCGGATACAAAAAAATGGAAACGGTTGAGATGAAGGGTGATGCCCGGATTCTGGCCAAAGTTGGCAAAGAGGTTATCACCGACAAGGATCTGGATGCCATCCTTGCCAATGTGCCGGAACAGTATCGCGCCAGATATGAGGCCCCGGAAGTGCGCCGGGATATTCTCGACCGCCTGGTGGATGTCAAGGCCAAGGCCTGGGAAGCCCGCAACCGTGGTTTGAATGAGCGTGAAGATGTAAAGCTCAAGGTTGAATATATGGTTGATCAGATCCTGGCCAAGGAACTTGAAAATGATGTGGTCAACAATATCGCCATCAGTGATGATGAGGTCACTGAATATTACAACGCCAATATTGACAGGTTTTCCACTCCGGCCAAGATCAAGGCCCGTCATATCCTGGTGGAGGATGAGGCCGAAGCCAAAGACCTCCTGAAAAAGATCAAGGACGGTGGTGATTTTGCCGCCCTGGCCAAAGAAAAGTCCAAATGTCCTTCGGGCAAAAAGGGCGGCGATCTGGGATGGTTCTCCAAAGGCCGGATGGACAAGGCCTTTGAGGAGGCGGCCTTTGCCCTTAAGAAGGGGGAAATCAGCGACGTGGTCAAATCATCCTTCGGTTACCATATCATCGAAGTTAATGATATCAGGGAAGCTGAGAAAAAGGGCATTGATGAAGTCCGCGATTCCATCAAGAAGATCCTGGCCCGCGACAAACAGCGGACCTTGGTGGATGATCTGAGCAATGAGGTCAAGGGCAAGATCAACATTGAGATCGATGAAGATTATTTCGCCGTAAAGGAAGAGGCGCCTGCCGCTGCCGAGGCTGAAACGGCCCCGGTCGAGGATGCCGCTGAAACTGAAGAAGCTGAAGAATAAGGATAAGTAGTCTTGGCAGTTTACACCTGGAACGGCTACAACGAAAAAGGCAAGGACTCCAAGGGGATGATCGATGCATCATCCCTGAAGGAGGCCAAGCTTAAACTCAGGAGCCAGGGGGTGTTTGTAACTGCCATAGCTGAGGATTCCCCGGCGGTCGCTGCCCAGTCTTCCGCCAGGGAGATTTCGCTCAGCAGCCTGTTTGTAAGGGTCAATCTTGAAGATGTGACAGTCATGACCCGTCAGCTCTCCACGCTTGTGGGAGCTTCGATCCCGCTGGTGGATGCCCTGAATGCCCTCTATGAACAGACCGAATCGCCGCCGCTGAAGAAGACCATTGCCCAGGTGCGTGATTCCGTCAACGAGGGGGCCGCTTTTGCCGATGCCCTGGCGCGGCACAAGCGGGTTTTTCCGGATCTTTACGTCAATATGGTGCGCTCCGGCGAGAGCAGCGGGGCCAAGACCAGGCCTCTCGCCGGCGTGACCTGGGGCCAGTTCGAGCACCACGCGGAACTGGACTTTTCGTCCTTCAAAACGCCGGGCCGCTATGTGCTGCGCCTTGGTGAGGGCCAATCGCTGCCTTTCACCATCAGCGATGCGGCCTACCGCGAGCTGCCCGATCAACTGCTTGAGTTCATGCGCCAGCAGCGCTGCGGTTACAACCCCTGGTTGGATGCAGTGTGCCACCCGTTTGATGGCCGCACGGCCTACGGACCGCTCACCAACGGCACGCATCTCGACGCCAGCGGCGGCTGGCACGACGCGGCTGATTTGCTGAAGTATCTCCTCACCTCGGGCAATGCCACCGCCCAGATGCTGCTCGCCTATGAACTGGCCGGAAACCGACAGCAGTTCGCCGACAAGGTCAACGTATAGTCATCGGCC
>CAYWBU010000166.1:0-5296 GCA_964456565.1 uncultured Bacteriovoracaceae bacterium | reverse complement strand
CAATTTGAAGTAGTTTTTCGCCCCTAGACTTGAAACGAAAAAAAATAAGAGGCCGTTTTCTGAATTTTGATGCCCCCAATGTGATTTATGTTTCAGGTTCCACAGTTTTAAGAAAATTTCTAAGCTCACCAACAGTTCATGTTTTTGGATTATTTGTCATTTGGTTTCTCCAAGTTAAATTTTCCATTTGTATGATGCACAACATATATATTATACCGCCGTCGGCAATTTGATAAACCACCCATTCCCAACATTACTCCAATGGACAAAATCACCGCAGAAGCCGGTCTTTTAGCGTGATAATGATTAAATTTTAAACATTATGCCGGCGCTCGTCAATTCCGATCTGGAATTATTCAAAACCATAAGTAGCGGATTTGTCGATCGTTCTGCCTTCACGCCATCCTATCCCCCGCATGTCATTGCGCGGAGCGCAAGCAACTCAACAGCTTCACACACGAGTATGATGCTGGAGCTTGATGTCCAGGATCGGGGTGCCGTCGATGGCGTCGAGTCCTTCGACCAGCAGGGTGGTCCCTTCGACCGCAATCAGCCGCACATCCTGGATGGCGATATGCGAGAGCCGGTCCGGGGTGCGCGTGGCGAAAATCCCCACCTCTTTGCCGTCAAGCCCGCGTTTGAAGATCGAGCGGATCGGTCTGGAGGCGTGCAGGTAATACACGATGGTCAGATGAGATTCATCTTCGATCCGGTATAAGAAGGGCCGCTGGGATTCGAACAGTTCCAGGCGGGAGATCCCGTGCGCGCCTGCTACTCCGAAGTCGGACGCTGCGCGGCTCAGGTTGTTTCTGACCACGCCGATGGGGTAGATCCGGAACGGTTCGGCCGCGCCATAGAGACAGCGGGCGCAGACCGGCAGTTCGTCGATGATGAAGATTTCATCCGCCGGCCTCTGGCAGCGGCTGCAGATCTCTTGCGGCATTTTAGCTCCTCAAAATTTTCTGAATACCCAACTTAATATATGATCAGCAACAATACAAGGTCTGCTGCCCGCTAAGCCGGGGGCGGGTTTTTAATTCCCGTTTGCCATCAGGAGGGCTTTTTGGTTAAGACAGGCATATGCCATTAGATGCCACCGAATACTGCGACGAAATCTTCGAAGACGTCAATTTTGACCGCGAATGTTTGAGCGCCAAGAGCTTTAGCGACTGTGTTTTCCGCGGCTGTTCGTTTGTGGAGACCGACCTTGCGCGGGCGCGCTTCATGGACTGCCGCCTTGAAAACTGCAACCTGAGCCTGAGCATCATTGACAACGTGGTCTTCAAGGGCGCGGAGTTCAACGAGTGCAAGCTGCTGGGCCTGGCCTTTGAAAAATGCGGCAGTTTTCTGCTGAATTTCAGCTTCAATAAGTGCAGCATCGTTTCGTGCAGCTTTTCGCGGATGAAGATCCCGCGGACCGCGTTTAGGGGCTGTACCATCAGTGACAGTGATTTTGTGCTGGCCAATGTGAGCGGCGGCGATTTCTCCGGCTGCGAGTTTCAGCGCTGCGCCTTTGACCGGACCGATCTCAGTGCTGCCGATTTCCGCGGGGCCACGGGCTGCCGGATCGACATCACCCGCAACAACCTCAAAAAGGCGCGCTTCGACCAGTTCGGCGCCCTGGATCTGCTGCTGCCCTTTGATATCGTGATTGAGTAGGCCGGCTCGGGGCACCATTATGGTTGCCCCGAGCCGGACTGTAATCAGAATTCTTCGAAACCGTTATCATCGTCGCCGGCGAAATCATTGGCGACGGGCTTGGCCGCCGGTTTGGGGGCCGGCTTGGGGGCCGGCCGGGAAACGGGCTCATGTCCGCGGGCTTTGGCCCCCGTGGTCCTGACGGCCGAAACCTTGAAACGTTCCACCACGGATGCCAGCCCGCCGGCCTCCACCGAGAGGGCATCGGCCGCGCTGGAAAGCTCCTCGACCGTGCTGGCGTTCATCTGGGTGGATGAATCGATCTGGCTGATGGCGCGGTTGAGTTCGTCAACTCCGCTGGACTGTTCCGAACTGGCGGCGGTGATCTCTTCCATGGTCTGGGCCAGGGCATCGATCTGCTGGCGGATCTCCACAAAGGACTCGGTGGTCTTCTTGACCATGGCGTCGCCGGTCTGGATCTTGCCCACCGTGTCCTCGATCAGGTTTCTGACCTCGCCGGCCGCACCGGCGGAACGCTGGGCCAGGGCCCTGACCTCTTCGGCCACCACCGCAAAGCCCTTGCCGTGTTCGCCGGCCCGGGCCGCTTCCACCGCCGCGTTCAGGGCCAGCAGATTGGTCTGGAAGGAGACCTCGTTGACGGTGCTGATGATGTCGCCGATCTTCTTGGAGGCCTCGCTGATCTCGGTCATGGCCTTGAGCAGGCTCTGGGCGTTCTCGTCGCCGTTGCGGATGCTGATTTCGGTCTCCTGGCCCTTGTTGCGGCCCGCCACGGCGTTGTCGGCATTCTGCTTGATGGTGGAGGTCATCTCCTCGATGGTGGCCGCCACCTCTTCGACGGCGCTGGCCTGTTCCTGTGACGACTGGGACAGGCCCTGGGAACCCTTGGAGACCTCCTGGCTGGAGACATCCATCTGGACGGCGGTCTCCTTGACCTGGGTGATGAGCTGCTCAAGATTTTCCATGAAACGGTTGAACCACTGCGCCAGGTTGCCGATTTCATCGGCGCTCTGCATCTGCAGCCGTTTGGTCAGGTCGCCCTCACCCTGGGCGATATCCTTGAGGCCGTCCACAACCTCGTTGATGGGGGCCACCACAATGCGGCGCGTCAGGCCGAAGATCAGGAGGATTGTGACCACGATGCCCGCAAGACCCACCAGCTGGGAGATGCGGCTGATCCGGCGGTTGCCTGCCAGCACCTTGTCGATGGGCGCCACCACCACCAGCGACCACGAAACCCCGGTCTCACCAATTTTGATGGGGTTGAGCACCACCAGTTCGGCGCCGCTGTCACCCTCACGTTCAAAGATGTAGGAGCTGCCCCTGGTGACGGCGTCCATCACGGACCGCAGGGAGTCGCCCTTGAGGTAGTCCTGGATGTTTTTGCCGGCGCGTTGGCTGTCCGGATGGGAGACATAGATGCCGGTGTTGGAAACCAGAAAGGCATACCCGGTCTCGAACGGCTTGATCTCGCCGGTCAGTTCGGCCAGGCGGTCCATGCCGATATCGACTCCGGCCGTGCCGATGGCGCGGCCGCCGGACTTGATGGGGATACAGGTCGAGACCACCATGACATCGCGCCCGCCGATCTCATAGACCGTCGGATCGGTGATGTAGTCCTGGCCGGTCCTGATGGGTTCTTCATAATAGGCGCCGCCGACATACTCCACCAGCGGCTCGAGGTGCAGGCCGCCCACCCGGTTCCAGTAGGGGATGAAGCGCCCGGTGGCGTCATGGCCTTCGGTGTTGACAAAGTCGCGGTCGCGGCCGTCAAGGGCGTCGGGCTCAAAGCCGGCCCAGATGCCCAGGAACTGCGGATTACGGTCGGTAACCAGCCTGATCATCTCGCTCAGCATGCGCCGGTCGGGGGTGTCGTCCACCTGCTTGACGGCCTCAAATGATTGGGCCAGGGTCTGGGCGGCTTCGATGGCCAGCTCGAGGTGTTTGCGCATTTCGTTGCCATATTCGTTGCCGAGCGCCCGCGAGAGCTGCTTGCCCTGTTCGATGGCCAGGCTGTTGACCTTGGCCATGACGTAGAAGTTGACGGACAGCAAGACCAGTGTCACCACCAGGCCCACCGGCAGCATGATCTTCATGCTCAGTTTCATCTTATTGGTCACCTTGTTCAACATTGGTTCCTCCTTAATGGTGCTGATTATTTTAATAACTTCCGGAACTCATCTGACAAGAGTCGCACGGTAACTGCCGGCAGATTGCCCTCAGGCCGCCGGTCTGCCCTGAGAGCATTGCGTCCGGGGTCGTCAACCGCCTTTGCGGTGCGGATTGATCAGGTTTGTTTCGATAAATAGAGATAAAAACTAAAATTTATTTTTGATTGGAGTGAAAAAAGTTGAGGGTGGCCATGTCGGCGGTGTGATGCGTTAATTGGCTCAGGGATCCTTCAGTTGAGCATAGAGCCTTCGGCCCTGAATCATGTCCAGGCGGTTGCTGAAGGCCTGGAGAGGATCGGCCTCCGGGTCCCGTTGCAGCATCTCTTCCAGCAGTCTGAGGGCTTCATCCCGGCGGCCCTGGTGGAGGTAGAATTCGGCCTGGACCTTGTAGATGCCCAGGTTGTCGGGGTAGAGAATCCGCGACATGTCCAGCCAGGTTGCGAGCTGGTCAAGGCTGATGCCGGCCCATTCCAGACCTTTCTGGGTCACGGATCCGCCGTGGATGATCATGTAGATCAGGGCATGGGCCGTGGCAAAATGATTGTAGGTGGGGTTTTCATCGTGGCAGAACTTCAGGTGGCGGTAGATCTCATTCAGGCTGCCGACCTTCTTGAAAATGTTGTCATAGATGATGGACTGTCCCAGGCTGGCCTGGTACCAGAAGTTGGCCGGCACGTCTTGCGGCAGCAGCTTGACTGCCCGGCGGCCATACTCGGTCGCTGTGAGGAAGAGCGGCAGGGCCTCGCTCTCATAGTCGCCCATGACATTATAGTAGTTGGCCAGGTCAAAGTTGACGAAACTGGCCCAGGTCTGGGCCCGGCCATCTTGGGGATTGCTGTCGGCGATGCGGCTGAATTCTGTGGCGGCCTGCTGCAGGTAGGAGATGTTATCGGTGCGTTGCATGTAAAGGTCGAAGGCCTTTTTCCACTGTGGTCCGCTCATCTCCGGTACCATCAGGGCGGTTGAGAAGGGCACCATCCACTTGCCGTATTTGGCCATGATCTCATCACGTGACTGGGTATAGGGCAGGGCCGCGGCCAGCAGCCGGATGGCGGTGCGGTTGCCGGGATCAAGGCCATAGGCCCGGGCGGCATGCGTTTCAACCAGCCCGATCCGGGTCGCATCGTGGCCCTGGGCCAGGTGGACGCGCGCCAGCCAGAGCTGGGGTTCAACCCGGTCGGGGTAGGCCTTTTCAAGTTCTTGCAGCAAAACAAGCATGCGGTCCGGATCCTGGCGGTTCTGCCAGCAGCTTGCCACCTCTGTCCAGCGTTTGTCATAATCGGGGACGGACGGGTCAAGGCTCCAGCCAGTGGCGCCGAGCAATGTCGGAAACAGCAGGATTGCCAGAAGACCGTATAGCATTCGTTTCATATGTTACTCCTCCAGAAAGATGTCCTGAGCAAACAGGTCGTCAGCCTCCATATTATAGCCCCCTCCGCCCAGGGCCAGCAGCCGGGACCCTGAATGCT
>CAYWBU010000165.1:3876-5300 GCA_964456565.1 uncultured Bacteriovoracaceae bacterium | reverse complement strand
TAAGACATCATATCTGGCTAAGGTGTTATCCCAGGCTGCTCATTCAACAGGGCCTCCTGGCGGCTCAAACCTCTCAAAATAACCCAGCAGCTGGCCGGCAGGGCCGCGCACGGCGCGCATGTAGACGCGGTGCCTGCGGTTGTCGGTGATCAGGCGCTCCTCGAGGCCCTCTGCCTGCATGGCGTGCCAGAACTCGCGGATGATGCGGTTGGAGTCTTCATTGTGACAGGCGAAGATGGACCGGCCGAGCAGGTCTGCCCCGCCGCGGTAATGTCCGGCGGCGGCCCGGTTCATGTAGCGGATGATGTGTTCGCCATCCACGAACATGACCGGCTCGGTCAGGCTGTCGAGGATGGCGGCCAGCAGCTGGGGGCTGATTGCCATCTAGGCGCTGACCAGCATCTGTTCCGCGATTTCACGCCGTTTGTCAGCTCCGCAGAGCTGTTCCACCAGGGTCAGGGCAAAGCTGAGCGCCGTGCCCGGTCCCTGGGAGGTGATGCAGTTGCCGTCAACCACCACCTTGTCCTCAGACGGAGCATCCAGCAGATCCAGGAAGGACGGGAAACAGGTGGCCTTTTTGCCGTCCAGGAGGCCGTGGCGCTGGAAGACCACTGCCGGCGAGGCGCAGATGGCCGCATAGAGGCGTCCGGCTGCGTTCTGGGCCTTAAGCATGCCCACCAGATCCTTGCTGTTGCGCAGATGCTCGGCGCCGGGCATGCCGCCGGGCAGGGCGATCAGATCATATTCATTTTCCAGACAGTCAGACAGCATCACGTCGGCGGTCAGGTTCACGCCCCTGGAAGCCTTGATGTTGCGGCCGGAAACTGATGCAACCGTGACTGCGGCGCCGCAGCGCCGCAGGGTATCCACAATGGTGACGGTCTCAATTTCTTCGATGCCGTCGGCGACGGGCACCAGAACGGTCTTGTCCATGTTCAGTCCTCCTCAGTACTTGATGTCTGCAATCCTAACCCGAAAACCTAATGAGGAACAAGGGTTATGGTGCGGGTATACTGCCGGCTGATATTGTCCTCGCCAAAGGGCATGGCCTGGTATTCATGCGCCAGCCAGGCGTCGATTCCATCGTTGTAGTGCGGGCTGGATGGCCTTTCGGACTGGCCGGTGGAATTGATGATGATCAGCGGCTCGTTGCTGGCAAAATCCACGATCATGCGCATTTCCGGGATGAGCCAGACATCGAAATTTTTTCCGAGATGAAAACCGGCCACATCAAGGGTGCTGTAACTGCCGGCGGCCGGATAGGGGCCGCGGTTGAAATAGGGTTCCAGCAGGCGCATGGCCGTGCGTTCGACGAGCCCCAGGTGACGCGACAGGACCGTGCCTTCGGTCTTCCAGAAATAGCTGTGCAGCTTGCCGCACTGCCATTCGTCCGGGTCATCCCCGAGCTCGTCACAGTCAATTTC
>CAYWBU010000165.1:0-3866 GCA_964456565.1 uncultured Bacteriovoracaceae bacterium | reverse complement strand
TGCGATCGCGCACAGCCTGCAGCAGGCGTTCGAGCGCTATTTCATCGCCATCACCACGCTGGTGAAGAACGGCCCGCGCACGCTCAGCTCGGGCGAGCTCGAATCCCTGTGCCACCTCACGGCGCAGCGCCTGAGCCTGCTCCTGAGCAGCTTTTAATTGATCCCGGGCTTGTTGCCGCGCTTGGCGGCGTATCTCATCCGCCTTGGTCTCCGCCTGAGGTGTGGCGGTATTGTCCCAGAACGGGCTTTCGTCTCCCCGGAAGACCGGGTGATCCATGATGGCGCCGTAGCACAGGTCATTGTTGTCCAGGAAGGCATTCCAGGCCAGGGAATCATCCGGACCGAGCTCGTCGAGGAAGGTCCGGCGGGCCGCCGTGTTGATCAAGGCGCCCACCAGGCAGGCCGGAGCGGACTCGGTACTCATGACGCCGTCAAAGTCACAGATGAGCTGCAGGGCCTTGGAGGCGGCCCGGCGGCGCGCTTCGGATTCCCAGTTCTCAACAGCGTTCAGGATTTCGGCCTGAAATCCCGGATCAGCGAGCAGGGCCTTGAGTCTGAGGGCATAGACCGAATGGATATCCCGCTGCATGGCGGCCGAGGTTTCGGCGGAATGACGCCTGTCATCGGCCAGCAGGGCGGCGATGCGTTCAAAGCGGAACGGATAGTGCCAGGATGAGCTCAGGATCATATCGGAATCCGGCTCCAGGAGACGGTTGTTGGCGGTTGCCAGAAAACCGGTCTGCGGGTTGGTTTTGGTGGGATGCTGGGCCGGGTCCAGATAGCCGTTCCAGTCATATTCACCGTCCCATCCCGGCGAGGGCAGCATACCCCGGCCTTTTTTGCGCAGCGGATAACGCCCCGTCACCTGCCAGGCGATATTGTCGCGGTCGGCCACCAGCATGTTGAGACAGATGGCCCGGATGTCCCTGACATGGGGCAGGGCTTCGGCAACACTGGCGGAGCGCCCCAGATTGAAGAAGGCATCAATGGTGGTGTCCTCTTCAAAGACCGCCCATTTGTGCGCCAGCCCGAGCGGCAGCCTGGTCTGGGTGGGCCGCAGATAATGTTTGCGTTCCTCTTCCAGGGCAGCGTTGATCAGCGGACCGTGGGCCGTCTCATAAATGGTGCGTGAGACATCCTTGCGGCCCTTGATCCTGAATGTTTCGGTGCGCGCAGTTGCCGGATGCCACTGTCCCTTGTAGAGGTAGTGCAGCTTGTCATCCTTGACGAGCAGTTTTTCCATGAAGAGGTCCTGGTTGTCACCCATGACCATGGTCATGCCCCAGGCGATCTGACCGTTGTATCCGGCCACGATGGCCGGCAGACCCGGCACGGTGATGCCGGCGGCATTATACTGGGGACTGTCGAGGTGCATCAGATACCACATGGACGGCAGGGCTGCCGGCAGGTGGGTGTCATTGGCCAGGATCGAAGTCCCGCCGGCGGTCTTCTGCGGCGCGACGGCCCAGTTGTTGGATGCGGCCACACCCAGGCAGGTATGCTCGAGGACCTGGAACTGACGCCGGGAAAGACTTTCCAGGCTGGCCATGCTGTCGGTCAGGTCGATTTCCTGGAATTTGCGGGCCTCTTCAAAGGGCGGATCTTCGTCAGGGTAGACCGGCAGAAGCCAGGCGGTCTTTTCCCAGCCGACCTTCTGGATCAGGTTTAAGGCGTTGATCTCCTCGTGCAGGTTGAAAGCCAGGCCCAGGTTCAGCAGGGCGAACAGGCTGGTGCAGTCGCGGGGCTGCCAGTTTTCCGGATGGTAGCCCGAAAGGACCATGTCGGGCGGCAGACAGCCGGGGTGGCTTATCAGCCAGGCATTGACCCCGGCGCTGTAGCGGCCGAACAGCCGTCGGATCTCGGGCGAGGCACTCTCGTAGAGGATATCGGATACGCGGTTGAGATCCAGGCTGCGCATGAAGATGTCGATATTGAGACCGGCCGGGCCGATCATTTCGGAGATTCGGCCCTGGGACATGAGTTTGTAGCCGATCATCTGTCCGATACGGTCCGCGGCATGCACATAGCCGGTGGCAAAGGCCAGGTCGTTCATGTTTTGGGCCTGGATGTAAGGGACGCCCAGGTCGTCACGGGCGATTGTCACCTCCTCCTGCAGGCTGGCGAACTGGAAAGAACCTTCCTGGGGCGGTAGTTTGCGGCTGAACCAGGTGTCCATCAGGGGCGAACAGGCCGGCAGCAGGCAGATGCCGGCGACCAGGATCAGGAAAAAACGGACTGCGGATAAACCTCGGGTATGCTTGTTTTTCATCTAAAACCTCCTGTCATTTCAAAAAAAATAAAATAGAACTGAGCAGTCAGTTTAACTGAAAAAGTTATTCAGGTTAAGCGGTTATTTTTAGACCGGGGCATCCTTGGGGCTGTACTGCCGTTTGAGCCAGCTGCTCAGGCCGTCGAGCCCCGGGAAGAGGACCCGTTCGGTGATGTTGGCCTGATCAAGCTTGTCACGGATCTCCCATTTCAGTCCGGCGGGGATGATGATGCGCTGCCAGATTTCGGGATGTTTGGCCAGCCAGTCATCCAGGACGGCTTTTGAGTCGGTGAAGACCGAGAAAAAGGCAAACTGGTTGATGATGCGGTCGTCAATGGAGGGCGGTTCGAAAAAGATTGTGAAATTTTCGCTGGAGAGGTTGTCCAGTTCCTTGAGGGAACACATGTGACTGGAAAGCATGTTGACGGTGAAGACGTTGGCGCCCTCCTGATCCAGCATCCTGCGCAGATTGGCGGGCAGCAGATGGTGGGCCCTGACATAGTTGACGGCCCAGATCACCCCGTCGGTATCAAATTTTTCAATATTGGCGGTGGCAAAATGCATGGCCACATAGGGCGAATAGGTCCAGTCCATCAGGCGGGTGGGCAGGCCGTGATGCTGGGCCATGGAGAGCCAGTGCCAGATGGAATCATGCTGAACCACGTTGCGGTGGGCATATTTGCTGAAATTGCGCAGCAGGTGCCGTTCCAGTTGGGCGAAGGGCCCGCCGAGCCTGATAAGGGTGGTGGCCAGGCGGTAGGATGAATCGGAAAGCCCGCGAAAGGCGTTGCGTGACCGGAAGCGTCCCAGCTCGTCATTCCATGAATCATTGAAAAGCACATCCTGGAGCTGGTTGAAACTCTCCACCCTTAAGGTATTGTCACTCATCAGTTCACCCTCCATATGTTTCTGGGGAACTGATCGGCAAAGCCGCCTTAAGGTGTTAACTTAAATCTGTTTTGTCAGTTGACGGGAGGATTGTCCTTGGAGGAGATGATGCGTTTGATCCAGTCCTCGATCTTGCGGGCCACCTCGTCGGGCTGTACCGGTTTGGCGATATAATCGTCCATTCCGGCTTCCAGGCATTTTTCGCGATCGCCCCGCATGGCGCCGGCCGTCATGGCTATGACCGGGATTTTGTTGAGCGGCGGATCCATGGTCCTCAGCCGGCGGGTGGTCTCATAACCGTCCATGACCGGCATCTGGACATCCATCAGGATCAGGTCAAAGGTTTCATTCTTTACTTTGCTCAGCGCCTCCTGGCCGTCGGCCGCTATCTCGCAGTGGTAGCCCAGGTTGGCAAGGATGGCCTTGGCCAGTTCCTGATTGACGATATTGTCCTCCACCAGCAGGATCCTGACGGATTGCCGGAAATTTTCGGCGATATTGTAGCGGGTCATCATTTTTTTGCTGCCGGGGGGGCGTTGCTGGCGATGGCCCAGGACCGCCAGCAGGGAATTGAACAGCTGACCGAGTTTTACCGGTTTGGGGAGATAGACCTCATAGCCGATCTCCCGCATCTTTTTGGTGTCACCCCGGCTGCCGATGGAGGTGAGCATTATCAGATGCGCCCCGGCAGTCATGGGGTCGGCTTTGA
>CAYWBU010000164.1:0-5308 GCA_964456565.1 uncultured Bacteriovoracaceae bacterium | reverse complement strand
CGCTTTTCTTTGTGGTGCAAGCGGAATTCATCCCGGGACGATTGAAAACTCCGCCTCAGGGATCATCCCGATGACATCCCCCTGCTGGTGGATCACTTCCTCAAGGCCTACGGCAACAGCAAGGACCTGCAGATCTCCGAAGGCGCCATGCAGTGGCTGATGACCAGGCCCTGGCGCGGCAATGTGCGCGAGCTGGAAAACCTGGTGCAACGCATGGTGGCCATCTGTGACGGCCAGCTCATCAGCACGGCCGACATCCGTGAGCTGCTGGCCATGATGACCCCCGCCAAGCCGGCCGGAAATGACCTCAATAACTATTTCAACCTGACGCTCGGCAATGACTGTTCGCTGAGCTCCGAACTGGAACTCTTTGAACGTAACCTCATCAGCCAGGCGCTGACGCGCTCCGGCGGCAACATCTCACGGGCCAGCCGGCTGCTGAAGGTGCCCAAATCGACCCTCTTCAACAAGATCAGGAAGTATGACCTGCCCACAGTCGGCTGATGGCGTCCCAAAAACTGAACGATTCGGTCCGAATCCGGTAAGAATCCCGTCCCGCAACCGCGGCCGTCCAGTCCGACCAAACCTTTAAAAACCGCTCCCTGCCTGAATTTGCGGCCAGCGGAAACAAACTGGCACGCCTGTTGATATACGGATCTCCATCAAATGCTGTTTTTGCCTGGCTACAGGCAGACAAAAATGAGGAGGTCTTTATGTCTTACATGGATTGTTCCGACTGGAGCAAATGTACCCTTTGCGGTGAATGCCTGACGCGCTGTCCGGTCCTCAAGATGGACAAACCCGCCGCCGCAACGGCCATCGAAAACCTGATCGCCGGCAAGCCGGCCCCCGAGGTCTTTGAAAAATGCACCTTCTGTTTCAACTGCAACAGCTACTGCCCGGAAGGGTTGAGGCCCCACGAACTGATCCTCGACCGTTTCATGCAGCAGCGCAAGAAAATCCCCCAGACCCTGCAGTACCTGATGAACGGCCAACCCATCTCGCTGTTTTCCGACCTCTACGAACGGCTCGACTTCCACGAAAAAACCATCCTGGAGCGCTGGTCCCAGACCCCGCCGCCGTCCGAGGAGATCATGTATATGGGCTGCATCGGCCGGCTGAGCTGCTATGACATCGAGAACTCGCAGATCTTAAAGGACCTGCCCAAATATTCCCCGCCGGAAACCTGCTGCGGCGAGCTGGCCTACCGCCTGGGGTCCTGGCAGGCCTACAGCGACACCATTGAACGCACCCTGAGCCGCTTTGCCGAACTGGACATCAAGCGCATGGTCTGCTACTGCGGGTCCTGCTACAACTATCTCAGCAACATCCTGCCCAATGTCTACGGGGTTGAGCTGCCCTTTGAGGTCATCTCCCTGTACGACTGGCTCCTGCAACGCCTCGAAAAAGGTCTGATCCGCTGCGAAAAACCCCTGCAGCTCAAGGCCGCGATCCATGAATCCTGTTATGTAAGCGAACTGGGACCGCAATTTGCCGCGACGCTGCGCAAGCTCTACCGTGCGGCCGGCATGCAGTGCGTCGAACTGGAACATCACGGCGAAAACAACCTGTCCTGCGGAGCGGTGAGCGCCCTGCGGACCATCTACCTGCCCGACAGCATCCTCAAGGAACAGATCAAAAAATATCGCGAGGTCTCCGCCAGCGGCACCCGCCACATGGCGCTCAACTGTCCGGGCTGTTTCATCACCCTGGGTTTTTCCAACTTCATGTTCGGCAAGAAACTGCACTATATGCCCGAAGAACTGCTGAGTGCCTTCGGCGACACCATCACCAAGCCGCTCAGAAGCCGCATGCCGCAGATCATAAAATCATTTGTGCACCGTTTTCCGCACCTGGCGACAGCCCCGGCCGCAACCGAACTGCCGCGCATCCAGCCGGGCAGACGGCCGGAACAGGTCTACCGCCTCAATCAGGCCATGCAGGACAAACCCTTCCTGCGTAAAGTCGAAAAAGAAACCGGCACCGAACTGCAGGACTGATCATGCAGCGCACCGTCTGGAAATCTGCAGATGAAATCCGTTTCAGCCTGCAGCCGTTCAAACGCATCGCCGTGTTTTCGTGCGGGGTCTGCGCCAACCTGAGCGGCACCGGCGGCCACCGGGGTTTAAAGATTATCCGCAATCAGCTCGAAGCCTGGGACAAACAGATCGTCACCGAAAGGGTCGTGGTGGCCTGCTGCGCCGAAGAGATCATGCGGCAGGCTGTACAGCTGGCCGGCATCACCCCCGGCCGCTGCGACGCCATGGTTGTGCTGAGCTGCGCCGGCGGCATCAAATCCGCCGCCCTGAGCAGTCCCCATATCCCGGTAATCCCGGCCTGCGACACGGTCGGCAGCACGCCGGTGGCCACCACCAACGCCAACTACATCGCCGCCAGCCTCTGCACGGCCTGCGGCAACTGCATCATCGGCCTGACCGGCGGTATCTGTCCTCTGAGCCACTGCCCGCTCAAGCGCCATGACGGTCCCTGCAGCAAGGCCCCCGCAAAACCCGGGCCCTGTGCAATCGACCCCGCCCGCCAGTGCATCTGGCGCATTATCGAGCACAACGGCGGCGACCTCGCTCTCATCGCGCAATTGGGAAGGCTGCAGCAGGATCACGCCGATGATCGCCTGGCCCTTAACCGGCACCGTCACTCCCCCGCCCCGCTTCGCAAGCTGGCGGGATGGACGGTCGCCCACAGTACGGCCTTCAGCCGGCTGGTACCCTTGATCCGCTGAAGGCCCCGGAGGTAAACAATGAAAAAAATATTCCTGATAATTACAGGTCTGTTATTGCTGGCCGGCCAGCCGGCCATTGCCCATACGCCCCAGTGTCTGTTCGGTTATACCGACCAGCAGTGGCAGCAGGTCATTGACGGCGAAAAGCCCTGGCCTGACGAACTCTTTCCCATCTCATCCTGGAGTGCGGCTGAAAAAAAGGCCCTGCCCGAAAGTTTCTGGAAACAACTGGCGGCCAATGAACGCCGCTGGCCGTTCCACATCATGGAGCAGCAGCGCATCTATCAGCAGGAATATGGAAAAGATATCCGCAACCGCTACGAACTCTATTTCGCGGAAAAAAAGGCCGCCAAAACAAAGGACCCCTGTATCACCAAGAAAAAGACCCTCGACCGCCTGACCGACCTGGCGGCCCTGGAGGCCGGATCGTTCAAAAACCTCCAGGGTACCCCGCTTAAGCAAATCCGGCTGGTGGCCTACCGCATGGGCAAACTGCGCAGCATCCCCTTCGACATCCTGGAGTTCACCCCGGACGGCCGCGTGGTGCTGCCCGCCGGACCGGAATCCAACCCGGATGAGGGCGACGCCGTCTTCAACAACCGTGACCGTCTGATCTTCATGGCCGCCGACGCCGGCGATCAGCTATCCGAAAAATATCTGAATGACAACCTGCCCGGCTGCCGCGCAATCGAGACCATCCATATCGAGAATGACGACGAACACGGCTGGGTCTATGCGGTCAGCTCCGACAAGATGGAACGCTGCCCCATTGATGCCCTGCGGTTTTTCCCCGAGACCGGCACCACCTTCACGCCCTTTGTCTTCAATCAGTGCGAATGCCGCCAGGAAAAAGGCGAGATCGCATCCACCCTGGGGCTGCGCACCTGGGCCTCCTGCCCCAATGTGGGCGGCGTGCCGCTGGACAGCCACAACCGCCTGCACATCAATACCGCCATCAACTTCAAGGTCGGCCGCATCCTCGAGAATGATGAAGATTTCAACCTGCGCTGGCGGGCCTGGTATGACGGCAACATCATCTTCTATGCCCGCACCACCTGGAAGATGAAGACCCCCTTCGGCATCGGGGCCCCCACGGTCTTTGCCGACATCCTGGCCACCCCGCTTTCACTGCTGTGTTATCCCAGCTTCTACACCCCCTTCGATCCCTGGCTGTTCATCCGCAAGGTTGAAATCGCCATCGGCGAGGATCTCAACCGCACCGTGGTGGAAGACCCGCAGCTCAGCACCTCCACCCGGCTCGTTACTTCCGAAAAGACCAAAGGCGTGCTGATCGGCAAGTCCGGCTGCTGCAACTCCGAGCAGGCCGACTGGATACTGCAGACCGGACGGTTCGGCACGGTCTGTGTACGCACCGCTTATGACGACTACCTGACCGACAAGGGCGAACTGGAACTGCAGTGGCAGGACACGGATAAATATGTCGGCTACTACCTCAACAGCCTGATATTCAACGAATTTGAACAGCGCCAGCAGCATTTCTATGTGGAATGGGATGTGGTGCCGTGGTTCTGGAACAGCGACCCCGATAAATATAACTGGCACAACCTCGAGCTGATCCTCAAACACCGCGACGATCCGCTGGAATATTCGGTCAACGGCTCCAAGGGGCAGACCATGCCGCGCAATCTGCACGTGCCCGACATTGCGGCCCTGATCGGCCACTATCAGTATTAAGCTTATTCTGCGGCGGCGGGACCCGCCGCCGCAGAATATTCATGTCTCCGCGCGCAACAGCGCCTTCCAATGTCACGGATATTATATTGTAAAGACCTGAGACGACATGCTATTTTCAAACCACCCCCCAAAACTTAAAGAAAAGGGATATGGAGCATGCAGCATACCATATGGAAATCCGCCGCAGAAATCCGGTTCAGCCTTGAGCCCTTCCGGCGCATCGCAATTTTTTCATGCGGCGCATGTGCCAATCTGAGCGGCACCGGTGGCCACGAGGGACTTAACATAATTAAAGGCCAACTTGAAGACTGGGACAAGGAAGTTGTGGCCGCCGAAGTTATAATCGCCTGCTGTGTAAAAGAAATCATGCGCCAGGCACTCCTTGAAGCCGCCATCGACAAAAACAATTGCGATGCTGTCGTTGTGCTCAGCTGCGGCGGCGGAGTCAAGTGCGTGGCCCTGTGTCAACCGCAGATTCCCATAATTCCTGTCTGTGACACGATCGGCAGTTCGCCGATCACCTCTGAAAATGATTCCTATATCATTGACAGTCCCTGCAAGGGCTGCGGCACCTGTATCCTGGGACTGACCGGCGGCATCTGCCCGGTCAGCTATTGCCCGCTCAATCGCATCAACGGCCCCTGTGCCAAAGCGCCTGCCACCTTGGGACCTTGCGCTGTCAGGCCCGATCGCCAGTGCATATGGCGCATTATTGAACATAACGGCACAGACCTTGAGAGTGTAGCTGAACTTATCCGCCTACAGAAAAATCATCATCCGGACCGCATGTCTCCTGTAAAACTCCGGACAGCACCACCATGGAGCCTTTGTACCTTTCCCGGCCATTGCTGATTTTACCATTACGCAGTATGG
>CAYWBU010000163.1:0-5325 GCA_964456565.1 uncultured Bacteriovoracaceae bacterium | reverse complement strand
GCCTGTGATGGCCGGGGGCGCCGGTTCCTGTGTTTTCGGGCTTTGCATGGTCTCCATTATATGATCCTCCTGCTCTGGTATTTAAAATAAACTGACTATTCAGTACATAGATGCTAATCAAACTATCGTCAAACAAAAAACAATATGTCGTCGGGCATCTTGGGGCAGTGCCGATTGCAATCGTAATGACTTTTTCCGGTTTTAATGATAATTTTATGCTGACTGTTCAGTACACGGGCGCGGGCCGGGTGAGAAGACGGAGGTTTTTGATGACAGGATTCACGGTGGATGAGGTGATGGTGGGGTATCATCGGTTTGTGTCAGCGTCAGGCAAGCATCCGTTGCATTTCAGCCTGAGCTGGGGCAATCAGAGTCTGTCAGCATTCCTGAATCCGTTTTCCGGACAGTTTCTGTGCAGTCGGGCCCGCGGAATAATCACGGTGGGCGGACTGGCGGACAAGGCCCGCTGCGAAGGTTTGCTGCAGCTTAAATATTTTTCGGACCGCAGTATCCGTTATGAGCTGAACTTTAAGGATGAACAGGGCCGGGCTTATTGTTTTGTGGGAGAAAAGCTTAATCTGTGGCCCTGGAATCTCTATCGTACGCATGTGATCTGTTATGGCCGGATCTTTGATCAGATAACGGGAGCGCTGCTCAGTGAATCCACGGTGCGCTTTCCCTATCGGGAACTGCTGCCGTTTGTGCGGTCATTCAGGCTCCGGCGCGGGCCGATTTTTGCTGAAGGATAACGAGGGGGAACTATGCGTTTTTTATCAGAGCGGGAGGCGGCCGTGGTTGCCGCCATTGGAGCCGGGTTGATTCCGCACGGCGGGGCTGATTTTGAAGCCGGTGCGGCCGACCTGGCCGACAAGTGGCTGCCGATCACCGATGAAATGGTCTACAAGATGCCCTTTGTGTTGGGCTTGGGACTCAAGGTGCTGCTGCGGGGCTTCAATTATATGTGGCCGGTGATATTTGCCGGCAGATTTAAGCCTATGACATCCATGAATGAAACTGAGCTGCGCACCATGCTCGGACATATGGAAAAGCTGCCTTTTCCGGTAACGTCCCTGCTGCTGTTGTCAAAGATTCTGGTATTCATCGCATTTTATGAGCTCGACGAGGTTAAGGAGGCCATTGGTTATCAGACACGGTTTCCCAATCATCCCGATTTTGAAGGTCTCAAGGATTAGGATGATGCCATGAATATGATAAAAGAATTCAAAGATATAAATTCGGATGTGAAGCTTGCGGCCGATGTGTGCGTGATTGGCAGCGGTGCCGGCGGGGCTGTGGTGGCCAGGGAACTGGCCGAAAGCGGCCTGAATGTGGTTGTGCTGGAAGAGGGCGGGGCCTATTCGGTCAAAAATTTCAATCAGCGCCTGGCCGACATGACCTCCAGGATGTACCGTGACGGTGCCAGCAATTTTGCCCTGGGCCTGCCGCCGATCATGATTCCGCTGGGGCGCTGTGTCGGGGGAACCACCACCATCAATTCGGCCACCTGTTTCAGGCCTCCGCGGGAGGTGATCGAGAAATGGGTACAGGACTATGACTGTGCCGGTCTGGATTACAACGAACTGGAGGCCTGCTTTGACAGGGTTGAAGCAGAAATCAGCGCCACCGAACTGGACGAGGATGTCCTGGGCAACATCTATCAGGTGGTCAAGCGCGGGGGGCAGAAGGTCGGGGTTGCAGTCAAGCCGCTGGTGCATAATGTCAGGGGCTGCCGGGGTGCCGGCATCTGTCAGTGGGGCTGTCCGACCGGGGCCAAACAGTCCATGGAGGTCTCCTATATCCCCCGGGCGCTGGCTGCGGGAGCCACGGTCTATGCCAACTGCCGGGTGAGTTCCCTTGAGATTTCAGCCGGGCAGGTCCGCCGGGTTTTGGGGCAGTTTATAAATCCGGCCAACCGGCGCAAGGGACCCAGAATCGAGGTCCGGGCCCCGGTGGTCTGCCTGGCCATGGGCGCCATGATAACGCCGGCCTTTCTTTTGAAACAGGGTCTGGCCAATTCCACCTCGGGCTGGGTCGGCAAAGGCCTGACCATCCATCCCTCGGGGCGGGTGGTGGCTGAAATGGATGAGGAGGTCAAGGGCCATCACGGGGTGTCCCAGGGCGGCATGATCGATGCCTATGCCGACCGAGGCATCATGCTGGAAGGGATCTTCATCCCGCCCAACCTGCTGACAGCGGCCCTGCCGGGAGTCGGCTATGAACATAAATATTTTGCCAAACACTACAACAATATGGCGGCCTTCGGGGTCATGATCAGTGATTCCTCGCGGGGACGGGTATTCCGGCCGGCGTTTGGTCTGCCCTTTACGGCCTGGTACCGCATGAACCAGCAGGATGCCGCCAAGTTGCAGCAGGGCGTGGCCTATGCCGCGGAGATTTTTCTGGCCGCCGGGGCCCGTCGGGTTTTCACCGGAGCCAATAACCTGCCGGTGATTCAGGATGCGGCGGACCTGGAGCGTTTTCGCAGCTTAAAGGTCCGGCCCTGGCACTGGGATGAGATCTTCGCCTTTCACCCGCTGGGAACCTGCCGGATGGGCAATGATCCGCGAAAGGCGGTGGTCAATCTCAATCTGGAATCGCACGAAATCAAGGGGCTGTTTATCCCGGACGGCAGTCCGTTCCCAACTTCGCTGGGAGTGAATCCGCAGGTCACCATCATGGGCTTTGCCACCCGCACGGCCCGCTATATTGCGGATAATTTTGGAAAATATACTTAAATTTTCGGGCGGCAGCCCTGAAACGAGGAGGATGGAAATGAAGAGACTGATTTTTATGGTTTTGTTGCTGGCGTGGAGTTGTCCGCTGTATGCCCAGAAACTGGATGTGGAGCTGGATATGCAGCGGCTTGAAAAAGGTAAGATCCAGACCTTTGAAGAGGAATATGCCGTTGATGGCGAAGGCCGCCGCAAGCGTGTGGTGGGGATCATGCTGCTTGATGCGCCGCCGGCAGTTGTCTGGGAAGTTCTGGCAGACTGGGATGCCATGGGACCATATGTATCCGGACTGGACTATTACAAGACCGTGCACCGGATTGTTCCCCTGAGTTCCGCTGGCGGCCGGGCATTGATTGAGGGCAAGCTGAGTATCCCGCTGGTTGCGGCGGTCTATACCCTGGATGTAAATTTTGACCGCTCGCAGTACCGTCAGGAATGGGGGCTGGTGAGTGCGGAGGAGATCGGGACCTACCGCAAACAGGGGGTCGAATTGCAGGATAACACCGCAACCCTTAAAAATATTGAGGGCTATGAATATCTGGAGCCGTTTGATGATGGCAAACGCTGCATCTATGTCTATGCCCCGATCGTAGAGACCGCAGTGCCTTTGCCGGGTTTTGTGGAGCGGGCCCTGTCCAAGACCACTCTCGGCGGATATATGGAGGGTGTGCGGGCCATGGTGGCCCAGCGGCAGGCGGCGGCTGAGTAGTTGGAAGGATTTGAGGTTGCGTTGCTGCCGGACATCTGAATATGATGGGGTGGTTGCGGGGGCCTGAATGAAAGATTCGGGTCCCCGTAATTATAAAGCGGAGAGTTGAATGGCTAGAAAAACACTTGGAATCAGAAAAAACTACAAAGAGGAACAGCGGCGGACCGCCATATCCGAGGCGGCCATCAAGATGTTTTCCGAGAAGGGCTATGTCTCCACCACCATGGATGATATCGTGGAAGAGGCCGGTTGCAGCAAATCACTCATATACTGGTATTGGGGCAGTAAGTCGGATCTGTTTGCCGATCTGGTTGACAGCTGCATGACCATGTATGTGGATCTGTTCGAAGCGGTCATTGAATCGGATTCCCCCTATGCTGACCGTATCCTTGAAGCCATAATGGGGGCGGCCAGGATCTATCAGGAGAATATCAAGCTGAACAAGCTGGTGCATTTCGGTGCCCTGCAGACATCATCCAAGCCCAATGAGAATTTCAGGGAAAAGATCGGCGGCTATAAGAACAGGATCATGGGACTTATCGGCCGCCTGCTTCAGGAAGGGGTCGATGAGGGACTGCTGCGGCAGGATATCGATGTGGATGCCATGGCCATGTATTACATGAGCCTGGTTGAGGGCTACATCTATCTTTCAATCCTGGAAGAGCGCATGCCGCTGGAGAGGGTCTTCGGGGTTATGCAGAACTATTTCATTCCCAATATAATTGCCCCGGAAATCAAATGATTCAGGGCTTGGTGTAACAGCCTGAGATTACACAATTGCGGCCGTTCTTTTTGGCCTGATAGAGGAAGATGTCGGCCTGGTTGATCAGGCTGTCCTGGGAAGCAGGCCGGGATTCATGCCGGGGATCAAGGCAGACCACCCCGAAGCTGGACGAGACTGTGATTTTCTGGCCGTCATTGATGCAGATGGGGTTGCTTGCCAGATTTTCGCGTATCCTCTCGGCCAATGCGACCGCACCATCCAGATCGGTCTCGGGCAGGACGATCAGAAATTCTTCCCCGCCGTAGCGGACGATCCAGTCGATCTGGTTTCGGATAATCTGCCTGATCTGGTTGACGAAGGCCTGCAGGACTTTGTCTCCGGCCTGATGGCCGTGTTTATCATTAACCTTCTTAAAGAAGTCCAGGTCGCACATGACCAGCGACAGCGGGTTCTGATAACGGTGGCAGCGGGATATTTCCGATGGCAGATTCTCATTGAGATAGCCGCGGTTGTAGCTGCCGGTCAGAACATCGGTGACCGAAAGTTTTTTGACCTCATCCATGGCCTTGAGCAGGGCCTCCTCGGCGGCCTTTTGCTGGGTTATATCGGAAAGGATGCCGTTGATGGCCACGATGCGATTACCTTCGTAAACCAGTCGGATGGAGAATCGGACATGCACGATGTGGCCGTCCTTGTGAAAGACCCTGAATTCAATCAGGTTACCGCTCTTGCCGGCAACCGCAACCGCAAATCTTTCATTGAGGCGTTCCAGGTCATCGGGGTGGATATATTTTGCAAAAGGCTGCCCGAGGAGTTCGGCCAGTGTATAGCCGAAGGTGTGCTCGGCTACCGGGCTAACGTAGATGTAGTTACCGTCCGTATCCAGGGAAATACTGACATCATTGATGTTTTCCACCAGCGAACGGTACTGTTCCTCGGCCTTTTCAAGGGCCTTGCGGGTTTCGATACGGTCCTGGATATTGCGGGCCACGGTGATGATTCCATAGGGCAGGTCATGTTCGTCGCGCAGGTAACATGACTGGGCCTCAATCCAGACCTTTGAACCGTCCTTGCGGATCAGCTGCAGTTCCATGGGGGGGTCGTTGTGGTGGTAGGTGGGTTCCTGCAAGATCCGCAGCCGCCCTTCGCGGATCTTTTCA
>CAYWBU010000162.1:0-5438 GCA_964456565.1 uncultured Bacteriovoracaceae bacterium | reverse complement strand
CACTGGAGAACGCCCGATTATTTTGAAACCCATATTTTCATAAAAAGTAATAGCTTTTAAATTTTGTTCATTCACATCTACTTCTGTAGCGCCAAGCTCGTTAACCACATTTTGCAAGAGAAAGGCGCCCACGCCTCTGCCAAAGTATTCAGGCGCTACAAAAAGCATTTCTATCTTATCTTCCGCCACACCAATGAATCCAAGGACTCTTCCATCTTCATTCTTTGCACAACGAAGTTCAACTGCTGATAAGTAACCATTTAAAATTAATGGCTTGTAAAACAGGATGTCTTCTTCAGACAAAAAATCGTGAGATGCTCTTACAGATTTCTCCCACAATTTAACGATCGTTTCATATTCATTTTTATGCGGATGAAAAATATTCATTTTGTTTTCCCACATGCATTTCTTGCTGGCATGGATACCTCTTTTAAAGACATATATATTATCCCGCCGCCGAAACCAATATCGATGCGTAACGGGGAGAACCCCCGCCCTCAATCCCTCCCGCCTGGGGAGGGATGAAATTGTGAAGACCCGCATGGTTTACCCAAGAGCCACATAATGACAAGGCGCTAATAACGCTCAAACTCACTATCCCGCTCATCCCCCTCCGCATCTTCAATCAGGTCCAGCGAGATCCCTTTGTTCTTGCGCCCCTTCTGCTGAATCTTGCCCACCTGTTCAACCCTGACCTCATTTTTCCTGGGCTCCTTGCGGGCGGTCGACAGCCGGCCGGCATTGGTGTCACGGACCTTGAAATAGGCGATGGTCTCCTGCAGCTGGGCGGCCTGGCTGGAGAGTTCCTCGGACGTGGAGCTCATCTCCTCGGCGGCCGAGGCATTCTGCTGGACAACCTGGTTCAGCTGCTGGATGGAGGTGTTGATCTGTTCGGCCCCGGAATTCTGCTCGTTGCTGGCGGCGGTGATTTCCTGCACCAGCTGGGAGGTCTTCTGGATATCCGGCACGATCCGGTTCAGCAGGTCACCGGCCTTGACCGCCACATCCACACTGTCACCGGAAAGCTTGCTGATTTCCCCGGCCGCGTTGGCGCTGCGCTCGGCCAGCCGCCGGACAGCCGCGGCCACCACCGCAAAACCCTTGCCGTGCTCACCGGCCCGGGCGGCCTCGATGGCCGCATTCAGGGCCAGCAGATCGGTCTGCCGGGCGATCTCCTCCACAATGGCGATCTTTTCGGCAATTACCTTCATGGCATCCACGGTCTTCTGCACCGCATCGCCGCCCTCCTTGGCATTGGCGGATGACTGCTGGGCCATCTGTTCGGTCTGTTTGGCATTGTCGGCATTCTGCCTGATATTGGCCGTCATCTGCTGCATTGAGGCCGAGGCCTCCTCCGCGGACGCGGCCTGTTCGGATGCGCCCTGGGACATCTGTTCGGCGGTCGAGCTCATCTGCACACTGCCCGAGGCCACCTGATCAGCGGCCGTGGCCACATCCTGGACCACCCTTTCCACATTGCTGAGCATCGCCATTAATGCCGCGATCATCTTGTCGTTTTCACTGCGTTTTTCAAGCTCCACCGTCAGATCGCCATGGGCCACCTTGTTGGCCGCCTCGGTTATATTGTTGGTGGCCTCGATCAGCATGTTGATATTATTTTTTATCTCGTTGAAATCCCCGGCATATTCATCAGTGATTTTTTCCGGGATATCGCCGCGGCTGATGCTCTCCACATATTCGGCCGCAACCCGCAAGGGCCCGATCACGGCATCCAGGGTCTCATTGACGCCCTGGATGATGGCGCGATAATTCCCCTCAAACTGCGCCACATCGGCCCGCTCGTCCAGCCGGCCGTTCACCGCGGCCTGCGCCAAAGCGCCCACGCCCCTGGTGATCTCCATTTCCTTTGAGATATCCAGCACATATTCCAGGGCGCCGATTATGTTGCCGGCTTCATCCCGGATGGGCGCCCCGGTATAACGGATGGGGATTTCGCCGCCCGGCAGCCGCGCCGAAGTATCACCGGTGAAGATGCCGTTTTTCTGCATGGCCTGTTTGCAGCGGCATTCATCAGTCTGGCAGTGCGGGGTATTGAAGAGATTGAAACATTTCTCGCCTCTGGCCGCATCCGGGGTCCGGTTGACCGCGGATGCGGCGGCCGGATTCATGAACTGCACATTGTAGTTCTCGTCAATGGCCATCACCGGGGTCGGGATCCGGTTAAGATATTCAACCTTGATATCGGCATCGTTAATCGCCTGCCTCACAGAGGTCTGGTCCATCACGATCTCAAGCGCCCCGACAGTCTTGCCCTGCTCATCCCTCAGGGGCACCCCGGAATAGGATATATACAGATCCTGGCCGGACGGGTGGGCATCGGTCTCAGAGCTGGACCGGTTACCGCTGCTCATGGCCGCGGCGCAGGCACAGCGGTTGGTTCGGCAGTCAGAGGTCTTGAAGTGGTCATAACATTTAAGCCCCACAAGCTGCTGCTGCGACATCCCCAGCAGATCGGCTCCGGCCTTGTTGATATACTGGATCCCGAATTCATTATCGACAATCATCGCCGGCGCGGGGATATAGTCGAGATGGCCCACCAGGGAGTCAATGGTGGCGTTCAGCCCTTCAATGATCCGGGAATATTTTCCGCTGAACTTAGCGGGATCGCCCCGCAAGTCCAACCGCCCCTTTACCGCGGCGGCCGTCAGACTGCCGGTTTCATCCGCCAGGGCATTAATGGCATCAATCAGGCGGTTCAGACCGCCTTTCATTGCGCTGAAATCGCCGGCAGAAGTTTCCGTGATTTTTTCCGGGATGTCGCCCTCGGCAATCCGCGCCACATTTCCACTTATCATTTTCAGCGGAGCGATCAGCCCATCCATAAGGTTGTTGATGCCCTCAGCCATTTCATAGCAGCTCCTGGTATAACATGAAGCATCAAGCCGGGTATCAAGTCTCCCGGCATTCACGGCCTGCAACACATCCTTGATATCCGCCAGCAACCGTTTCACCTCTTCTGTCTGCGACTCAAAACCCAGAAATTTCATGCCGACCTCCGTCACTCCTGTTTTTCAGCAATTTATTCAACAATATTAGATCATTAAATTGGATGTACTACGAAAGCAAAAACTGCTGTATGGCATTCTCCTCAAATAATAACGCCGGGATCATACCTGTAAACCCCACCATATCCGTGTGATAAAATTATTTGTTCCCGCCCGCAAATTGCGTATACTGGGCCCATGACGAAACATGCGGATAACTTTATAATTTTCGCCCACCGCGGCGCCCGCGCCCTTGAGCCTGAAAACACCCTGCGGGCCTTTGCAAAGGCCCTTGAACTGGGCGCCACCTGGATTGAGCTGGATGTCTATCTGGTGGAAGGCCGCCTGGTGGTGATCCATGACAAGGATCTCTCCCGCACCACCGATGGCCGGGGCAAGGTCACCCAGAGCTCCCTGGAATATCTCAGGAGCCTGGATGCCGGCAAGGGTGAGAAGATCCCCTTCCTGGAAGAGGTGCTGGACCTGGTGGATCGCCGGGCGCGCATCAATATCGAGATCAAGGCCCGCGGCACAGCGGCGGCCGTGGCCGACCTGATTGAAGGCTATGTCAAGAAGGGCTGGGAATATGATGATTTCCTGGTGTCGTCCTTTAGGCACAGCGAGATCCGGCGATTTAAAAAAATCTGCCCGGCGGTCAGGACCGGGGCCCTGATCAAGAAGCCGCGCCGGCTGGGGCTGGGCTTTGCCCGCCGGGCGCAGGCCTGGTCAATCAATATCAGCCTGGAATATGTAAGCCCGCCCTTCATTCAGCGTGCCCATACCTGCGGTTATCCGGTCTTTGTCTATACCGTGAACACCCCGGCGGACATCCGGCGCCTAAGGGAATGGGGAGCGGACGGAATCTTCAGCGATCATGCCGAATACTGCCTTGAATATGGCGATGGAAACTGAACGGGCAACTTCCGGAACATCAAAAAAGAAAAAGCGAAGGCACAAGCATCCCTTGCGTCTTCGCCGCTATACAGATGTTACAAAGCTAATCTTACAATCAAAAAGGAGGTCTCTCCCGACCCGGAGGTCAGGCACTTCTTCTGTTTTGAGTGACCATCCTTACCAGCAGATAGGTCGCCAGCATAAATGCGAACGGCAGGACAATATTGACCGGAAAAGGTGCTGTAAATGTGGCCGCAACCATGCAGACAAAAATCGCAACACTCAACAGCACCAGCAGCAGTTCCCGCATAAATGAATTTCTTCCTAGTTCTTGCATTTTCCCTCTCCTTTTTGCTTCCGTTTTTGATCGTGAAATATTTAACGGTTTATATGTGAATTTCTTAACACCTTAAACTAAACTTTTCAACACCTTTTTTTCGTTTGAATATCTTTTCATAATTAAGCCTTATAACGTTTATTAACAAATCAGATCAATTTCGTATGTTATTTTTTTAACGGCATAATGAATAGGTGTTCATGTTTCAGCAGATTTGGTTAATTTTTTTCAGAACCGGGGGTTTAAAATACAGCATATTCCCATTACAATTCTACTATGGGCATGGCATGTTTCGGCGACCGACTCTGGACGGTCCTTTCTGAGGCGGCCTTTCGCATCCTGCATGCAGCACCCTGGGATTGGATGGCCGACACTGACATCTTCGGTGTAATAAACCCCGATGACGGCGATCTTTGCCTGATCAGCGTCATGGGACAGAAGAGCCCCTACCGCGCCATCGCCGCCTTTCTGGGAAAAAAGGGCGTGGACGGATTTTTTGAACTGCACCTTGAAAAAACCCTTTTTCTGGAGGGCCGCGAAATGGAGATCCCCCAGATGCACTGTTCCTTTGAACGCCGCGAGAACCTTGAAGAGGTCGACCTGGAGATCCTCCGCAAAGGCGGATTCGATTTGCAAGAATATGCCATCCTGCCCATGTTCCGCAGTTACCGTCCCGGCTATTTCCCCTGGTTCATCGAGACCCGCGAGGCCGTAATCATGGCCCACATCCTCAATCAGGCCATGGATGTGGCCCTGCGTTTCAAGACCAACAACACCCTGATCTATCCGCCGGATTCCCAGCTGATGATCCGCTGTCCCGAGGAAACCGGCGGAACCCTTGTCTGGCATGACGATGTGATCCCCCTGCCCCCGCCGGATGCCCCGTGCATCGGGCTCAAGATGGACATGCACAAGCTCCACAACCTCAAGAACCTCTCCAAACGCAGTACCCGCCTGGATGTGGATCTCTTCATAACGCCGATCAAACCGGATGCCGAAGACAATGCCCGGCCGCAGTGCAGCTATGCCCTGATCATTGCCGACAACCAGAGCAGGTCTTTTGTGGGCAAGGAGCTGCTGGACCCGCGGCCCTCGCTGGAGGAGATGTGGTCTTCCATTCCGCTGCACATTGTCTACTGGCTGGACAAGCGCAACCTCGTACCGCGCGAAATCTGCCTGCGCTCCAAACTGCTGCGCCAGAT
>CAYWBU010000161.1:0-5539 GCA_964456565.1 uncultured Bacteriovoracaceae bacterium | reverse complement strand
ATGATATTGTCGAGATCTTCTTTGAGCCGGGTCTTGCGCGCGGCGATGATCTCGTTGGGTCCGGGGATCTGGCCCTTGCGGATGGTGGCCCCCGAGACCTTGCGGATGAAGTTCAGGTTGCGGCCCTCGCGCGGGGTCACAAAGGTGATGGCCGTGCCCTCCTTGCCGGCCCGGCCGGTGCGTCCGATGCGGTGTACATAGCTTTCGGGGTCCTGGGGCAGGGCATAGTTGATCACATGGCTCAGGTCATTGACATCGATGCCGCGGGCCGCCACGTCCGTGGCCACCATGATGTGGATGCGGCGGTTGCGGAAGGCGGTCATGATTTTTTCGCGCTGGAACTGGTTGATCTCGCCGTGGATGGCGTCGGCGCCGTAACCGCGAGCGATCAGGCGGGATGCGACATCGTTGGTGTCGGTGCGCGTGCGGCAGAACACCAGGCCGTAAAAGTCCGGTTCCATATCGATGATGCGGCACAGGGCCTCGAACTCGTCCTGTTCGCGCACCTCGAAATAGATCTGATCGGTCAGGCTGGTGGTCTGCTGTTTCTGCTGGACCGCAATGGTGGCGTAGTCGCCCATATAGCGTTTGGCGATGGAGAGCACCTGGCGGGGCATGGTGGCCGAAAACAGCAGGGTCTGGCGCGTAGCCGGCACATGTTTCAGGATGGCCTCGATCTCGTCGATGAAGCCCATGTTGAGCATCTCGTCGGCTTCGTCAAAGATCAGGAAGCCGATGTTTTCAAGGTTCATGGAGCCGCGTTTGAGGTGGTCCAGGACTCTCCCCGGGGTGCCCACCACGATATCCACGCCCTGGTGCAGGTGCTTGAGCTGCAGGCCGATGGCCTGGCCGCCGTAGACCGGTACGATGCGGAGTTTTTTGTTGCCCTTGAGGCTGTTGAGTTCTTCGGATACCTGGATGGCCAGCTCGCGGGTGGGCACCAGCACGATGGCCTTGACATGTTTGGCGCGGGCATCGATCTGCTCGATGACCGGGATGCCGAAGGCCGCGGTCTTGCCGGTGCCGGTCTGAGCCTGGGCCACGATGTCCTGGTCGTTCTCCAGCAGGAAGGGAATCACCTTCTGCTGGATGGGGGAGGGCTCTTCAAATCCCTTCCTGCGCAGAACCGCGAGCATGTTTTCTGAAAGGCCCAGATCTTCAAATTTATACATATGTTTTCCTTTGGTTGCAGTAGTGAAAAATCTTGCAGGCACAGGAAAGACGGATCAAGTTGACCTTTCGGGTGGCGCTAAGAGATTTCCGTGCCGGTCTTATATACCATCTGGCCGGAAATACCAGCAAATAATTATTACAGCAAAGAGGTTGAGACACTACAGGTCCAGGGGATTGGGGTTCTGGCCCTCGGGCCCGTAACGTTTGAAGACCCTGGTGAAGAAGCCCGGGGTCTCGGCCTGGATGTTTTTGTGCATCTCGTCTTCATAACCCACCACGATGGACTGGGTCAGCTTGTCGAAGAAATTGTTGACATGGAAGTTGAGTTCACTCAGCTGGTTGAGGCCGTAGCCGGTGTCGAGCATCTTATTGTCGATCACAAACTTCCAGAGTTGGCGCTTGATGAGCATGAAGGCGGTCACCACCTCCTGCAGCGGGATGCCCTCGTGGAAGCGCTCCTTGCCCAGCTCGGAATAGTAGATGAAGATGGTGTCCTTGGGCTTGTTGTCGGCCAGCCAGTTGCCCAGTCTGCGGTAGACGCTGTAGAGCACGTGATGGATGCGGTCGTAGAGGACCTCGTCGGAGAGATCATGGTAGTGGCTGACCCGCTGGTTGGCCTTGAAATCACGCATCAGATCGCGGGTTATCCGATCCGCATTTTCCTCGATTTTGTCGATAATGTGATTATACATGGCTCCCCTCCCTCTTTATAGTACACTATAAATTTAAAATAGGGTTTTCAGTAGAAAAATCAAGGGAATCTGGTCGGATCTGAAAAAAATGGGCGGGTTGCCCCGCCCGCTGGTTTACTGGAAGACGCGGCAGGTGGTCTGCAGCGCCTTGCCGGCGGTGGCGAGGATCTTGCCCTCGTCGCCGGGAGTGAAGTCCCGGGGGAAGAAACAGTAGATGTCCGAGATCATCCGCGGGGCCTCGACATTTTCCATATTGAAGAGGTTGAAGCCCACATTCAGGTCACCCACCTCGCAGACCTGCTCCTCGGCGGTGTTTTCGTTGTAGATCAGACGTTTGGTCACCACCGACCACTCCGGCACGCTGAAGGTCGGGCGGTAGATGATGGTGCCGGCCTTGCCGTTGATCACGAACCAGGAGCTGTCATTCTTGCGGTCCAGGTCTTTTTCATTGGCGGAGAGCTGGCCGTCAAAGACCGCCCGCTGGTCATAGCCGCTGTTGGAGGAATAGATTGCGCTTCCCTGAGCCTGCTGGTTGAGGGCCATGAAGATGCCCACATCGGTGCCGCCCTCGAGCATGGAGCTGTAATTCATGGGGCTGTTGAAGTCCTGGCGGATGTGCATGGAGCCGGGATAGAACTCCAGGAAGTTGGCGTTCTTGGCGTCGATCTTCAGGAAGCTGAGTTTCAGGAAGCCCGAGCCCTCGTACAGCACCCTGACCGGGCCGTCGATATAGCCCACGGGTTCGTCCTTTAAGGTGGTGTCGGCCTTGAAGTTCATGGAGACCAGGAACTTGGTCTTGATCTTGCCGCGGAAGGTCCAGACATCCAGGATGTCTTCGCTGAGCTCACCGGTTTTCAGGCGCAGCTCGTCAAAGAAAAAGGCATCGCGCGGGAAACCCACCACGGCGTTTTTGCCGCTGAAGGTCTTGCGCTGGTCGTCCATGGTAAGGCTGACATAGTCCTTATCCGAACGGGGTGCATTCTGGCCGAACTGAACCAGATAGGCGGCCGCATCGCCGGCCGCGATCTCCACGGCCTTGAGTGCGCCCTCCGGCAGGCACCCGGCCTTGGGGCCCATGTCGGCGGCCATGAAGACCAGTTCGTCGTTTTCGTCCAGGGTGGGGTCGCAGTCACGGTCGGCCTTTTCCCCGGCCAGGTAGGCATAGGTGCCGTCGGGTTTTTTCTGGTCGATCTGGAAGGGGATCGCCGCCAGGCTGCCGCCCTGCACCGCCATCAGGGTCAGGTTGTCCGGGTTGACGCCCTTGAGGTCGGAGAGGGCATCCCCGCTGACAATCACATGTTCGTAGCTCTCAGTTGCGGCCTGCAGGCCCGTATTACCCATGCAAAACAGAATCAGAAACATAAAACAAAGCTTGCGCATTAAGTGAACCTCCTCTTAGAAATGATCGGGATTCATTATATAGGATCGCCCATATTCAGGCCACAGATATTATCCAAGAAGCGCCAGTTTATTCTACAGCAGCGGGGCGAAGAGCCGCACAAAGCCGTTCCTGAGCCTTGCCGCCACCGGTGATCTCACGGCAGTGCAGGCGGTCGGTCCTGAACCTGTCCAGCAGCTCGCTTGCAGTCTGTTCGCTGTAGATCACGGTGTTGACCTCATAGTTGATATTGAAGCTGCGCACATCCATGTTGCAGGTGCCCACCGAGGCCGCCTGGCCGTCAACCACCACGGTCTTGCCGTGGAAAAATCCGCCGCGGTACTGGAAGATCCTGACCCCGGCCTTTAGCAGCGGTTCATAATAGGTGTGCGCCACCCAGAAGGGCAGGCGTTTGTCGGGCAGGCCCGCCATCATCAGCCGCACGTCCACGCCCGAGGGCGCGGCCGAGAGCAGGGCGTTCATGAGGCTGCTGTCCGGGTTGAAGTAAGGCGTCTGGATGCGGACCTGCTGATTGGCGTTGCTGATCAGCGAAAAATACAGCAGCCGCACCGAACTCCAGTCGGAATCCGGTCCGCTGCAGGCGATCTGGACCTGCCGGATGGGCTGGCTTTCGTCGATCTGCGGGAAATAGGCCTTGCCCAGCAGCAGGTCTTCGTCTTTGCGGCTGTTGGACCAGTCCACCAGGAAGATGGCCTGCAGCAGCTGGGCGCTTTCGCCGCGGATGCGCAGATGGGTGTCGCGCCAGGCCTTGAACCGGCGTCCGCCGTCGATATATTCCTCCCCCACGTTCATGCCGCCGGTGTAGCCGGTCAGGCCGTCGATCACCACGATCTTGCGGTGGTTGCAATAGTTGATCTTGAAGACGGCGCCCAGCCCCTTGAGGCCGAGAAAATAGCCGAACTGCACCCCGGCCCGGGCCAGTTCCTGCCGGTAACGCCGGGAGATGGTGCCGAACGAGCCCACCCCGTCGAACAGCAGACGCACCTCAACCCCGGCACGCGCCTTATTTACCAGGATGTCCTTGATCCGGCAGCCCAGCTCGTCCGAGCGCCAGATATAATATTCCATGTGGATCGAGTGCGTCGCCTGCTCCAGATCGTTGAGCAGGTCTGAAAATTTGGTTCCGCCGTCATGGTAGAGCCGGATGTCGTTCCTGAGGGTCAGGATGGTCTTGTTGCTTTCCAGCAGCAGGCGGATCAGCTTGTCGCGGTCGTTACGGGTCTCGCTCTGTCCGCTTTCGATCTGGTGCTGGAAATAGTCCTTCTGGCGGGAAATCAGGCCGGAGAGCCCCTCACGGAACAGGTCGGCCGGGTCCTGTTTGAGCAGACGGCGTTTCTTCCAGTTGATGCCGAAAAAGATATAGAACAGGATGCCGAAGAGCGGCACAAAGAACAGCACCAGCAGCCAGGCCAGCACCTCCTCGGGTTTGCGCTCGTCCAGCAGGATGAACAGAAATACAATCACCGCATTGATCAGATAGAGATAACGAAAAAAAAGATCCCAGGTGAAGGCTTCCATAATTTACCGATAATATTTAAAAACATCTGAACCGGCAAGCCCAAAGCCTGATTTTTGAACTGGCCCGGGAGGGCCAAGATATGTTTTGATGACCGGAAATAAAAAACAGGAGCAGAACTATGCTGATCGAATATAAGGGCAAGCAGCCCGTAATCGGAAAAGATGTCTTCATCGCCTGGAACGCCACCATCATCGGCGACGTCAAGATCGCTGACGGCGCCAGCATCTGGTACGGCGCGGTCATCCGCGGCGACATGGCCCCCATCACGATCGGAAAAAATTCCAATGTCCAGGACAACTGCACCGTGCACACCGACCACGCCACCCCGGTTACAATCGGGGACAACGTCACCGTGGGGCACAACGCCGTGATCCACGGCTGCACCCTGGAGGACCGCTGCCTGATCGGGATCAATGCCACCATCCTGAACCGCTCCGTGGTCAAGACAGGCTCCATCGTGGCGGCCGGCAGCGTGGTGCGCGAGGGGCAGGTTGTGGGGCCGTATGCGCTGGTGGCCGGGGTGCCGGCGGAGGTTAAGCGGGAGTTGGATGCGGGGGTGGATGGGATGCTGGAGGCTTCTACGGGGGATTATGTGGAGTTGGCCGATGGGCAGGGGGAGGCGGATTTTTCGTAAAAGGCCCCAGTTTGGCCAATATCTTTGTCGGCCTGCAAATTTAAGTCCTCGACGTAGCGCTGCTACGCCTGCGGTTTCAATTATTGTCCTTCGCGATCTTGGCTCCAACTGGGGGCTTTAAA
>CAYWBU010000160.1:0-5546 GCA_964456565.1 uncultured Bacteriovoracaceae bacterium | reverse complement strand
GGCCGCGGAACCTCCCCTGCTATCAAGCCTCCGGCTCCCCACCGGAGGCTTTGCTTGTTGTTAACAAATTATTAATTTTTAACAAAACCCTCCCCAGACAGACTGCCCCAACAAAAAAACGACGCAATAGCCTGTTATCATTAATATTAAAATCTTATCCATCTTAACCAAATATTAACACAAAACAAATATAGTCTTAACAATGGGCAGCTAGAACCAGGGAAACTTTATTTTTGGAGGTAATCAAAATGTTAAGAAAACTTTTCTCCGGAAAAACCCTGATCATTATTTCGGCATTCATGTTTGCAGGAATATTCGCTCCGGCTTTTGCCGCCAGCGAAAAAATTACCATCAAGGGATCAACAACCGTCCTGCCCATTGCCCAGGTGGCCGCTGAAATATTTATGGACCGCAATCCGTCCATCGACATTTCGGTCCAGGGTGGCGGTTCAGGCGTGGGCATCGCAGCCCTGATCGACGGCACCACGGACATCGCCGACGCTTCCCGCAAGATCAAGAGCAAAGAGATTGAAAAAGCCCAGGCCAAAGGCATCAACCCCAACGAAATCGTGGTTGCCATGGACGGAATTGCCGTGATCCTGCATCCTTCCAACAAAATCGAAGCCCTGAACAGGACCGCGACCAACGACATCTACACCGGCAAGATCTCCAACTGGTCTGAGCTCGGCGGTCCCAACAAAAAGATCGTCATTATCTCCAGGGACTCATCCAGCGGAACCTTCGAAACCTTTGAAGGGCTGGCCCTGAACAAGGAAAAAGTCCGCGCTGATGCCCTGACGGCCGCTTCCAATCAGGCCGTTGCCCAGACTGTTGCCCAGACTCCCGGCGCCATCGGTTATGTCGGCCTCGGCTATCTGACCCCGAAGGTCAAGGATATCAGGGTTGACGGCGTAAAATGCACCAAGAAAACCATTCTTTCCGGAGACTATGCCCTTGCCAGACCGCTGCACATGTACACCAGCGGAAAACCCAAGGGTAGCGTTAAAAAGTTTGTCGACTTCGTTCTCAGCGCCGAAGGACAGAAGCTTGCCGAAGAAGAGGGCTTTGTGGGCCTGCAGTAACAACTCCGGGGCGGCATTTGATGCTGCCCCGATTTTCACAATGATTTTATATAAAGGAAGAGACACATGACAGGCTTCAAGGAAAATTTTTACAAAGGGCTTTTCGCCATCCTTGCCTTTGCCTCACTTTTTTTTCTGGTAGGCATTATCCTTACCTTACTGTTTCAAGCCCTGCCGGCTTTTTACGAGGTCAGCATCATTGACTTCCTCTTCGGCAAGGCCTGGTACCCCACCTATGAACCACCGGAATTTGGAATCCTGGCCCTGATCATGGCATCAGTCCTGACCACCCTTGGCGCAATGCTGGTTTGCGTTCCCATCGGGGTCGGCAGCGCCCTGTACATCCACGAACTGGCCACCGAAGGACAGCGGGCCATCCTGAAACCCATGATCGAGATCCTGGCCGGAATCCCGTCCATCGTCTACGGTTTTTTCGGCATGGTCCTGGTGGCCCCCTTTCTCCAGCGGCTGTTCGACATCCCCACCGGATTATGCGCTTTTACCGCCAGCCTGATGCTCGGCATCATGGCCACGCCGACAGTCTGCAGCATCACCGAAGATGCCTTGAGCTTTGTGCCGCGCAGCTTCCGCGAGGCATCCCTGGCCCTGGGCGCCAACCGCTGGCAGACTTTGACCAGGGTCATCTTCCCGGCGGCCGGCTCCGGCATATCAACCGCCATTATTCTGGGCATGAGCCGGGCTGTCGGTGAAACCATGACGGTCCTGATGGTGGCCGGCGGCGCCGCCGTGATTCCCAAAAGTCTGTGGGACCCGGTCCGGCCGATGACATCCACCATTGCCGCCGAAATGGGCGAAGCGGTTATGGGCAGCCCCCATTTCCACGCCCTCTTCGCCATCGGACTAATCCTCTTTATCATTACATTGAGTTTCAACATTGTTGCCGAGTTTGTCAGCAGAAAATATCGGCTCAAGCTGGGACTGGGAAGATGATCATGGAAAATCAGCTGCAGAACACCGCCTGGTTCAAAGGTGATAAAAAGTTCAGAACAAAAGATATCTCTCAGGGCCTTGGATTTTTATTCCTGTTTATCTGCACCGCAACTGCCCTCGCCTTTCTGGGATCAATCATATATTTCATCACCGCCAAGGGACTGCCGGCCATATCCTGGGAATTCCTCACCGAAGTCCCGCGCCGGGCAATGACCCGTGGCGGGGCAGCCCCGGCCATTGTGGGGACCCTCTATCTGACCATCGGGGCGATCCTGTTTGCCCTGCCGCTGGGACTGGCCTGCGCCATCTATCTCTGCGAATACAGCCCCAAGAGCATTGTGGTCAATGTCATCCGCCTGAGCATCAACAACCTGGCCGGGGTGCCTTCGGTGGTCTTCGGACTCTTCGGTCTGGCGGTCTTTGTCAAATTTTTCGGTTTCGGGGTCTCGATCCTCTCAGGCAGCCTGACGCTGGGGATCATGGCCCTGCCCGGCATCATCTCCGCCTCCCAGGAAGCCATCCTGGCGGTTCCGCAATCATATCGCGAGGCCTCTCTGGCGCTGGGCGCCACCCACTGGCAGACCATCAAAAAAGTTGTGCTGCCGACCGCCCTGCCCGGCATCCTGACCGGCGTCATCCTGAATATCGGCCGCGTTGCCGGCGAGACTGCGCCGATCCTGTTCACGGCCGCAACCTTTTACACCAGGGGTTTCCCGGATTCCATTTTATCGGAAGTCATGGCGCTGCCTTATCACATCTATGCCCTGATGACCGAGGGCACCCATCCGGAAATCCAGACCCAGATCGCCTACGGCTGTTCACTGATCCTGCTGGCCCTTGTGCTGGCGATTTCCGCCGTGGCCATCATCCTGAGACAGAGACAAAGGAGAACCTATGGATCCTAATGTAAAGATAACTGCCCGCAATGTTGACTTTTACTATGGCAAATCCCATGCCCTCAAGGATATCAACCTTGATGTGTATGAAAAAAAGGTCACGGCCCTGATCGGTCCCTCCGGGTGCGGGAAATCCACCTTCATCAGGCTGCTTAACCGCATGAACGACCTGATTCCCGGGGCCCGGGTGGATGGCCGGATCCTGATGGATGACAAGGACATCAACCATCCCAAAACCGATGTGGTTGAACTCAGACGCCGGGTCGGCATGGTCTTCCAGAAACCCAACCCGTTTCCCAAGACCATTTTTGAAAACCTGGCCTACGGCCTGATCATCAACGGTGTCAAGGACAAGAGTTTTATCGAGCACCGCGTTATCGACTCCCTCAAAAAGGCGGCGCTCTATGATGACATCAAGGACCGGCTGCACGACAACGCCCTGATGCTTTCCGGCGGCCAGCAGCAGCGGCTGTGCATCGCCAGATGCCTGGCAGTCGAACCGGATGTTATCCTGTTTGACGAGCCCTGCGCCAGCCTCGATCCCATCTCAACCCGCAAGATCGAGGAGTTGATCCTGGAACTCAAAAAAGATTATACAATTGTAATCGTAACCCATAACATGCAGCAGGCGGCCCGGGTTTCGGATTACACGGCCTTCCTGTATCTTGGAGAACTGATTGAATTTGGATTGACGGACAACATCTTTACCGTTCCCAAGGAAAAGATGACCGAGGAATATCTCTCGGGCAGATTCGGTTGATAAAGGAGAATGTATGCTGGAAGAGACAAAACTTACAACAGCCAAGAAGGAACTCATCGAATATGCCACCCTGGTGGAGCAGATGATCGCCAAGAGCATCTCCGGTCTCAAGAACAAGGACCGTCAAATCCTGCAGGAAGTCATTGAAAAGGATGAGCCCCAGGCCAATGATCTTGAAATCACCTTTGACGAGATGTGCATCCGTCTGATTGCCCAGCATCAGCCGGCCGGCAAGGCCTTGCGGACCATCCTGATGATCTCCAATATCAACAGCAACCTGGAACGCATGGCCGACCATGCCGTCAGCATCAGTGAAAGCGGCCTCTATCTCATTGAGCAACCTGACGTAAAGCCGCTGATCGACACCCCGGCCATGGCTGAAATCGTCATTGAGATGATCAGGGACAGCATCGCGGCCTTCATCAACGAGGATGCCGGACTGGCCAATGCGGTCTGCGAAAAGGACAACACGGTTGACGGGCTCAGAAGCCAGATCGTGCGCGAACTGATCACCTTCATGATGTCGGATTCCTCCACAATCGAAAGGGCCCTGAAACTGATGAGCATCGCCAACAATCTTGAAAGGGTCGCCGACCTGACCACCAACATCTGCGAAGATGTAATCTTTATGGTAAAGGGTAAAATTATCAAACATCATCGAGATGAGATATGAACCGATGGGTAGAATGAAAAAATATATCAACATAGTTGATGACGAACCGGACATCCTGAAACTGGTCACGGTCAATCTTGAAAAGGCCGGTTACGAGACCAAGGGTTTTCTTGATGCCGGATCATTCAGGAGCGCGCTTGAAAAACGCCGGCCGGATCTCATCATCCTGGATCTCATGCTGCCCGACCAGGACGGCATGGAGGTCTGCAAGAACCTCAAAAGAACCAGCGAATTCGCAGATATCCCGGTGATCATGCTGACCGCCAAGGGGCTGGAGACCGACAAGATAGCCGGACTGGAACTGGGGGCCGACGATTATGTCACCAAACCGTTCTCCCCCAAGGAACTGGTTGCCCGGGTCAAGGCCGTCCTCAGAAGATCGGGCGATGATATTCCGCAGCAGGTGGCTGTCGGCGAGGTGCTGGTAATCGACCCTGAAAAATTTGAGGTCAGGCTGGACGGCAGTATCGTCAAACTTACTGCCGTCGAATTCAAGATCCTTCACATGTTGAGTTCAGCCAAAGGCAAGGTCTTCAGCCGCGAGTCAATCCTTGATCACCTCTGGGGCAACGAAAAGGCCGTCCTGGACCGCACGGTCGATGTCCACATCCGCAATATCCGGGAAAAACTGGGGCCCGCCAGTAAATATATCAAGAATATCAGAGGCATCGGCTACAAGGTGGAAGAATGAAAAAAACAATCTTTCTCAAGATCTTCACAGGATATCTCTTTATCGCCCTCACCATCTCCATTCTGGTTCTGAGTCTCTCCTTTCAGAGCATCCGCAACCATCATATCGAGAACACCGCTGAATCGCTCACCCTTTTGACGGTTGCGGCCAACAAGCTGATAGCCCCTCAACTCGACAACAAGGCGGATATAGCCCAATTCACCCAAGATCTCGGCAAGGATCTGGGTGCCCGAATCACGGTTGTAAAAAATGACGGCACGGTAATCGCCGATTCCGAAGAGGACCCGGCCCAGATGGAGAACCATCTGGGCCGGCCCGAAATCAGAGCCGCCGTGGATGGATCATCCGGGCGATCGGTGCGCTACAGCACCACGCTTGATCAGAACATGCTCTACATTGCCGTTCCGGTGCAGGATCACAAAGCAGCCGTGGTACGTCTGAGCCTGCCGCTCAGCGACGTGGAAAGCCTGATCACCACCCTTAAACGCCGTAT
>CAYWBU010000159.1:0-5573 GCA_964456565.1 uncultured Bacteriovoracaceae bacterium | reverse complement strand
AGGGTTTCGCCCACATGATCTTTTCCATGATCACCTCCGGCGATGTGGTCTTTGTGCCCAGCCCGACCTACCCCATTCATACCTATGCCACGGTCCTGGCCGGCGGCAATGTCCGCGGAATACCCATGTCCAAGGACCGCGACTTTTTCCAGGATCTGCTGGCGGCCACCAGCCAGACCTGGCCCCAGCCCAAGCTTATGATCCTGTCTTTCCCGCACAACCCCACAACCGAAACCGTAGACCTGGACTTCTTCAAGAAGGTTGTGGCCTTTGCCAAGGAACATGACATCTTCATCATCCATGATTTTGCCTATGCCGATCTCTGCTTTGACGGCTATCAGGCACCCAGTATCATGCAGGTGGAGGGCGCCAAGGACTGCTGCGTCGAATTTTTCTCCATGTCCAAGAGCTACAGCATGGCCGGCTGGCGGGTCGGATTCGCCGTCGGCAACCGCGAGGCCATCCATGCCCTGACCCGCATCAAGAGCTACCTTGACTATGGCGTCTTCCAGCCGATCCAGATCGCGGCCATCGTGGCCTTAAACGAAGACCAGACCTGCGTTGACGAGATCGTCGAGAGTTACAAAAACCGACGTGACACCCTGTGTGAGGGATTGAGCAAGGCCGGCTGGGACATAGAGAAGCCCAAGGGAACCATGTTTGTCTGGGCCCCGATTCCCGATGCCTACAAGCAGATGGGATCCCTTGAATTCTCCAAGTTTCTGCTTGAAAAGGCCGAGGTGGCGGTCTCCCCGGGAATCGGCTTCGGCCGTTATGGCGAAGATTATGTAAGATTTGCCCTGGTGGAGAATGAACATCGTATTCGCCAGGCTGTACGTGGAATCAGAAAAGTATTGTAGGAGTTGCTATGCGGGACATCAAAATCGGATTAATCGGACTGGGCACGGTGGGATCAGGCGTTGCCAAAACCCTGATCGAAAATGGCGAGCTGCTCAGTCACCGGCTCGGGTTCAGCCTCACTCTTAAAAAAGTGGCTGTATCAGACATCAACAAAAAAAGGGCGATAGAACTGCCCCGCACCCTGCTGACCACAGATGTCTATGAGATCATCAACGATCCAGAGATCGACATCGTGGTTGAGCTCATCGGAGGGATTGAACCGGCCAGAACCCTCACCATCGATTCGCTGAAAGCCGGCAAGCACGTGGTCACCGCCAACAAAGCCCTTCTGGCAACCAAGGGTCGCGAACTCTTCGACATGGCCCAGGCCTGCGGTCGCGATCTCTACTACGAGGCTGCAGTCGGGGGCGGCATTCCCATAATCAAAACCCTCAGGGAATCCTTGGTGGCCAACAACTTCGAGTTCATCTATGCCATCCTCAACGGCACCTGCAATTATATCCTGACCCAGATGAGTGAAATGGGTTCAAATTTTGACGAAACCCTGAAAAAAGCCAGTGAACTCGGTTATGCCGAGGCCGACCCCACCTTTGACATTGAAGGAATTGACTCCGCCCACAAGCTTGCAATTGTCGCCAGCCTGGCCTATGGCGTTGTTCCCGACATGGACAAGGTCTACGTCGAGGGCATCTCCAAACTGGACGTGACCGACATCAAATTTGCCAGGGAGCTGGGCTATAAGGTAAAACTGCTCGGGATGGCCATCAATCGCGGCGACAAGGTTGAAGTCCGGGTCCAGCCGACCCTGATACCCTTAAATTACCTGCTTTCCAAGGTCGATGATGTCTTCAACGCCTTTTATGTCCGGGGTGACATTGTCAACTCCACCATGTTCTATGGCCGGGGCGCCGGCATGCTGCCCACCGCCAGTGCAGTTGTCAGCGACATTGCCGATGTAGCCCGCAACATCTATGCCGGTGTGGCTGGACGCATTCCCCATCTGGGATACCGTAAGGATCAGACCAGCCGCCGGAGTTACATGGCCATTGACGACATCTCAACCAACTACTACTTCCGGATTAACGTGCTCGACAACCCCGGGGTGATCTCAAAAATCACCGGGGTCCTGGGCGAGCGGGATATCAGCATTGGTTCCATAATCCAGAAACCCGGCAACACCGGCGGATTTGTACCAATCGTAATGTTGACCCACGAGGCCCGTGAGGCCAATGTCAAGGCCGCCATGAAAACCATCGCCGAATTTGATGAGGTCAAAGGCGATCCAGTCATCCTCAGGGTTGAAGACAAGGACCTAAAAAACAGCTAAAGGAGCATCGATTGAAGAGCGTTATTCTGCTCGGCGACGGCATGGCCGACGAGCCGCTGGAAGAGCTGGGAGATAAAACTCCCCTGGAGGTTTCCGATACACCCTACATGGACAAACTGGCCGCCGATGGCGAGCTGGGAATTGTCAGAACAGTCAAACAGGGTTTTCCACCGGGCAGTGATGTTGCGAACATGACCGTATTGGGACTGGACCCGGCCCGTTATTATTCGGGAAGAGCTCCCATCGAGGCCGTCAGTATCGGCATCGACCTGAATCCGACCGACACCGCCTTCCGGATCAATCTGGTCACCCTTTCCCAGCGGGAAAACGGCCTGATAATGGAAGATTACTGTGCCGGACACATCAGCACAGCCGAGGCCCATGAACTTATTGCGGCAATCAAGGAAGCTTTCGAAGCTGACCCTCAGATCCGGATCTACCCCGGAATCGAGTACCGTCACATAATGGTCATCAAGGATTTCGCCTGCGCCGATCCGCACACAACCCCGCCGCATGACATCATCGGCGAAGGTATTGCAGCTTTTACACCCCGGGATGAACGGCTCAATGCGCTCATCGAAAAATCGCGGCAGATCCTCGCCAACCATCCCGTGAACCTGGCCCGGCGCAAGCAGGGCCTGCGCGAAGCCAATGCCATCTGGCCCTGGGGTGAAGGTCATGGCTACAATGTCCCCACCCTTAAGGACGAATATGGCATCTCAGGCGCAATGATCTCGGCCGTGGACCTGCTCAAGGGTCTCGGCAAACTGCGGGACATGGAGATCATCAATGTCCCCGGGGCCACAGGCTGGATCGACACCAACTACAGCGGCAAGGCCCAGGCAGCACTGGAAGCCCTGTCACGCCACGACCTGGTATATGTGCATGTGGAGGCTCCGGATGAAGCCGGGCACGGCGGTCTTTGCCGCGAAAAAATCAGGGCCATTGAAGACTTCGACCACATGGTGGTGGGACAGATCCTGACCGGCCTGGAGGAAAAAGGCGAGCCCTTCAGGGTGCTTTTCCTGCCCGACCACCCCACTCCGATCGCCAAACGCACCCATACGGATGATCCGGTCCCCTTTGTCATCTTTGACAGCCGTGAACACAGAAAAACCAAATGGCATTTCACTGAGAACGAAGCCCGCCAGACCGGGCTGTTCCTTGATGAGGGGCACCTGCTGCTAAAAAAACTCCTGCAGTCCGACTAACGTTTGAAGGCGGAGACAAACGAGCTCTGCCTTTCAATCTCCAGATCTATCTGGGCCAGCAGCTTTTCCATATCATCGGCATCAAAATCCTCCTTCAGGGCATAGAGGACCGGCAGGATGTTTTCATCCACTGTCAGGAAGAAATGATCCTTCAGGGGCGTAATGCCCTTGATGGAGCACAGAATGTCCGCAAGATGCACGCAGGCAGTAAAGATTATATCAGTACTGGCAAGCGACGGTTCATGATGGCAGGTCACGGCCTCGGTGATATCGGAGGGAAACATCCAGCTGTTGAGCAGTTCCCCGCCGATTTCGGCATGGGGAATCCCGTACCACTGTTCTTCAAGGACATGGTAGGTATACTTGTTTTCGCCCGATTCCATGTATTTGAGCATCCGCTCAAACTCATCCGGCATGTACTGGCTCAGGAAGATCTTGCCCACATCGTGCAGCAGGCCGCCCACGAAATATTTACCGTCCAGTTTCAGATTCAGATAGCTGGCCACCATGCGGCAGGCAACGCCCACTGAAAAACTGTGGCGCCACAGCCTTTCGGTAAATTCGGAGCCGCGGCGATCAAAGAGCTTGACCACCGACATGCTCAGCGCAATATTCTGGATCTCATGGAACCCCAGAACAACCACGGCATGCGAAACCGTGGAGACCTTTTTCACAAACCCGTAATAGGCCGAATTGGCCACTGTCAGGATCTTGGTGGTGAGCGCCGGATCGCTTTCGATGATCGTGGTCAGATCGGCGGCGGAACTGTTCTTATCATTGGTGATATCAAGGATATCGTGAATGATGGTCGGCAGGGTGAGAATATCGGTTGTATGGGAAAGAATATCCCTTATTTGCTCACTGTTATGTTGTGCCGCCGTTGTATTTGTCACAAACAATGTCTCGGCAGAGCCGCAATCGAACTTTAAATGCCGGCCATCTCAATTCTCTTCAATAAAGAACCGGCAGGCGGTTTCAACCTCTTCGGACAGCTCGGCATACCACTCGCTGGCTGTTTTGATCTGTAAATTCATCAGCCGGTTGGCTTCAGGATGCACCTCTTTAATCGGCAATATCCGGCCCTTGGGCTCGGCAACTGCGTTTGCAATGGCATTACCCACATTAATTATCATACCGAGATTACGCCCCTCGCTGCTGCGGGTCGGAATATGATGATTTTCGATGGCCTGCCGCAGATTTTCCGGCAAATGCCATTTAGCCGCCATGTAGCCACCGATCTGGGCATGATCCACCGGCAAAATCGCCTTCTCGGCCTCATTGAAACTGATATTGCGTGATTGTTTTTCCATGATAATATCCATAAACATTCCCGGGAAATACTGCGACAGGATCACCTTGCCGATATCATGCAGCAGCCCCCCCACAAAACAACGGTCGGGAGATTCCAGCTTGGTCAACATTGCAAGATACTTACAGATAACCGCCGTGGTAATGGAGTGTTTCCAATAATCGGTCATACTGAAACCCTCGGTTGCCTCAAGATTCATGAACGTGTCTATAACCGAAACCGTAACCACGGCATTCCGAATAGTATCAAACCCCAGCACCACCACCGCCCTGGGGATACTGTCAATCTGCGACCTGAATCCATAGAAAGGCGAGTTGACCAGTTTGAGAATCTTGGAAACAATGGCCTGATCTTTCTCAATGGTTGCTGAAAGTTTATGGATGGAGGTCCTGTAATCCTCCAGCATTTTGTTGACCTTGATGGCGACAACCGGCAATGTCGGGATATTTTCGATATGTTCAAGCTTATTGAAAAATCCGTTGCCTTCCATACTGCACCTCGTTATTCTGCCATACCGGAAAACCGCCGGGCTGATAGCCTTTTCCATCCTTATGCATCAAGCCAGGCCACGGATATCTCCTCACAACTTGCTCAAAACTATCACCAAGCCTTCCTGTTTGCCGCCCCTGAACAGAGATTTACCGATCACCCCGATTTCGGCTTTATTGATATGAACCCTTCCGTCACTGATCTTTTTCCGCGGAAGGCTGTCTATCAGAACATTTAGATCTTCCGGAAGCACATCCCGGCGGTTGGCGCCCAACACCCTGGGCCCCATATCACCCAAGATCTCCGATGCCGTGACATTATTTTGAACGATCAGGCCATCCGTTCCCATGCCGATCACGCCTACCGGCAGGGCGTC
>CAYWBU010000158.1:0-5777 GCA_964456565.1 uncultured Bacteriovoracaceae bacterium | reverse complement strand
GAGGATGCGGGCGATCTTGTCCAACTTCTTTTCATAATGGGAACCTTCCCAGTAAATCTTTGCGCACGCGGTGCAGCGCGAAAAACTGGTGTAGGGTTCGGCGGTCCGGGGTGGAATTTTATCTCTGAGTGCATTTTTGTCCACCGGTTCCTTGATGCCGTTGCAGCTGATGCAGCGGCTGAAGGGTTTGATCCTGTTATCCAGCGCATAGCGCCGGATAACCGCGCGGGTCTGTTCGTCAGGCTTCTCGGGCCATAGGCAGATCCCGTGGATTACGCAGCGTTGTTTAAGCAGGGCCCGGCTGCGGCTTACCAGGATCCGGTTTTCGTCCAAGGCCAGCCGCACCAGGTCCCGGTTATTGAATTGCGGGCCATGGAGGGTGTCAAAGCCCAGCATCCTGAGGTTGCGGGCCAGGGCCGCGAGGTGGATGTCGAGGATGAACCGTATATCCTGCGGAGGATCGGGCCGCAGCTTGCAGATTTGCGCCTCCGGGAGGATATCGTAAGGGTAGATGATGGCCCGGTCGCCGTCTCTCATCTGGTAATCAAAACCGACGCCCCGGTGGTTCACCAGGATGGCCTCAACTTCGGTGTGGGGGATGCCGAGAGCCTCAATGGAATCTTTGATGGCAGGATCACCCTTGAAATCAAAGTCAAACATGGAATTTCTGTGCTTCCGGTCCAGAAAAAGGTTGAGGAAGCCGAAAAATTTGAAGCGCGCGCGACCTTTTTGCATGTTCATTACAGTAGGCCTGTGTTTTTTTTATCCAGTCTTATGATAGGGCCGGCAGCTGTTTGTGCAATATCTTTTTTGATCCGATCGGACGGCGCGGCACGCAATGCTTTGACAAAGGCAACTTATCACGTTAACTTTTAAATGATTTCAATTTGGAGGAGGTGCAAAATGCCATGGGATCCTAGTGACCAGGGCGGGTTCCAGAAAGATCATCGGAACCTGACCGAAGTGATAAAACAGACAACGTCCGGATTCGGCAAAGCCGGCGGCCCCGGAAACCGGCAATGGCTGTGGATACTGATTATTCTGATCGGTTTCTACGGGATATATTCATCGGCCTATACGATCAAACCGGGACACCGCGGGGTTGTTCTGCGTTTCGGCGAATACAGCAAGACCGTTACGCCGGGGCTCAATTTCAAGCTGCCCTTCGGTTTTGACCGGGTCTACAAGGTCCATGTTGACAAGGTTGATACCGAGAATTTCGGTTTTACCTCAACCAAGGCCGGGATCAGGACCAGATTTGAAAAGGATGCCCGGAATACGCGCGAATCATTGATGCTGACCGGTGATCTGAACGTCATTGATGTTGAGTGGATCGTGCAGTTCAAGCGCCAGGACCCGCGTAAATATCTCTTTAACATCAATGATCCGGTCCAGACCATCCGCGACATCAGCCAATCGGTAATCCGGCGGATCGTTGGTAACCGCAGCTTTGACTATGTATTGCAGAACCGCGAAGTGGTCAGTAGGCTGTTCAAGGATGAGTTACAGGTCATCCTTGATGAATATGAGAGCGGCGTCCGGATCGTGGATGTGCGGCTCAAGAATGTGGTGCCGCCCGAGGCCGTCCGCGGGGCCTTCAACGAGGTCAACGAGGCCCAGCAGGAAAAGGAACGGCTGATCAACCAGGCCCAGGAGATCTATAACAACCAGATCCCCAAGGCCCGCGGTCAGGCCGAGCAGGTTGTCAACGAGGCCCAGGGCTATGCCCTGGAACGGGTCAACAATGCCCGGGGCGAGACGGCCCGTTTTGTCGATGTCTACAACCAGTACCGCAACGCCCGCACGGTCACCAAACGCCGGATGTATCTTGAGACTCTCCAGGACATCATTCCCAATGCCAAGGAGGTCTACATCATCGACAGTGACCAGAAAACGATCCTGCCCATGCTGGATCTTGACAAGCTTAAGGCTGAGGGAGGCCGCTGATGAAATCTGATAAGCTGACGGTCCTGATTATAATCGTCCTGGCCCTGATCCTGGTGGAATCCGGATCGCTCTACCGGGTGAATGAATGAGAACCGGAGGTGATTACCCAGTTCGGTCGTCCGGTGGGCGAACCCATAACCGAGGCCGGCCTCAAATTTAAACTGCCGTTCATCCAGGAGGTGATCCGCTACGAAAAACGGATTCTGCGCTGGGACGGTGAACCGCGTGAAATTCCCACCAGGGACAAACGCTATATCTGGGTGGATGCCACGGCCCGCTGGCGCATCGTGGATGCCCTGAAATTTTTGCAGGTTATCCGCGATTATGACCAGGCCTACATCAAGCTGGATGACATCATTGATTCGGTGGTGCGCGACTATGTCTCCTCCAATCCGCTGGTGGAGCTGGTGCGGACCTCGGATGCCGAAGAGCTGATGGAGATCACCGATGAAAAGTCGCCCTTTGAAAAGGCGGCCCTGCAGAAGGTTGTGCTGGGCCGTGAGGCCATCACCCGGGCGATTCTGGCTGAGGCCTCCAAGGCCATGCCCGAGTTCGGCATGGAACTGGTGGATGTGAGAATTAAACGGATAAATTATAACGAAGATGTTCAGGGCAAGGTCTATGAACGGATGATCTCGGAGCGCAAACGCAAGGCCGCCCAGTTCCGTTCCGAAGGTGAAGGCGAAAAGGCCGAAATCCTCGGGCAGATGGAAAAGGAACTCAAGGCCATTACGTCCGAGGCCTACCGCAAGGCCGAAGAGATCCGGGGTAAGGCCGATGGTGAAGCCACCCAGATCTATGGCCGAGCCTATAATCTGGATCCGGATTTTTATGCCTTCTATAAGACCCTGGACACCTACCGGAATGCATCGCTGGAGAATTCAACCCTGATCCTGGGGACCGATTCGGATTATTTCTCTGTCCTGAAAAATATTCCCAAATAGAAGAGGGGGCTCGCCGCCCCCTTTATTTTTTGATGGACGGTTCGATAACCTCGATGCCCAGTTCGGTGCGGTTTAGGAATTTCTGAAAGACTTCCCCGGTATGGGTGTGGAAGATAATTTTGCGGCCCGAGCCGCCGCCGACGTTCCAGGCCTTGATATAGAGATCATATTCCTTCATTACCTCGACCGCGGCCTTGATGTTTTTCTCGCCGACCGCGATTGTGCGTTTGCCGGGGTCGCCGGTGGAACTGAACATTGAGGCGGCCCCGAACATTTTGATCTCAAGTTCCCTGTCGTGGATGCCCCGCTGTTTGAACTGGGACAGCATCCAGCTGATTGAAGTGTCCACATACTGAAAGCAGCTGTCAAGATTACCGGAGGTGCGGAGCTGTTTCTGGCTCGGAAAGATGGCGTGGCAGATGGCTCCGGTTCTGGTGCGCGGGTTGAACATGGTTATGGACAGGCAGGAACCCAGGACGGTGGTCACCTCGGTCGGTTTGTTGCTGATATGGGCCTCGGCCGGTTTGAGATATACCTGAATAATTTCAGGATGACTCCTAAAACTTTTGATTTTATCTTCTGCCGAAACATTTGTCTGCGCCATCTTCCTCCTCTTATCCAAGGACAATTATAAGCCGCCCCGATTAATAGTAAAGTGAGCACGGCTTTGGAGGATAGGCGGTGCAGGTGAATCAGACGGCGGAAAGGAAGATCTTCCAGCCGGCCATGATTGAACCCGGCCTGAGGTCATAGGCCCGGGAGGCCTCGGCCACGGGCGTGAAGCCGCAATGTTCGCAGCGCACGGCGCCGCGCCCCTTGACATAGCAGCCGGTGGACAGCCGCCCGTCCGGGTCGACATTGGCCAGCATCCAGTCATGGCAGTGCCAGGAATTTTGAACCATGGCCTTGAGGCAGCCGGATGAATTCAGGACGTTGAGCGCACGGCTGTCTTTAAGTTTGAGGATCTGACCCACCGCCTGCCGGCGTTCATTTTCATTCAGCAGCAGGTCATCCTCACCCTGCTCGTAGGGATAGAAAAACTGGAAGGTGATGCCGCGCACCTGGGGGTAGGCGGCGAAGATCTCCGGCAGCCGTCCGATGTCCTCAAGGTTTTCAAGGTTGACGGTGAAGTGGATGTGCAGCCTGTTATGCCGGCTGTTGGCAATGTTGGAAAATATTTTATCAAAAGAATTTGAGCGCAGGCGGTTATGCCTTTCGCGGACGCCGTCGATGCTGACCCACAGCACATCGGTGGGGACATTGAGGTCGTAGGTGCCGTTGGTGGTGGCCCCGGTAGAGAGAAAGCGTTTTTTAGCAAACCCGACCAGGTCACTAAAGTCATGATCCGCATCCTGCCACAGCAGGGGCTCGCCTCCTTCAAAGATGACGAAGCGGCAGCCCATGCGGTGCAGTTCTTCCAGGGATCGGCAGGCAGTCTCCCAGCTCATGTGGGAGCCTTCCTCGGCGGCACGCTGATGAAAGGGGCAGGCCGCGCACCTGAGGTTGCAGCGGTAGGTCAGCTTGAAGCTGGCCACCAGCGGAATGCGTTGCCGCAGGACCTTGGTCTGGATGCCGAATCTGCCGATTTCATAAAGAGATTTCATATGTTTTTCCCCAAGATGCACCGTTTTATTAAGCATGCCTGCAAGGGCTTGTCAATCAGGCCGGGTCAGGGGTTGAACAGTTCAGGCGTGGTGATCAGGTCAAGGGTTGGAATCCCTTCGCTGCTCCATTCTTTTTCTTGTCTGAGATTATTTTCAATTCGCTTCAAAGCTGTTGATGATAAAAGGTTTGGCCTTTTCCAGGTCGGGCTTGGTTTTGATGGTCAGTTCGATGTTTTCTGCGTTGGGGGATTTTGAACCCGGTCCCAGTTTTCGTGATGTTATCCCATGACAAAGACTATTTGAATTATCGCATTCATTCCACTATATTAGCACGGTGATATAATAAAAATTCGAGTCTGCGACATTGCCGAAAGCCTTCATTGACGTTTGCCAAGGAGAACTGTCGCATTGCGTGAAGAATTTTAAATCAGGAGTTTATCGATGACAAGTATGCAACAACGTGCTGCATTGCAACGCCAGATCTGGCAGATCGCCAACGATGTGCGCGGCGCGGTGGATGGCTGGGATTTTAAACAGTATGTACTCGGGACCCTGTTTTATCGTTTTATCAGTGAGAACTTTGCCAGCTATATTGAGGCAGATGATGACAGCATCAACTATGCAAAGCTTGGCGATGAGGTCATCACCCCGGAAATCAAAGACGACGCCGTTAAAACCAAGGGCTACTTCATCTACCCCAGTCAGCTGTTTGTCAACATTGCCAAAGGGGCAAATACCAATGAGAGCCTGAATACCGATCTGGCCGCCATTTTTGCCGCCATCGAAGTATCCGCCAGCGGTTACCCGTCGGAAGTTGACATCAAAGGCCTGTTTGCCGATTTCGATACCACCAGCAACCGCCTCGGCAATACCGTTAACGACAAAAACAGCCGGTTGGCCTCCGTTCTCAAAGGTGTGGCCGGGCTGGAGTTTGGTGATTTTCACGGCAGTCAGATTGATCTGTTCGGCGATGCCTATGAGTATCTGATCTCAAATTATGCCGCCAATGCCGGTAAATCCGGCGGCGAGTTCTTCACCCCGCAATATGTCTCCAAGCTGATTGCTCAGCTTGCCATGCACAAACAAACCAGCGTCAACAAGATTTATGACCCGGCCTGCGGTTCCGGCTCCCTGCTGCTGCAGGCCAAGAAACATTTTGATAATCATATCATTGAAGAGGGCTTCTTCGGTCAGGAGATCAACCATACCACCTACAACCTGGCGCGCATGAACATGTTTCTGCACAACATCAACTACGACAAGTTCAACATCCAGCTGGGCA
>CAYWBU010000157.1:0-5810 GCA_964456565.1 uncultured Bacteriovoracaceae bacterium | reverse complement strand
GTTCTGGTGCAGCGCGGAGAAAAAAGGCTATTCCGGCACTGCGATCTTCACGAAGATCAGGCCGCTCAATGTCACCTACGGCCTGGGAATTGATGAACATGACCATGAGGGCCGCGTGATCAACCTCGAGTTTGAGGATTTTATCCTGGTGAATGTCTACACCCCCAATTCCCAGAACGAGTTGAAGCGCCTGAACTACCGCCAGCAGTGGGACCGCGATTTCTTGACCCATCTCAAAAAGCTGGAAGACAATAAGCCGGTCATCTTCTGCGGCGACCTCAATGTGGCCCACACGGAGATAGACCTGAAAAATCCCAAATCAAACGAGCGCAACGCCGGGTTCACCATTGAGGAGCGCGAAGGTTTTTCCACTTACCTGCAAAACGGCTTCATCGACACCTTCCGGGAGTTTAACAAAGAACCCGGCAACTACAGTTGGTGGTCATACCGGTTCAACGCCCGGGCCAAGAATATCGGCTGGCGTATTGATTATTTCTGCATCTCTGAAGCCCTGCGTACCCGGCTTGAAAATGCCTTCATCCTGCCGGAGGTCATGGGGTCGGACCACTGTCCGGTGGGAATAACGCTGGATTCTTGACAATCTCCGGTCAATACGTTTTATTTTCAGCCATGGGTCAGCTTGTTCAGGAGTCGTCCAATGGCAGGACACGGGTTTTTGGAGCCCGCTATGGTGGTTCGAATCCACCCTCCTGATCCACTCCAGCCGGCCGGATATTTAAGATCATTCATCCAGGGTCAGTATTTACATAAACGATAAACCGCAAGACCGATATTTACATATAGCATCATTTAGCTCCGCAATATTTATTTTACAGCTTGTATTGGGCGTCCTTTTATCCTATGAATAAAGTCCTTGAATCCAAGTAATTGCCGGGATCAGTAAGACGAATACTGGACACACTGATCCCACCAGCACAGGAGGAGCAATGAAATATAACCATCTATTTTCAGAAGCCACCATCGGCAAGGTCACCCTCAAGAACAGAGTTGTCCTGCCCCCGCTTGAAGTCGGTATGGCCAATTTTGACGGTACCCCCTCGGAGCAGATCATCAACTACTATGAGGAACGGGCCCGCAACGGCCTGGGACTGCTGATGACCGGCATAACCCGGGTCAATGATTTTCACGGGGCCGCCGTGCCCCGACAGCTGGCCATGTCGCGGGACCGGCACATTGAACCCTTTGCCCGCATGGTGGACCGCATCCACCAGTATGACACCAAGATTTTCTGCCAGCTGCACCATCCCGGCCGCCAAAACCTTTCGCTGATGGTCATGTTCTGGCCCATGATGCAGGGTGTCGGCCGCATCTGGCCCGGTTTCTGGAAGATCTTCCCCAGGATAGTCCCCTATGCCGAGTTGTTCTATGACAAGGTCTGGGCACCGGCAGTAGTGGGCCCCTCGGCCGTGGAATGTCAGTTCTCGCGTCAGAAGACCAGGGCCCTCAAGCGCTGGGAGGTCAAGCTGCTGACAAAAGATTTCATCAAGGCCGCCATCAGGGTCCAGAAGGCCGGCGCCGATGGCGTCGAACTGCATGCCGCCCATGGCTACCTCATTCAGCAGTTCCTGAGCACGCGGACCAACAAACGTACCGACGAATATGGCGGCAGTCTTGAAAACCGCATGCGTTTCCTGCTGGACATCATTGCCGGCATCCGTAAAGAATGCGGCCCGGATTTTCCGATTGTGGTCCGTCTGGCGGTTGATGAATATTACCGCTGCATCGGCGAGACCGACTGCGGCATCGAGCTGGAGGAAGGGATTGAGATCGCCAAACGCCTGGAGATGGCCGGCATTGACGCCATCGATGTCACCTCGGCAACCTATGAAACCATGAACTATTGGCTGGAACCGGTCTCCTTTGAGCCGGGCTGGCGTAAAAACCTGGCCGCGGCCGTCAAGGAACAGGTGAAGATCCCGGTGATCGCCGCCAACCTGATCCGCACCCCGGAACAGGCCGAGCAGCAGCTTGCCGAAGGCATCCAGGATTTTGTGGCGCTCGGTCGCCAGCAGGTTGCCGATCCGGCCTGGGTCAAAAAGGCCGCAGAAGGCCGTGATGACGACATCAAGCACTGCATCTCCTGCCTGTGGTGCTTTGAATCCCTGAATGTCAATGCACGCGAGGGACTGCCCCTGGAATGCGCCGTCAACCCCCGGCTGGGGCGTGAAAAAGAGACCGCCGGCCTCAGCTGCGACGGCAATGGCCGCACCGTGGCGGTGATCGGAGCCGGACCGGCCGGACTGACTGCGGCCGAGGTCCTGGCTGAAAGGGGCTTCGATGTTGTGGTCTTTGAGAAAAACGCCTTTGTGGGCGGCCAGCTGCAGCTGGCCAACAAACCGCCCAAAAAGGAAAAGATCAACTGGTGTTTCAACGACCTGAAAACAGCGGCCGAGCAGAAGGGCGCAAAGTTCAGATTCAATACCGAACCGGATATGGCCACCCTCAAAAAACTTGATCCCTATGCCATCATAGTTGCAACCGGCGGTCAGGCCATCACCCCGCCGATCGACGGTTGCAAGCAGGAACATGTCTGCACCATCACCGAAATCCTGAACGGCAGTGTCAAGCTTAAGGGCAAGAAGGTCGCCGTGATCGGCTCGGGCATGACCGGACTGGAGACGGCCGAAAAATTGGCCGAGGACGGCAACGAGATCACTGTGGTGGAAATGATGGACCAGCTGGGGCCCGGCGCCTATCAACAGAACATGGATGATGTGATGTCCAGGTTGAAGGAATATAAACCGGAGTTCATCGTGGGCCATAAACTGGTCAGCATCAAATCCGACCGGATTGTGCTGGAAAGCACGGCCTGTGCCCACCGTATCGAACGGCCCGCCGACCAGGTGGTCCTGGCCGTGGGTGTCCGCAGCAACAACGCCCTTGCGGATGAACTCAGGAAGGAGTTCTCCCGGGTGCATACCATCGGGGATGCCCGCCAGATCGGCCGGATCGCCAATGCCACCCGCGACGGTTTTGACATAGCCTGGAAGCTTTAAGACAGACCGGCAGCCCTCCGGGGCTGCCTATTTTATTTTACGGGTTGCCTGGACCCTTAGAATCTTTTATTATTCAGGCAAATAAACAAGGAGTCTAAGACGTATGAGAAAAATCGGTGCAAGCCTCAACGGTCTCATTAGCAGATCTGTCGTCGTCCTGCTGGTCGTCGAAAAATCAAGGCTTGTGCCGGAGGGCGAGACCTGACGTCTTAGGATGATCGGAATCAAAAAGCCCCGCTGGCGCAAGCCGGCGGGGCTTTTTTTATTTCCGGCTCCCCAAATGGAGGATGACATGCAGATGAATGGCGCTACAATTACAGTGAAGCTTCTTGAAAGACAGGGCATCCGGATCGTCTCCGGAATTCCCGGCGGGGCCAACCTGCCCCTTTATGATGCCCTCCTGGACAGCCCCATCACCCATGTCCTGGCCCGCCATGAACAGGGAGCAGCCTTCATTGCCCAGGGCATGGCCCGCACAACCGGCCGCGCCGCAGTCTGCTTCGCCACTTCCGGCCCCGGGGCCACCAATCTGCTGACGGCCATTGCGGACGCCAGGGCCGACTCCATTCCGCTGGTCGCGATCACCGGCCAGGTTCATTCCGCCCTGATGGGCCGTGACGCCTTTCAGGAGGTGGATACCTACGGGTTGTGCCTGCCCATAACCAAACATACCTTCATGGTCAGTTCACCGCAGGAGCTGCTGGCTATCATCCCGGAGGCCTTCCGGATCGCCGAAACAGGTCGCCCCGGCCCGGTGGTGGTGGATATCCCCAAGGATGTGCAGACCGCCACATTAAGTTTTGACAACTGGCCCGGACCGCACTGTCAGACACAGCCGGTCTGTCCCCTTGACCAGGATCTCATCCGGCGGCTCGCCGGGCGCATCAACAGGGCTCAGAGACCCGTGATCCTTTCCGGCGGCGGCGTGACGGCAGCAGATGCCGCCGGCTTCATCAGCAAACTGGCAAACATCCATTCCATCCCGGTGGCTACAACCCTGATGGGTCTGGGAACCTTTCCGACCCACAACAAACTCAGCCTCGGTTTCATCGGCATGCACGGCTCACGCTACGCCAATAATGTCATGGATGCTGCTGATCTCGTAATCGCCGTGGGGGCCCGTTTCGGAGACCGGGCCACGGGCCGGGTGGATGAGTTCTGCAGCGGCGCCGAAATCATCCACATCGAAACGGACGCCAAAGAAATCGGCAAGATCAAACAACCGGCCCTGGCAATCCGCGGTGACATAAAAGAGGTCATTGAAGGCCTGCTGCCGTTTATCGAGCCTAACGACCGTCCCGACTGGCTCAACCGGCTGAAAATCTTTCACGGGCTCTATGCCGAGCAACCGGCATCCCAAGATGACTTAAGAGACCCGTCCGGATTGATCCGGGCCATTGCAGAACATGCCGACAAAGATGCCGTCATCACCACCGATGTGGGCCAGCATCAGATGTGGACCGCCCAGAACTATCCCTTCAGCCGGCCGCGCAGCTTCCTGACCTCCGGCGGTCTGGGCACCATGGGGTTCGGTCTGCCGGCGGCCATCGGTGCCGCCCTGGCCCGTCCGGAACGCCAGGTTATCTGCATCAGCGGTGACGGGTCGATCTATATGAATATCCAGGAGCTGGCCACCCTGGCCGAACTGGGGCTCAATGTGAAGGTGATCGTCATGAACAACAATCATCTCGGACTGGTGCGCCAGCAGCAGGAACTCTTCTTTAACGGCCGCTACCATGCCTCCCGCCTGGACAATCATGGCGGATTTGCCGCCCTGGCCCGGGCCTTCGGCCTTCGGGGCATTGATCTCGGCGCGGATGCTTCAGCCACGCTGGCCCAGGCCCTTGAACAACCCGGTCCGCTCCTGGTGGATGCCCCCATCCATGCAGAGGCCAATGTCTATCCGATGGTGCCGCCGGGGGCCGCCAATGTACAGATGATAGGAGGAAAAACCGGCGGGTGCTGCGCTGGGAATCGACCTGCAGCCGGTATCAAAGATAACGGTGCATGATGTGGATATCCACCAGCCCCTGTTGCGGATGGGCAAAGGCCCGGGGCACGGTGCCCACGATCACGAAACCCATCTTGCGCCACAGGTTGACCGCGGGGCGGTTGGTGCTCACCACAATATTGAACTGCAGGGCCTCAAATCCCATTGCGCGGGCCTTTTCAAAGGAATCCCGGGCCAGAATTTCGCCCAGGCCCCGGCCGCGAAAACTGCTGCTCACCACATATGAGGCATTGCCCACATGCGAGCCGCGGCCGGGCTGGTTGGCAATCAGCTTATAGAAACCCATGAGCTCATTGCCCTGGTAGGCCCCGAAAAGTGCGGCCTCGGATTTGAGCCAGTAAGCGGCCAGATCGTCATCGGAAAAACTCTCGTCAAAGACATAGGACGTGCCGTCGGCGGCGATTTCGTGCACCAGCGGCAGGATCGCCGGCCAGTCATTTCTGTCAATTTGCCGGATCAGGATATCTTTGCATGTCAGTTTGGTCATGATTCTCCCTTCCATCAACCGCAATACACCTGTAGGAATTTTCCGGCAACCATCCTTTGGCTATTGCACTGCACCCCTTTTTAGCCCATTGTTTATATAAGGAGTTCATATGTGTGATACGTTGATTGCCACCGGAACGGCAACCGCTGACGGCGTCACAATCTTTGCCAAAAATTCCGACCGCGACCCCAACGAGGCCCAGTATCTGGAATTTATCCCGGCCGCCCGGCACGCACCGGGAGATATGACTTCTTGCACATATGTTGAAATCCCCCAGGTGGAGCAGACCCATGCC
>CAYWBU010000156.1:4053-5946 GCA_964456565.1 uncultured Bacteriovoracaceae bacterium | reverse complement strand
CATGACCATTCCCATGGAAAAGCTGCAGCGCGACCATGCCCGCAACCGCATCGGGGGCTACCAGATCATGCAGCATGACCTGCGCAGCATCTCCATCAGCCTGGTAAGGAACAGCGGCCGCCCGCAGGAATCCCTCAGTGACCTGATGCTGATGATCGAGCGCCACTACCGTGAGATGCTGGGGCCCGACATCAACCTGGTGGTCCGCGAGGTTAGCGCCCTGCCGCGCACCAACAACGCCGGGGCCCCCATGCCGCTGGTAAGATCCATGGTGGGACATGCAAGGACCGCGCGCATCAAGACCCTTTATCCGCAGCAGACCGCAGACGGCGCGGCAATCCTGCATTAAAAGCTTTCTAAACATAAGGGCAGTGTGCTATAGGCTGGCTCCATAAACGGAGGCCATATGGAAGAACTCAGCAGCACCCAGCGTAAATATCTGAGGGGTCAGGCCCACAGCCTCAAACCCGTGGTCCAAGTCGGCAAGAACGGCCTGAGTGACGAAATCCTGGCCGCGGTCGAGGAAAACCTGAATGCCCATGAACTGATCAAGGTCAAATTTGTCGAATGCAAGGACCAGAAAAAGGAGATCTCCGCCGAGATCGCATCCAGGGCGAAAGCCGAACTGGCCGGACTGATCGGCAACATTGCCATCATTTACCGCCAGCATCCCGAGGCCGACAAACGACACATCAAGCTGCCCTGAAAACCTTACCGCTGTCTGGCTTACGTCTCCGCCAAACAGTCAGCCGGCCCTGTTTAAATCCCGTAAATACAGGAGCGCGAAATGCAAAGGACCGTCAACACCGTTATTGATAAAGAAAAATGTATCGGCTGCGGCCAGTGCGTCAAGGTCTGCCAGTCCGGGACCATCGCCATGGTGGACGGCAAGGCCGCCATCGTCGGAGATGAATCGCTCAACTGCGGCCACTGTCAGGCCGTCTGCCCGGTAGATGCCGTGCGGGTCACATCACTGGCGGAACTTGAATTCGCGACCTTCACCTGCAACCGGGAATATCTGAAACCCGGCGCCGGCGATCCCGGCAAACTGGTAAGGCTGATGGCCTCGCGCCGGTCCTGCCGCAACTTCAAACCGGAAACCGTCAGCCGTGAAATGCTGCAGGACCTGGTGACCGCGGGCACCACGGCGCCTTCCGGGTCCAACGGCCAGGAATGGAACTTCACCGTCATCAGCGGGGCGGACGAAATCAAGAAGCTCAGCGCGCAGATCTACGCCTATTACCGCAACCTGAACCGCATCGCGCGCATGGCTTTCCTGCGCAAAACACTCTGCCTACTGGGCAATCGTGCCCTGGAAAACTATTATGTCAGCTATCATGATCAGATCGAAGAGGCCATCGGCCAGTTTGGCTGGGGCGGCAAGGATCTGCTGTTTTACGAGGCCGCGGCCGTGATGGTCATCACCTGCAAAAAATCTGCGCCCTGTCCGGCCGATGACGCCCTGCTGGCGGCCCAGAACATCCAGCTGACCGCCCACAGCCTGGGGCTGGGAACCTGTCTGATCGGCTTTGCCACCGAGGCCCTGCGCCGCAGCAAGAACCTGCGGAACTTCCTTAAGATTCCGGCCGATGAAAACATCTATGCCGTACTGTCGATCGGCTGGCCGGATGAAACCTACCGGAGCATAATTCCGCGCCGCAAGGTTTCTGCCCGTTTCATCGAGCTTTAGATCCCTTCAATCAGGTCCGCGACCGAGGCAACGATTGTCTCGGGCACATAGGGGAAACGTTCGGCATCCGCGCGCGTGGTCAGGCCGCTCAGGACCAGGACGGTGTGCATGCCGGTTTCGGTACCCGCCAGCACATCCGTATCCATGCGATCGCCCACCATGGTGGTGTCGGCCGAATGCACGCCCAGACGTTCCAGTGCAAA
>CAYWBU010000156.1:0-4043 GCA_964456565.1 uncultured Bacteriovoracaceae bacterium | reverse complement strand
GATTGGGCTTGCCCAGATAATAGGGAGTGGCCCCGGTCGCGGCCGTAATCAGGGCGGTCACGGCGCCGCAGGCCGGTTCAATGCCCCTTTCGGTGGGTCCGGTCACATCCGGATTGGTGGCGATGAAACGCGCGCCGTCCGCTATCAGGCGGATGGCCGTGGTAATGGCCTCAAAGCTGTAGGAGACCGTCTCGCCCACCACCACATAGTCGGGATCATGCTCGGTGATGGTATAGCCTGCCTCGTGCAGCGCGGCAAACATGCCGGCCTCGCCGATCACGTAGGCCCGGCCGCCGGGCTTCTGTTTCTGCAGGAAGCGCGCCGTGGACAGGGCCGACGTAAAGATGTTTTCCGCCGGGATATCAAGGCCGATCTTTTTGAGCCGCGCATGGTGATCCGCCGGCGCAAACCGTGAATTATTGGTCAGAACCATGAAAGGAACCTCTTTTTCAAGCAGCCGGCCGACAAATTCATCGGCGCGCGCAATCATGGTGTTGCCGCGGATCAGAACCCCGTCCATGTCGAGCAGAAAAGCCTTTGCCATCATCTTCTCCCGTAGCTGTTGATCTGTCCCGGCTTTAGCACAGCGCGGGGTTTTACAAAAGGATGATTTCATCTTGCACTTTTTTCATCTTTCGGCAATGAATGCTCCTGTTATGAAGAACATCGACATCCCGGCCATCATGGAGATCCTGCAGCACGAATTCGTCAACAATACCATGCCCGTGGTGGACCTGATCGAGGCCCAGACCCGGGACCCTTTCAAGATTCTGGTGGCCACCATCATGTCGGCCCGCACCCAGGACGGTACCACGGCCGCGGCCGCGGCCCGGCTGTTTGCGCGCGCAGCAACCCCGGATGAACTCGAACTCCTCAGTGAGGCCGAGATCCGCGAGCTGATATTTCCGGTGGGCTTCTACCGCAACAAGGCGGCCTACCTGAAACAACTGCCCGGGGCCCTGCGTGACAGATTCGGCGGGCGCATCCCGCAAACGGTTGAGGAACTTGTCGAACTGCCCGGGGTGGGTCGCAAAACCGCCAATCTGGTGGTGGCGGTCGGTTTCCATAAACCGGCGATCTGCGTGGATGTGCATGTCCACCGCATCACCAACCGCTGGGGCTATCTGGAAACCGCAACACCCTTGGAGACCGAGATGGCCCTCAGAGACAAACTGCCGCTTGAATACTGGATCCCCTTCAATTCCTGCCTGGTATCCTTCGGCCAGAACACCTGCCGGCCCACCCGGCCGCACTGCCCGGACTGTCCCATCGAAAAATACTGCAACCGGGTCGGCCTGTGAAAGATTTACGGCCTTGACCGCAGCGTCCCATCCGGATAAATTTTAAGGAATTACAGTGACTGGAGGACTCAAGATGAGCAAGAGCGCAGATGAAATCCGGATTGAAATGAAACATGACGAACACAATGCCCTACTCAACAGCCTGATCAACGACCTGGAACGCCTGGCTTCAACCGAACCCTACAAGGCCGACCTGGAAACCATCCTGGAATATGCCCGCGCCAACACCCGGGCCCTGCTGTTTCTCTGCCAGGAACGCAAACGCGACCGTCAGAAGATGGAGGCCCTGAGCGAAAACCAGAAGAAGGAAGTCTAAGGCCTCTCAGAGGCCCAGCTGCTCCTTGACCCTGAGCTTGGCCGCAATCAGCTGGTCATGTCTAAGACGCAGCAGCCGGGCCAGTTGATGCACCAGATAATCTTCATAGCCGTCAAGCCGGCCGTCGGCATAAACAACCTTCCAGACCGCCTCAATGACCTTGACCTTCTCCGCTTCGGAATAGTTCCGGTTCACCGCATTGGTGAACCGCCACAGGTCAATGCTCTCCCGGCGTTCCTGCTCGGCCGCGGCAATCAGGCCCTCAATCTCATCATCCGCAAGATCGAAGGTCTGTTTCAAACTCGCGACCACCTGACCGGACTCCACCGCTGAAAATTCGCCGTCAATCGCCCCCATTTCCAGCAGAATCGCGGCCGTGGCCAGCTGAATATCGGGATAGTCCGGCGAACTGTCCTCAGGGGTGGCCGAACCGATGATTTTTTTAAAGAGATCCAGCATTGCGATCACCTACAGCCGCTGCGGATAGACGATTCTGAGCTGATCGTCAAAGATTGTATCCAGCAAGATGGCAAAACATTCATCCAGACATTTTTCAACCCGGCGGTTGCTGTTCTCCACATCCTGTTGCCAGCGCCCCAGCACCCTGTTGTAGCTAGCCTCGCAGTGGGCCACAAAGGCGGAGGCCTTTTCCACCGGATAGGCGTCATAGGCCATCAGCATGTCAAGTTCCTCGTCACGGTAATGATGACCCAGGATATATTTCTCCTCGATCTTCAGGATATCATCAAACAGCTTGTCAACATTTACCGAAACCGCCGAGGTGGCCCCCAGGATCTTCTGATAGAGGTTATCCCGGCGGTACAGCCGGGGAATACATTTCAGATAGTCCTGGATACGCTGCCGCAGGAGACCGGTTTCATTGATATAACTCTCAACGCACAGATAAAGATGCCGCACCCGGTTGTCCCCGGGTTTAAAACTGCTGAGATATGCCTGGGTATCCAGCAGACATCCCAGCGAGTTATCAATGGCGGCAAAGCCGTGCACCAGCTTTATTCCGAAATCTTCGGTTGCCGTGGTGGTAATCTGGGTCAGATCGACCTTCTTACTGGAGAGCCCCTTGACGACATTGGCGATTTCATCCCAGCGTGTATCGAGAAAACTGTTGACTGTAGCGGAGGCATTGCTGTTCAGCGCCGCCCTGTAGCGTTCATAATTTTCCATGAAAACCCCAACCCTTTATATTTATTCAGATCAGAACATCTTTTTCAGCCCATTTCAAGAGTCAATTAAGACCGCTGCCGCGCTGCCAAGATCTTGCGGAAATACCTCCGGACGGTTGACGGCAACAAACGTGACTCAACTAAACCGCAATGATTTCCGAAAAGATCACATGTACTGAGGAGATTTTTTACTATGGGCAATTTTTCCCGTTCACTAATGGAAAAATATCAGAATGATTTCGTCCTGAACCAGAAGGCGAAAACCCTCTATATCATCTTCTTTTCACTGGTGGTAGTGATCGCCCTGATGCAACTGTCTTTCATCATCAGAGACATTGATGACCCCATGATATCCGGGCCGCTCATGGCCATGGTTATAGCGGTTCTGGGATTGATCTGGCTTACCAAGCGGGGCTATTACGCCCTGGCGGCCAACATGGCCCTGTGCTGTGCCCTGGCGGTCTTGTGGTCGGTAATGTTTTTTGCCAACCTGATCCACCCGGTCGAGAAAACCGATTCCATCATCCTCATCATTGCCACCCTTTCGCTCACACCCCTGATTGTAACCCGCTACCGCATGGGCATCTTCGCCTATTTCAGTGTCAACATGGTAATCTTCGCCCTTTTCTGCGCCTATCTGTCCATATCAATCGATGTCCCCGGCGACATCATCATCGAATATTTCATCGACTGTTCCATCGCCCTCGGGTTTGTGGGCATGGCATCCTACCAGATCTTCAATATCAACAACCGGGCCATCAGAAAATCCCGCGAAACCGAAGCCTATCTCCGCCGAAGCAAGGAACGGTACCGCAACATCTTTGAAAACATCCAGGATGTCTACTATGAGGCCTCCGTGGACGGCATTATCATGGAGATAAGTCCGTCAGTGGAAGACATCTTCGGCTATACAGTGGAAGACCTGATCGGAAAGTCGCTCTACGACCTCAACATCACTTCCCAGCAGAAAAACACCTATTTGGAGAAGCTGCTGAAAACAGGCCAGCTTTCAGACTATGAACTGCGTCTCCCGGACAAACGCGGCAATTTGCGTTACTGCTCCATTTGCACCCGCCTGATCCACGATGAAAAAGGCCAGCCGATCAAATCCGTCGGCTCCTTGAGGGATATTTCCGATCGCAAACAGGCCTAATTCGAGAAAAAAGAGCTGCACGAACAGCTGGCCCTCTCCCAGAAGATGGAAGCCCTGGGACTGCTGGCCGGGGGAGTGGCCCATGACCT
>CAYWBU010000155.1:0-6022 GCA_964456565.1 uncultured Bacteriovoracaceae bacterium | reverse complement strand
AGTCCCAGGCTGTTGTGGAAGAAAGTACAAAAGAATAGCAGGAGCTTGAAGAACATGCTGTTGCTGGTCATTTCGCTGGGAGTGCTTTTCTTCCTGCTGACCTCGGTGGTGCCCAAGATTATAACCATGTTCGAGAATATGGACCAGATCCTGCCGTTGCCCACCAGGATACTGATTTCGCTGAGCGATTTTTTCAGTGCGGCCTGGTGGGGCATTCTGATTGTGCTTGCGATCTGCGGCTATGTCTTTTACCGCTGGAAAAACTCCGAGATCGGCGCCACGGCCTATGATCGCATCCGTATGCGTCTGCCGCTCTTCGGCACCATCTACACCAAGGTCTCGGTGGCGCGTTTTGCCAGGACCCTGGGAACCCTGCTGACTTCCGGTGTCCCGATCATCGAGGCCCTGAACATAGTCAGATCGGTAGTGCTCAATAAGGTGATCGAATCAGCCATCGACGACACGGCCAATGAGGTCATGGAGGGGTCTTCAATTGCAGCCCCGCTCAAGAAATCGGGTGTCTTCCCGCCCATTCTGGTGCACATGATCGGGGTCGGCGAGAAGAGCGGCCGCCTGGAAGAGATGCTGATCAAGGCCGCCGACACCTATGAGGATGATGTGGAAACTGCCATTGCTGGTCTTACCAGGATCCTGGAGCCTTTGATGATCGTCTTCATGGCGATTATCGTCGGTTTTGTGGTCATGGCGATCCTTTTCCCGATGTTGGAGATGAGCACGGTCGTGCGTTAACCGGCGCTGCTATCTGCGGTTGCGAAACCCCGGTCATTTCTGTAAAGGTGGTATAAGGCTATTTTTGTTCAGAAACACGGAGGACTTAATACATGAATAATAAAGGTTTTACCCTGATTGAACTGCTGGTTGTGATCGTGATTCTGTCGGTCCTGGCAACCTTTGTGGGGACCCGGATAATCAACCGCCCCGAAGAGGCGCGGCAGACGCAGGCCCAGATCCAGATCAACACCCTGGAAGGGGCCCTCAAGATGTACCGGCTGGACAACGGCGACTATCCCGCCACCGAACAGGGTTTGACCGCCCTGGTGCAGAAACCGTCGACCGGTAAAATTCCCAAACGCTGGCGGGAAGGCGGATATCTGGACAAGACCACTGTTCCCAAGGATCCCTGGGGCAATGTCTATCTCTATCTCAATCCCGGGATCCGTAATCCCAACGGCATCGATATTTTCTCCTACGGAGCCGACGGCCAGCCCGGCGGCGAGGGCAAGGACAAGGATATAGGTAACTGGGAAGACGTTGAAGCGCAGTAAACAAGGATTCACCCTGATTGAACTGATGATCGTAATGGCCATTCTGGGCATTACGCTGGGATATGTGGGCCCCCGTATATACGGAGGCCTTTTTACTTCCGGAATGGACAAGGCGGCCCGTGACATCACGGCCATGATCCAGTTCGCCCGTTCCAATGCCATTACGCAGCACCGTGACTACCTAGTGCGTTTTGATTTGGACGAAGCGCGCGTGGGGGTCTATCCCCGGCCTGAGACCTCCGGGATGATGCCCGAGATGCTCAAGGAACGCAAACTGCCCGAAGGAGTCCGGTTTCAGAGTGTTAAAAGTCCTTACCAGCCCACCAGGCAGCAGGGTTTTTTTGAGCTGAAGGTCACTCCGGACGGCATTGTTGAACAGGGTGTGATCTATCTGGAAAACTACCTCAGCGACAATGTCCATACCCTGGAGGTCAAGCCTTTTTCAGGCTATCTGAAGGTCGAGGACCACTTTGTGGAGAAGATCTATGGATAGGGGATTTACCCTGATGGAGGTCCTGGTGGCCATGGTGATATTGAGCATCACCTTTGTGACCCTGCTGAATGCCGAAAACCAGGGGGTCGATATGGCCCAGCGGGCCCGTTTTATAACCACGGCCACCCTGCTGGCCCAGGAACGCATGGGAAACCTTGCGGTCAAACGTGAACCGGTTGTGGCCGGAGATGCCCGCGGTGATTTCGGTGAGGAATATGAAGGCTATACATATGTGGAACGGCGCGAAGCCACGCCGCTTCCGGGTTATTTCAAATATACGCTTACCATTAATTGGGGCGGAGAGGGCAGCAGTTTTGAGACGCAGTTTATCACCTTCCTCTCCGAGATCTGAAGGTTTCACCCTGGTGGAGCTGCTGATGGCCATCGCCATTGCGGCCATTGTGGTTACGATTGTCAACTCAACCTTTTTCCAGTCCCACCGGGTTATCGAAACCGTGACGGCCCATACCCGTTCATATCAGATGGTCAGGATTGCCATGGACCGGATTGTGCGTGACGTGAGCTGCGCCTATGTGCCCGCCCAGGACCGCGGTATGGAGGACGCCGATATCGCCATGTACCGTTTTGTGGGCAAGGACGATGTGCGCGACGGTGCCGACAATGACAGCATTTTTTTCACAACTGTCAGCGAACTGGGCATGAGCCGTTACCGCGGGGCGATCTGCGAGGTGGATTATTTTCTGCGCGAGATTGATGGCAAGCCCGGGCTATACTATCTTATCCGGCGTGAGGACTGCACCACCCATGGCGGCATTACCGAGGCCGGCAGCGAGATGGAAATCGCCGAGGATGTGGTGGCCTTTAATCTTGTATACCTGGATGAAAACCTGAAGGAAACCGACAGATGGGACATGGAGGAGCGGCTCAGGTTGCCGGATCAGGTGAAAATATCCCTGACCTTTCGCAAGGAAGGCCAGGACATGACTTTTTCCGCGCTGGCATCGCTGCCGCTTTCGGAAATCGTCCTGAAACGTAAGGAAGATGAAGAAGCTGCTCAAAAATAATCTGCTGGATAACTCACGCGGCCTGGTGCTTTTGATGGTGCTGGCCATGGTGGCGCTTTTTACGGTCATGGTGGTGGAGTTCGCCTCGGACCAGAGTATGGATATGGAGCTGGCCTATAATTTCCATGACTCCCTGCAGGCCCGGGCCCTGGCGCAGGCCGGGCTCGAGGCGGCGCTGGTCATGATCAAGGAGGATGATCCGGCCTACGATGCCGAAGATGAGGACTGGGGCCGTTTCTCCGAATATGCGCTCATGGCCGGGGCCTATCTTGAGGGCATGAGTTTTTCCGGGTCCATGGTGGATGAAAGCGGCAAATTTGACCTCAATTCACTGGTGAATGCCGAGGGCGTCCACAATGATTTCCGGGTGCGGCAGTTCCGGCGGCTCTTTGAGCTGCTGGAGATCGAAATTCAGCCCAATGAACTGGAAGATCTGGTGGATGCCGTCAAGGACTGGATTGATCCGGATTCCGAGACTGAATTTGGGGCGGAAAACGACTATTACCGCAGTCTGGAAAATCCCTATTACTGCAAGGACGGTCCCCTGGACACGGTGGAGGAACTGTTGCTGGTCAGGGGCATGCAGGCCGAATATCTCTACGGCGGTGAAGAACAGGCCGGTATCCTGGATTATGTGACGGTGGGCAGGGGCGGCAAGGTTAATATCAATACGGCCAGTGAAACGGTGCTGATGAGTCTTTCGGATCTGATAACTGCAGATGTGGCCGTCAGTATTGTGGATGGCCGGCCGTTCAAGTCCGAGGATGAGTTCGGGCGCATCGAGGGGCTTGACCTGACGGTTGCGGGCGAAAGCGAAGAGGCCCTTGAAGCCAAAGATCTCAAGGCTGCCATGGGCGTACAGAGCGGGCGGTTCAGGGTGGATGTCAGAGGCAGCATGCCGGCGGGTGCCATCGCCAATGTGCGGGCGATGATAGAACGCGTGGAAAAGAAACCGAGAATAGTGTATTATAAAATTTATTAATATTTACTAGGATTTTGATATGGCCAGACACAGTTTGGGGCTTTACTGGAACGATGTGCATGTAACGGCATGTCTGCTGCGCTACAGTATGACTGATTTTGCCGTGGAAAAGATCGTGCGTCGTGAACGCGAACAGGATGAGGAAGGTCAGCCTGTCAATGATATCTATGAGGATATTGAAGAACTCAGGCAGGAACTGGATCCGCCGGTGGATACATCCATGGTGGCCTTGCCTGAAAGGGATATCATGTATCGTCAGATAACCAGGCCCTTTGCCGACCGCAAAAAGATTGCCGAGACCTTAGGCCCGGAGATCGAGACCCTGCTGCCGGTGGATGAGTCGGAGGTGGTGAGCGATTTTGCCATTACCGGGCGTGATGTCCAGGGCAATACCCAGATCCAGATGCTGTGTGCCGCTGAACCGGCAGTACGGGAGGTGGTTACACGGCTGAGCCGGATCGGGCTGGAGCCGGAGGTTGTCGAGGCACCGTCCTCAGCCCTGGGCGCCGGGGTCCGCAATATATATGATCTGGCGACGGATGGCCGTTATGTGATCATGCACATGGGCTGGGGCGAGACCGCGCTGATTATCATGCACGGTTCGCGACTGCGCTACCTGGTTTCAATGCCCTACGGGATCGAGCTGATGGTCAAGAACCGAACCACCCTGGCGAAAGTCCTCCAGAGGGGCTTTGCGGCTTCCGAAAATGATATGATTTCCTTTGTCCGCGAAATTATGATCACGCTTGACCGTCTGGGACGCGAATCATCGGATTATACGGTGATCCCGGCCGGTTATGCCGTTCATATCACCAATTTTGACAAACATATGCAAGACTGCGGCTTCAAACTGGACAGTCCGGCCTCCAAGGAACTGGTGGTGGATGAGGCCGAAGTGGACGTTTCCGAGGCCCTGCTGGCAGTCGCCATGGCCCTCAGGGCCCAGGATACATCCGAGATGATTAACTTCAGACAGGGCGACCTGGCCTTTACCCGCCAGATGGAACGGCTCAAGGGCCTGGCCGGATTCTGGGTGAAGGCGGTGGCGGCGGTCTTCGTCGTGTGGCTGGGCGGCGTGGGTCTGGATATCTGGCTCAATGGCAGGGTGGTTGACGAGCTTGATGCCAGTCTGCTGAAGAGTTTTAATGCCACCATGCCGCGCGGAACCCCGGCCGTTGATCCGGTCCTGCAGATGCAGCAGTATTACGTCAAGCTGACCGGCGGTGCGGAGAATTCGGGTTCCCAGACCGACCCCATTGATATTATCAGAGATGTCAGCGCGATGGTCTCCACGGATGTGGATGTGGTGCTGGATAATCTGACCATCGATGAGAGCAGTGTTTCGCTCTCGGGCAGTACGGCATCCTATGACAATGTGGACCGGATCAAGAACGGTCTGGGCGGCCTGGCCTACATCAGCGATGTCAAGATCGTATCCGCCAATGTCAACAAGAAGGATCAGCGCGTCATGTTCAAGTTTGTCTGCAGGAAGGGTTGATCGCATGAAGATTACCAGAAGGGAAAAACTGTTTTTATGGGGCGGCGGGCTCTTTGTCGGGCTTTTCATCCTGGTGGCGGGAATTGTTATGCCGGCGATAAATACCCGGGACGCCCTTGAACAGGAAATGACAGGCAAGGATGCGCAGCTCCGGGAAGTATATGCCTTGGCAGGCAAGATCAAGGCGGCTGAAAAACTGCACAACAGCAGTCGGCGTTCCGGTGCCAAGGATTTTACGCTGTTCGGCTATCTGGAAGAATTGGCCGGAACCCTGGGGGTCAAGGACCAGATCGAATATATGAAGCCGCTTGGTGACAGTTCAAGGGCTTCGGGAGAGTCGGTTGAGATCAAAATCAATGCGATTTATGTCGAAGATCTGATCGGTTTGATGCACGGAATCCAGAACTGTCCGTGTTCCCTGGAAGTCAGGAGGTTGAATATCAGGCGCATGGACAGAAATAAAAATATCGATGTGACATTTCAGGTGATCCTGTATGGCTAACAATCAGGAAGGCTACGGTTTCTGGGGGAAGTTTCTGCTGACAATTTATATAATTGTCGCGTTGATTGCCTTTATCTACATGCGGTTTCCCTATCAATCGCTGAAGAGCGGGGTGGAACAGCGGGCCTCGGCTCTGGCCGGTCAGAATGTCTACATCACCAGCATTTCGGCATCCCTGCCGTGGGGAATGAAGGCGGAAGGCATCCGGCTGGGAATAAAACCGGTGCTGGACAATC
>CAYWBU010000154.1:3706-6053 GCA_964456565.1 uncultured Bacteriovoracaceae bacterium | reverse complement strand
GCGGGCAAGGAAAAAGATGCGGCCCAGCCGTATCTGGAAGATCTGCGCAAGGTCATCGAGGACAGCCGCTTCACCATCAGAAAACGGCCGCGGCCGCGGAAGAAACCGGACAAACCCCGCCGGACCAAGCGGTCCCGCCAGAGTGTGGCCGTGACCGTCAGCATGGGGATTGCCCAGCGCAGCGAAAAGAATGCCCAGACCAAAGATGTGCTCAAGGCCGCCGACCAGGCGCTCTATGCCGCCAAGAAAGCCGGGCGCAACCGCGTTTGCGGCTGATGTCCGGGCTCTGATTGACATGTCCGGAGGCAGGTTTAATATCTTCTAAGATATGAAGGAGGGGGCTGAGTATGGCTAGCGGCTACGATGTGATCGTTATCGGAGGCGGACCCGCGGGCCGGGCCGCGGCTGTGATTGCGGCGCGCAAGGGCGCCCGGGTGCTGCTGGCAGAAAGGGCTGCGCTCGGCGGAGTCTGTCCCCTGACCGGCTGTGTCCCCAAGAAAATCCTGGTAAGGGCGGCTGATGTGCTGGAACATGCGCAACGGGCCGCGCAGCATGCCGTCAAAGCCGAAAATGTTGCACTGGACTGGGTTGAGCTGATCCGCCTGAAGAATGAAAGTATCCGGGAGATTCCCGCCGACACCGAAAGATTTCTGGAACATGAGGGTATCACGATTGTCCGCGGGCAGGGCGCCTTTGATTCGCCCGATACGGTAAAGATCGGCGGGAAATATTACCGGGCCGCCAGGATCGTGATTGCCACCGGATCCCATCCGCGCCGTCTGGCGATCTCCGGATTTGACCATACCCTTGACAGCACCCGGTTTCTGGAACTGTCGGAGCTGCCGGAATCCCTGGTGTTCATCGGGGCCGGACCCATCGGCATGGAATTTTCGCATGTTGCGGCCCGGGCCGGGGCAAAGGTGAGCGTGCTGGAGGCGGGCAAACGGCCCTTGATGCCCTTTGATGGAGAACTGGTGCAGCAGCTGGTGGAACACAGCCGCAGCAAGGGGATTGATATCCGTTCCGGAGTCAGGATTTCCGGAATTGAAGCCGCCGCTGAGGGCTTTCGGGTTGTCTTCAGCGAAGATGGATCCCGGAAGGAGATCCAGGCCGAGCAGGTGATCAACGGCTCCGGCCGCGTGGCCAACCTAGACGGCCTGGACCTGCAAAAGGGCGGGATTGACACCAACTTCAACGGTATCGTGGTGGACCGTTACCTCAGGAGCGTCTCCAATAAAAATGTCTTTGTGGCCGGCGATGTCTGTCCTGTCTCGCCCCTGCTTTCACTGATCGGCACCTATGAAGGAAAGCTGGCTGCCCGCAACATCATGGCCGCCGGCCCTGCTGAGATGCTGGCGGCTGATTATGGCAACATTCCCTATTCGGCCTACACCATCCCGGAGATTTCAGCCGTGGGGCTGACCGAGGAACGGGCCCGCGAGATTGATCCGGATGTCAGGGTGGTCTTCAATGACATGGCTGCCTGGCGTATGAGCCGGATCTATCAGGAAGAGGCGGCCTTTTCCAAGGTGATCATCGACAGCCAGGACCGCATCCTGGGGGCTAATCTGCTGGGCCACCGCGCCGACGATCTGATCAATATCTTTGCCATGGCCATGAAGTTCAACATAAGTGCCGCTGAGCTCTATAATTTTGTGACAACCTTTCCTTCCTTTTCCTCCGACATCAAGACCATGCTGCGCTGATATCCGGCGGCTATTCTGCAGCCAGCGGAATCAGTATCAGGGTTTCCAGGTCGGCCTTGGCGGTGGTCCGGGGATCGTTCAGGTAGATTTCAATGGCTTCGTTTCTGACTTTGAGGTTCTGTTCACGGACCCATTGCTGCAGCCGGTCGTAAGTTTTGCCCACTTTCTGGTAGGGTCCGCGGTGCATGGTCTGAATATGGCGTCCGCCGGTCAGCATGACCTGCTGCAGGTCATCGCCGGTTTTTACTGCGTCCCCCACCGGGATGCCCATCTCCAGGTCCCACTTGCGGGTAAATATCCTGATGAAGGCGGCCAGTCTGCCTTCATTGCTGAGCGCATCCCAGTCAAAGCCGGTGTAGCGGCAGTAGGGCGCACCGGCCGGCTCAATTGAGCCGGCCTCAATGTATTCCATGATTCTGCGATAGGTCTGTCCCATAACCCTGGGCATTTTGAGCATGCCGATGCTGGCCGTGACCTGCAGGGCGGCCTGCGGGGGTCTGTCAACTATCTCGATCTTCTCTGCCATTTCAACCTCCGTCAAATCAGTTGAGGTATAGTTTATTCGGCAATCCCGCGCAGCACAATCCCCTTAATGGATTTTGCTGCGTGAGGCCGGGGTGCAGGTAAAAGTGTTAAATTTT
>CAYWBU010000154.1:0-3613 GCA_964456565.1 uncultured Bacteriovoracaceae bacterium | reverse complement strand
AAATTTTTTTATAAGAGCCTATAAAGCGAACGTACGTTCGTGACGATAAGTTGCGCAAAACAAGATTAAGGAGTCGCCGATGGAAATCGTAACCGCACCGTTCATCTTTACCATGGCAAGCTACATTGCCCTGCTGTTTCTGCTGCATGAGTTGACCCGTAAATATGTCAAGGGCGCCACGATTATCTATATCCTGGCCATCTTTACCATGCCGATCTGGGGTCAGAACCTTGAAGGCTGGTTCCGCTGGGGCAAGACGCTCATGGTTATCCTGCCCACTGCCTTTCTGACCTATGCCCGTTTTGCCAACCAGGCCCACAAGAAAGAGGGTTTCCTGAGCAAACCCTGGGTGCACTGGACCTTCTGGCTGCTGCTGGCGCTCAATATCTTCTGGGCCTCCTGGAAAGATGTGGAGCTGGGCAACTGGATGAATGCGGTTTCCGGTTTTATCCTGATCGCCGCCATGCCGATTCCCATGCGCAACTGGCGCTTTGACCGCCGCAAGCAGGGCAGCGCCGACCTGATCACCGATTTCCCGCTGATCTGGTGTTTTCTCTACACCACCTGGAACGCCTGTTTCGTCTATGCCGAGCATCCCGGCTATCTGGCCAGTTCCATCTGTATCCTGATTGTGCCCGAGATCTACTCCATCGTCATGAAACGCTCCGACATCTGGGTCAGCGCCCGGACCTATACCCTTTGCATGCATCTGCTGCTGCGGGCCTGCTGTCCCGAAGTCTTCGATATCATCGACACCACGGCCTGGGCCAGTCAGGATGCGGTCGAGATCTGGGGCCTGATCAATATCGTCATGCATGTGCCCTTCCTGATCTGGTGGTTTGCCAAGGGCTATAAGGTTAACGTTCATCACGACAATCCCGCAGAGTTGCCGGCCACATAAACTTAAGAGGGGGCTGCTGCCCCCTCTTTTTTGGTTTGGATTGCGCAGGTCGGGATTTTGTCGGTTGCCGCTCATATTGTCGAGGTAATTGCGGCCATTAGCATTATGCGATTTGATTTGACAGGATGGCTGAAATCTGGCCTAGCTGAACAATAATCCGCTGAACCGCTGTTTGGCCTGCTCCTTTGAGTCGGATTGTGCCGGAGAGCTTGGAGATTGGAAAAGAAAAATATCTCGATTCAAAAGGAGTTCATGATGAATATTTATGTTGGGAACCTGTCCTATGATGTGGATGAAAAGATGCTGCGTCTGGCCTTTGAAGCCTTTGGCCGGGTTGAGTCAGCCAGTATCATTAAGGATAAGTTCAATGGGCGTTCCAAGGGTTTCGGCTTTGTGGAAATGGCCGATGACGCTGAGGGCCGTAAGGCGATTGAATCCCTGAACGGCAAGGAACTCCTGGACCGCGCCATTACCGTTAACGAGGCCCGGCCGCGTGAGGATAGACCGCGCGGTAAGTCCGGCGGCCGCGGTGGCCGGGGAGGCCGCGGCGGTGGCGGTCGACGCTACTGATCCCTTCTCTGTAAGATAACCCTGTCACCCGGGCTGTTCGCAGTCCGGGTAGTTTTATCAAACCACGCAACATGATCCTGCCTTTAGTTTTATGGCAGTGCTAACCGGGAGATGTTTTGCAAAATAAGGATGTAATCCGTTTGACCGCTACGGATGCGGTCCGCGAACTGGTGGCCGATCTGATATGGCCGGTGATCAGTTTTGACGAAGAGGCCGGCAGCCCGGAAAAACCCGTGATAACCAGGACGAATCAGGATGAACTGGCCCTTGAGATTTACCGTCTGGCGGGCGGAGAAGCTGCCGCCCTGACGCAGAATTCCGGAGAGCCGCCCGAGGATGGGTTTGAGGTGCAGGGGGTCTTTCATTCCCGATCCGGGTTCGGAGTGATCCTCAAAGAGTTGCTGGCTGCTGCGGATGCCGGGGTCGTGGCCCAAGCCTACGGGCTGGTTATGGATGTGCGCGCCCGGGCAGTCGACGGCCTTATCCGGGTCGAGACCGGCATGCAAAACTTCAGATGTATCCAGTGCGGCCGCTGCTGCCGGTTTCTGGATGGGGCCTTTATCGCCTGTGCTACGGCCGAGGACCTGGAACGCTGGCGCCGGCAGGGGCGGGAAGATATCCTGGCCTATACCGCCAAGGGTTACCTGTGGGTCGATCCGCAGACCGGCGAGGACGTCGTCAGCTGTCCCTGGCGCAGAAAGTTGCCCGGAAAAGATGTGTACGAGTGCCTCATTCAGGATACCAAACCATACCATTGCCGCCGCTATCCGCTTACCAGGAAAAATGCCCTGCGCTGCGGCTGCCGCGGTTTTGAAATGCAGGAAAAGCTTTAAGGTGGTTCACGAAGGCGGGCTGATTTGCGCTAGGGGTTCAGCGATTGTCCAGATAGTCCCGGATAGCGCCGGATTCGATCAGTTCTGAGAGGCGGGTCCAGCCGCCCAGGTGTCGGCCGTTGATGAAGATCTGGGGGACGAATTCAACCTGACCCAGACGGCGTTTGAGCTCGCGGCCGTTCTCATCGTCCAGCAGCTCTTCACCCTGCCATTTTACTTCCAGGGCCTTGCATTCATGGCCCTGGTTTCTGAACCAGTTGATGGCCTCATGGCAGGCCCAGCATTTTTCCGAAAAAAAGACTTCGATCTGCGGCATTGTTACAGTATGGCGGGCAGAGATCAGTTTGGCAAGCCGGAATCTGCAACCGCTTCTGGGGTGTAATGCCCCGAAAAACAAGGTTTAAATTTTTGTTTGCAAAATTGAGGATTTGATATATCGGATTTTGCCGGAGGGTACTGATGCCGGTTGTCGCCAAAACCATATTGCTGCTGATCATCTCAAACTGTTTCATGACCTTTGCCTGGTATGCCCATCTCAAGAACCTGAACGGCCGGGCCTGGATCATCGCGGCGCTGGTGAGCTGGGGCATTGCGCTCTTTGAATATCTGCTGCAGGTGCCGGCCAACCGTATGGGTTACACGATATTGAGCCTGCCACAGCTGAAGATCATGCAGGAGGTCATCACCCTCGCGGTCTTCGTGCCCTTTGCCGTGCTCTATATGCAGCAGCCGGTCAAGCTTGATTTTTTCTGGGCCGGTCTGTGCCTGCTGGGGGCGGTCTATTTTATCTTCCGCGGCTGATCCGGCTTGAATCTTTTGTGTCAGGTCAATATAGTGAGACGGACTTGAGGAGGAGCTATGGCGAGGATCAAGCTTGAAATGCCTGAAGAATTCGGCTTTGCAACCGAACTCCCAATTTCCATCGGCGACATCAATTATGGCGGGCACGTGGGCAATGAACGTTTTCTGGCCCTGGCGCACGAGGCCCGGATCCGGTTTCTGGCGGACCGCGGATATACGGAACTTGACATCGAGGGCCTGGGACTGATCATCACCGACGCGGCGCTGGTATACAAGTCACAGGTCTTTCACGGCCAGTCCCTCAGCGTGGAGGTGGCGGCCGCTGATTTCAACAAATATGGCTGTGATTTTTATTACCGTATGTCCAACCTGGCGAGCGGTCAGGTGGCGGCCCTGGTCAAGACCGGCATGGTGCTTATGGATTATGATGCGGGCCGGCCGGCGCTGCTGCCGGAAAAATTCCGCGCGGCACTGGGAGGCTAGCTATTTCAGACTTTGACCGCATCAT
>CAYWBU010000153.1:0-6072 GCA_964456565.1 uncultured Bacteriovoracaceae bacterium | reverse complement strand
ACCGCCCTTTCACGGCGGCGACAGGGGTTCAAATCCCCTTGGGGACGCCATTTCTAAAAAGGTGAGTCGGGAGCTAAGCTCTGACTCGCCTTTTTTATTACCCGCCCACGCAAACCCGTAGACGCAGAACAACATTCGCAGAATCAATTATTTTAGAACCTTGAAGACCAGGAGAGGGAATCTGGTAGCGGAGGAGGGACTTGAACCCCCGACACTACGGATATGAGCCGTATGCTCTAACCACCTGAGCTACTCCGCCACGGTGGAAACATGTACTACTTAAGTATGAAGGGTTTGTCAATATGTTTCCCGGCAATTATCCGCAGGCCTGACCGCATTCAACAAAGCCCCGGCCGCTGCCTGGCCGGCCAGAACGCCCGCAGTCAGAATATCGACCGGTTTCTGGCCGACGGAAAAGCAGAACACCATGTCGCCGTCCAGAGGTGTATTGTAGGGCATGATATGCCGCGCCAGGGACGCACCTGCCATGCGGGCCACCTGGGCACAGGCGGTCTTGTCCAGCAGGGCATCCGTAACCACGACCGTCAAGGTTGTATTCTCCCCGGAGCCGATCATGCGGCGCACCTCGCCCGCGGCAATCCGCGCCCGCATATCGATGAATTCACCATCATCCTTGGCTCCGGCCACTATCCGGCCGCCAGCATCCACGATATCACCGAAGGGATTGGCCACCACCAGGGCCCCGACCCTGATTCCTTCCGGACCACAGACAGCCGCTGAACCGATCCCGGCCTTGGTGGCATATTCCACACCCCGCAATTTGCCGCAGGTGGCGCCGGTTCCGGCACCCACACTGCCCTGGATTACCGGATCAGCTGAGGCATCCTGACAGGCCCGGTATCCCATGGCCGCATCCGGTCTGGCATTGGCGTCCCGATAAGACAGGTCATAGATCACGGCCGCCGGCACCACCGGCAAAACCGCAGCATTCAAGGCCAGGCCGACACCCTGTTCCGCCAAAAACTGCTGGACCCCGCTGGCCGCGGCCAGACCGAAGGCCGATCCTCCTGCCAGACAGACCGCATGCACCTGATTGCCGGGATGCAGCGGAAAAAGGGAGTCAACCTGCCGGGTGGACGTGGCCATGCCGCTGATGTCCACGGCACCGACCGCCGGATTATCGAAAAGGATTACAGTTGTTCCGGTCCCGCCCTCTTGATCGGAGGCATGCCCCACCCGCACGCCTTCGATGGTGCTCAGGGTAAGTTTATTCGCTGGTGCGGACATCCTTGATCTCCGCATTAAATTCGGCCATCACCTCTTTAACGATCGGTTCCTGGCGGACCTGAGACCGGATCTCCGACGGCTTGGGCCGGTCGTCCTGGGCGCGTCGTTCCTCCCTGACCTCAATGGCAATCCGCATGTCTTTATCGAAGAAGGCCTTGGCCTTCTTATTGAGATCGCCAAGGGCCTTGTTGATCTGATCGGCGATCAAGGTCCCGGGGGCATAGAGCTTGACGGCATTTTCATCTTCATGGCCCAGGGTAGTCTTGGAAATCACCGCAAAGAGCGGTTGGTCATTGCTCTTAAGATAGGCGACAAAACCCTCCCAGGAACGCGGGGTCGAGGGCGGCGGGCTCTTGAATACTTCCGGCCGTGAGGCCTGCCGCTGCGGAGGAGCCATGGCCGGCGAACTGCCGCCGCGGGCAGACATGGAGTTGATCAACTGCTGGATATCAACCAGGGCCGGGGCCGAGATGATCCGCAGCAACACCGTCTCCAGCGTAATCTTGGGCAGCGAAGTATAGCGGAAATCCTCCTCAGCCTTAATCAGAACCGAGGTGATGCGGTGAATCTCCTCAAAGGACATCCCGGTAATGAGCTGTTTGAGAAAATCTTTTTCGTCCTGCGGCAGGGGGATATCCTCATAGCCCGACTTGATCACCATCATATTGCGGCACTGCTCCAGCAAGGCGCGGTAAACCTGGTTAAGGTCCTGACCATACTGGTAGATCCGGTCGATGACCTCCAGCATACTGGGCGCATCCCGGTTAACCACAGCATTCAGCAGATCCCGCAGGGTGGAACGCCCCACCAGACCGAGCATCTGGGACAGCATATCGGCATCCACTGTGCCGGCTCCGGTGGCAGCCACCCGCTCCAGCATGCCCTGGGCATCACGCATGCCGCCTTCGGCCTGCAGGGCAATGGTCATCAGGGCATCTTCGGTGATACTGATATTTTCATTCTTGGCAATCTCCCGGATATGCTCCACTATTTCAGCCACGGCAATCCGCCTGAAATCATAACGCTGGCAGCGGGACAGGACGGTAACCGGGATCTTGTTGAGCTCGGTGGTGGCCATGATGAAGACCACGTGCGGCGGCGGCTCTTCCAGGGTCTTGAGCAGCGCGTTGAAGGCGCTCTTGGAGAGCATATGGACCTCATCGATGATGAAGGTCTTGTAGCGCGCCACGCTGGGGGCATAACGGGAATTTTCGATCAGTTCCCGGATATTATCCACCCCGGTGTGCGAGGCGGCATCGATCTCGAAGACATCAACGGCCCGCGAGGCCGTGATATCGTTGCAGACACTGCACTCGTTGCAGGGTACGGAAGACAACCCTTTCTCACAATTCAGGGCCTTGGACAAAATCCTGGCAACCGAGGTCTTGCCCACGCCGCGCGGCCCGGAAAAGACAAAGGCATGCGGAATGCGGCCCATGTCGATGGCATTTTTAATGACGCGGGTCACATGTTCCTGACCCACCACATCCTCAAAGCGCTGCGGCCTGAATTTTCTGGCAATTACCTGATACTGCATGGATTTAATCATATCATTGAACAAAGAGTCTTAGGCAAGCATAAAATAAATGAACAGACAAAAAGGCCCTGAAAGAGGCCGGGCCTGACCATACACATGCAGCTAACCGCTTACCGCTGCTCCCTCCCGGGCCTGACGGGGTTCACAGCGCCACATTGTATGAGACCCGGCCACTTTCAGGGCCTTGATCTTTTTCTGGCGGAGAGAGAGGGATTCGAACCCTCGGTACCGCTTGTGACGGTACACGCGATTTCCAGTCGCGCACCTTCGGCCTCTCGGTCATCTCTCCACAAAAGGCTACATCCTAATAGCTTCGCCCTCCAGCCTTGTCAACACCCTAAAGGCTTAAAGACCGGCTTGATAAAAATGGCGGAGGAGGAGGGATTCGAACCCCCGGTCCCTGTTTCCAAGGACAACCGATTTCGAGTCGGCCCCGTTACGACCACTTCGGTACTCCTCCTAACGTCGGGCCTGAAAAAATTCTTTGAGAATCTTCCCGGCCTCATCCGCCATAATTCCGGATACAATCTCCGGTTTATGGTTAACTCCCAGCTCAAAGGCCTGCACCATTGATGCAACCGCACCATAGCGCGGATCGGCGGCGCCGTAAACCAGTCTCCTGATACGGGCCTGCACAATGGCGCCGGCGCACATGATGCACGGCTCCAGGGTCACATAGAGTTCGGCCTGGGTGAGGCGATAATTGGAGACCTTCGCCGCCGCCTGCCGCAGCACCACGATCTCGGCATGGGCCGTGGGATCATGATCCATGATCATGCGGTTGTGCCCGGCAATGATCTCATGATCCATGACCAGGACCGCCCCCACCGGCACTTCGCCCTGATCGGCCGCCATGCGCGCCTGTTCCAACGCAATTTCCATCAAAGAGCTGTTGATTTCTTCAGGCATCTATCACCTAGCACACTTCAGGTCAAGTAAGTGATTCACCTGAGATACCTTTTCAGGAATCTGTCGGTAAATCCGGTTTCGATCCAGCGGTACAGCAGCCAGCTCACCAGGAGACAGCCCCCAAAAACCGTCACAGTAAAAATTATTAGGTTAAACCAGGGATCACCCTGACTGATTCCAAGCCCCGGCCAGATCCTGGATGCCGGCGTCATGATGAAGGGGTGACTCAGATACATGCTGTAGCTTATATTCCCCAGCCCCACCAGGGCTTTCCGATTGAGCAGGCCGCCGTCCGTAAAACTCAGCCAAAGCACAGCCACAAAGGCCATCACAGCGGCCAGCAGCGCCAGGAACTGATTGCCGACGGTATAGATATAAATTGAACCCAACAGCAGCAGCGGCCAGCCGGCCTTGAATACCAGCTGGTGACCCGAATATCTTTTCAGTACCGGCATAAAAACATAAACTGCCATACCGGCGGCAAAATAGATCGAGCGCGGATGCCACCAGAAAAAGGCGCCAAAAAGCCCGGCGCTCAATAAGATCCCCAGCCAGCAGATTTTTTTAGCGGCAACATTTTTGAGTGACCAGTACAGGAGACCGGCCAGCACGTAGAAATAAAAGATGTAGCTCATGGCCCACGTCACGGGCTGGGCAATGGGCAGGTCAAAGACTCCCGGCAGCAGCAAGAGGTTGGCCAGGAACAGGACCAGCCACTGTGAAAGCGAAATCTGCGCCATCCAGTCCGGCGAATGGATCAGCGGGCCAAAGGTAAAGACGCTCAGATGCAGCAGCAGAAAGACAGGATAGAGCCTGATGACCCGCTTGAGCATGAAATGTGTGAGGCTGCGTGAAGACTTGAGGCTCATCACCGCCAGATAGCCGCTCAGCAGAAAAAAGATGTGTACCCCGGCCGCACCCAGGCCCAGCATAAGGCCGTCAGATATTCCGCAAACAGGCCACCAGCCGGCGGCCTGCACCCCGGAATAGATGTGCGAGATAAAAACCAGCAGTACTGCCAGACCGCGCAGACCCTGGAGGGTCTGATTTTTAGCCCTTTTTGCTGTCATTCTGGGATCTCCGTGGGGAGATAGATCCGAACGCTGTCAAAAGTTGCGCTTGCCTCCCTGTTGGCCAGACCGGTTTCCTGCAGCCAGACTTGCGCTCCCGGACGGCCAAGATCAAGGGCAACAATCCGGCCTTTGATATCCTCGCCCACAGGCACCACCCGGCCCTGGGCGTAGAACACCAGGCGGGGTACATTGCTGACAATCTCCCGGTCGGTGCCGGCAACTTTGCTGACCCAGAGACCGGCTTCCTTGCGTACCAATTTTTGCATATCCGGCGCCTTGGTTGCCTGAACACCCCAGAGGACAGGACAGCTGATGATGGCAATTACGGCTAGGACCTGTTGCCAGCGCACCTTGGATTCCAGGGCCTTAACAATAGCCCAGGCACCCGCCGGCAGCAGCCAGATCACAGGGGCCAGCAGGTAGCGGTCAGAGGCCCAGCCCAGCAGCACAATCACGGCCCCGAACAGGATCAGCACGCCCACAGAGTTCAGCCGGTAGACACGCCGGTCCATCAGAGACAACCCGGCAAAGGCCAATATCATCACCAATGGATTGCCGGTCAGCAGAAATTTCACTCCCGCCGCGATAACCCCATTCAGGGCGGCCCGCCACCCGGGGAACAGTTCCAGCACATAAAAGATTGCAAAGCCCTTGCGCTGGAAGATAGCGCTCTCTCTAAAGATATAGGCCATGATCATCAATCCCAGCAAAGGAATAGCGACGGCTGCCAGCCGCTGCCAGCGCCGTCTTTCATCTTTCAGCAGCCAGACAAAGACCCAGGCCGCGATGAAAAACAGGGCCGTGGTCCTGACCAGGACTGCCAATATCAAGATCAGCCCGCCGGCCATAATCCGCAGATAGCGAGATGCTCCCAAATTTTCCTGCGCCGAAAAGACAAAAACATTGCCCCAGACGATCAGGGCCAGCAGCAGCGATTCCTTGAGACAGTCCACCGACCTGTTCAGCAGTTCGGGGATACAAAGGGCCAACAGAACAGCCACCAGGGCCGTAGCTCGTCTCTGGAAAAGCAGCAGGGTCAACCGCCATACGCCAAGCATCAGCAGCACAAAGCAGGTGGCCGCCACCAGCCGTCCGGCCAGCTCAAAGCTGGCCCCGGTCAGAAAAACCGTCAGGGCTATGAGACCCGGATAAACAGGCAGCTGCTTGAGCTGCAGGGCACCCGCCAGATCACCTTCCACCAACAGGCGCGCATAGGGGATGTACTGAAAGGCCCCATCCATGGAGATGATGTCATAGTTAAGCCAGACTGGCACCAACGCCAGCACGGATACAAAAGCCACCAGC
>CAYWBU010000152.1:627-6087 GCA_964456565.1 uncultured Bacteriovoracaceae bacterium | reverse complement strand
GGCAGCTCATGACGTCCGAATGGTCGCCAAAGATCGAGAGCGAGTGGGCAGCCAGCGCGCGTGCGCTGACATGGAACACGCCGGGGAGCAGTTCGCCGGAGATCTTGTACATATTGGGGATCATAAGCAGCAGGCCCTGCGATGCGGTGAAGCTGGATGTCAGGGCACCGGCCTGCAGCGATCCGTGCATGGCACCGGCGGCACCGGCCTCGGACTGCATCTCGGATACCTTGACAGTATTGCCGAAAATATTTTTGCGTCCGTGGGCGGCCCACTCGTCAATGTATTCAGCCATGGTTGAAGATGGGGTGATGGGGTAGATGGCCGCAACCTCGGTAAAGGCATAGGCTACATGCGAAGCCGCCATGTTTCCGTCCATAGTCTTCATTTTCTTGCTCATCATTTTACCTCATAAAGAAATATTTGTTTGCTGCGCGTACAGTTTAGGGATCATAAAGAATGCACTATTTTGTAGTCAAGGATAAAAATAGATATTCATTTGTGATTACTTTGCATTACGTAAATGGAAATTATTAGCTAAACCCCAATTTTTATTTTCCCTACCTAAAAGATATGTATCAGCGCTAAACATGCAATGTTTAACCTGTTATTTTGTTTAAAAAATCAATAACTGCTGAATTTTTTCAAGGGTTATGTCAGGTTTTATTTTAATTTTCTGAGGCAATGGTTTATGGTCTGAAAATGCAGGAGAAAACAGGTGTACGGCGGTTGATGTGCTATGCGTCAGGGGCCCTGCGCGGGGTGTATTATGCCGGAGTGATGCGGGCCCTGGCTGAAGACGGGATCGGTTTCAGCGATATTGCCGGCGTCAGCGTCGGGGCCAATGCGGCGGCCTGGCATGCGGCCGGCCAGACCCGGAATGTGATGGATGCCTGGGATGCGCTGTGTCCCTATGCAGTTGCCGCACATCCCCTTATGAACAATGCCCGCACCAAAAATATGGACTGGCTGGTGGAAAATGCCGCCTTGCCGCATCTGGATGTGGAGGCGTTGCGGTCTTCCCCGGTGAGGCTGCATGTGGCCGTATCGCTGATCCGGCCGGTGCTCTGCTGGCATCAGGGGATCTTTGAACGCCGATATTTTCGTTTTGAGCGGGATTTTGACGAGACCATGCTGGTGAATGCCATTGCCGCCAGTTCGTTTCTGCCGGTTATCAACGGTGTTTTTGCGTCCCGCAGTATCCTGGGGGACCATTACCACGACGGCGGCATAACCGGACGGGTGCCGCTCGACTGCCTTGATCTGAATGAATTTGATGAGGTCTGGGTGGCGATGGCATCGGAAAAGGCCGAGGCCGAGCTGCAGTTTTTTGATTTTTCGGTTTTTGATAAAACGCGGTTTTTCTTCATCCGTCCCTCACTCCCGATTGCCCTGGGAGGGGTTGAAATCGACCATGAAAAATTTCATATGGTTGCGGAGCTGGGATATGGGGATGCCCGCCGGGTGGTGAGCCGGGAATGCGGCCGACAGTGTTGCGGGGCCGGTTGAGCAGGACGATTGGCGTCGGCTGCGGGTTTCATGCCTTGACATTGAGCGGGGCTTATACATAAAGATGAACTCCATAGTGAATGTATCCATATATAATTATAGATTGAGGTATTGAAAATGCTGGAAAAGATTTCGGGTGGATTCAAGAAGGCCCAGGACCTGTTGCAGGGCAAGACTGTAATCCAGGAAAAACATATCGAGGATGCCGTCAGCCAGATCCGCATTTCGCTGCTGGAGGCGGATGTCGAGTTCGGAGTTGTAAAACGCTTTATCGCCAACGTGCAGGAAAAGGCCCTGGGCGAGCTGGTTCAGACCAAGGTCTCGCATGGCGGCCGCAAGATGAAGGTCTCACCGGACCAGCATTTCATCAAGATCTGTCACGATGAGCTGGTGAACCTCATGGGTCCGGTGGATACCTCGCTGGATCTGGACCGCCGGGATGTCAGCGCCATCATGATGGTCGGTCTGCAGGGTTCGGGTAAGACCACCACCACGGCCAAGATTGCGCGTCATGTTCAGAAGGCGGGCAAGAAACCCATGATGGTGGCAGCGGATATCTATCGTCCGGCCGCCATTGAACAGCTCAAGGTCCTGGGCGGCAAACTGGATATCCCGGTTTTTCATGCCCCCGGCAAGACCCCGCCGCAGATCTGCAGTGACGCCCTTGAGGCCGCCAGATTCAAGGGCTGTGATGTGGTGCTGTTCGATACGGCGGGCCGCACCGTGGTCGATGATATTTTGATGCGCGAACTGGAGGACATCAAGGGGATCACAAAACCGGAAAACATCCTGCTGGTGATTGATTCGATGATCGGACAGGATTCGGTGAACGTGGCCAGTGAATTTGACCGCCGGCTCGATCTTTCGGGTGTGATCCTGACCAAGCTTGACGGTGATGCCCGCGGCGGCGCCGCCCTTTCGGTCAAGGAAGTGACCGGCAAGCCCATCAAGTTTCTGGGTATGGGTGAGTCATTGGACAAGATCGAGGAGTTCAGGCCCGACGGTCTGGCTTCGCGGATTCTGGGCTTTGGCGACGTGGTCGGCCTGGTCAAGGATTTCGAAGAGGTCATTGACGAAAAAGAGGCCGAAGAGGATGCCGAAAAACTCTTGAAGGGCGACTTCAGTTTCAATGATTTTTTGAAACAGCTCAAGATGATCAAACGCATGGGCTCACTGACGGACATCTTTGACAAGTTGCCGCTGGGTCAGATGGGCCTGCCGCGGGATATTAATGTGGATGACCGTGAATTGGTCAGGGTCGAGGCCATCATCAACTCCATGACCAGGGCCGAAAAAGATCGCCCCGATCTTCTGGACCACAGCCGCATCAACCGGATCGCACGAGGTTCCGGGCAGCCGGTGAGCAAGGTCAATGACCTGATCAGCCGTTTCAATGCTATGCGGCAGATCATGCGCGGGCTGGGTAAAGGCAATAAGAAGGCCCTGGGGCGCATGGGCATGAATCCCCAAATGGCCGATATGCTGGGCCAGAACATGCCTAAAAAACAGAAGAGCAGCATGGTGGATCTCAAAAAGAGCCGTAGCCGTAAGAAGATGGCCAAGAAATCCCGCAAGAAAAACCGCTGAAGGACGACACCGGATGGACGGGCAGGCAACCCAGGAACTGCGCATAATCAAGAAGGTCAATCAGGCCATTTCCTATGCCCCTGATGTGGAGCGGGTCGCATCCGCCATTCTGGATATCCTGATTACGGAGATCGGGGCAGCCAATGCCTCGATCATGATGCCGGCGGACACTAACGGCCATCTGGAGATCCGGGCCGCCCGCGGGAGCGGCGATCAGGCGGCGGCCTGTTCCGAAAAATCCCTGGGAGAAACCTTCTGCGTGGGAGAGGGGATTGCCGGTCAGGTGGCGCGGGAGTTGCGACCGGTAATTATCCGGGACACGGCGCGGGCCTCTGATTTTGTCTGTCGTGACAGCCAGGTGAAGGTGGGATCGCTGCTGAGTCTGCCCCTGGTATACGGAAAAGATGAACTGGTGGGCGTGCTGAACCTGTCTCATCCCGAATCGGAAAAATTTAATGATCAGGCCATCGGGCTGCTGGAACATGTCCTGCCGCCGGTGGCCTTGGCCTTGCGCAACGCCCGGGCCATGGGGACTGTGGCCGCCATGAATGCCTCCCTGCGCTCGGAGCTTTCGGTCGCCGACCGCGCCCTGAGTGAGTTCGGGCGTAATATCCTGAGGGTCTTCAACTATATGTCCATCGGGGTGTTGACCGTGGATGCTTCGGCCCGCATAACGGCCCTGAATAAAAAGGCCGCCGATCTGCTTGGTCTGGGAGAGGGCGATTCGCTGGCGGATCTGCTGGGAGATGTGGTGGTCGGGCGTTTTGCGCCTGATATGTATGACATGGCCATGGATCTTCATCACGGTGAATATGTGCTGCAGATTGAGCTTTCAGCCCTGCCGTTCAAACCGGACTGGCAGGTGCTGGTCTGCATCCGTGACGTGACCCTTGACAGCCGTCCCGAGGGTCCGGTTCTTGCGCATTACCGTGAAATGATGTCCAGTGCAGTGGATGCCATGTATCTGGTCAAAGAGGGTCGCTTCGTGCTGGTCAATTCGAAGTTTGCCGAAGTTATGGGTTATGCGCTCAATGAAATTATCGGCAGTGATTTCCAACGGTTTGTCCATGAGCAGTCGCATGAGGTGTTGCGGGAGGCCCTGAGTGTCGCCGGCGATATATTCATCCCCACCCTTGAAGTCCGGGCAAAGCGCGGCGACGGCAGCGAACTGTGGCTGGATATCAGCGTCGGACCGGTTGTTGTCGACGGCGAAGGCTGTTACGCCGGCGTAATCAGGGACGTGACCGCCAGGCGCAAGATGCTGGACCTGCGGGCGCGCTTTCTGAATGTGGCGTCCCATGAGATCAGGGTTCCCCTGACGGTTATCCGGGGATATGCCCGCATGCTTGCCAAAAACCGTGAAGGCGGTCTGAGTGCCGATCAATTGGAATGTGTGGCCGAAATTAATTCGCAGAGTGAACGTCTGCTGGATTTCAGTAATGCCCTGCTGGATTTTGCCCGCATCCAGGACGGGCGGCTCAGTATCAAGCGCAGCCGCATAAATCTGGGTGACCATGTGGCGACGATTGTCCGCAACCTCAATATCGGGGCTGCTGAAAAAGATGTCCGGATCAGCTTTGAGCGGCGGGACGAAGTTGATAGGATTATGGCTGATCCGATTCGTATTGAGCAGGCCCTGGTCAACCTTATTGACAATGCGGTCAAACATGCGCCCGAGGGATCTGAAGTCAGGGTTGTTATGGAGAAGGGTGAAGACTCTGGCAGGGATCTGCGCACCTTCCTGAATCAGACAAACGTTGTTATAACGGTCATGGATGCCGGAGCGGGGATCGCCAAGAAGGATGCCGCCAGGATTTTCGAGGAGTTCTATACCGGTGACAGCGGAACAAAACTGGAGGGGACCGGTCTGGGACTGGCAATTACACGTGAAATCGTGCAGGCCCACGGCGGCAGAGTTGAGGCGCTCGCGTCCCGTAAGGGTGGAATATTTAAGATAACAATGCCCTTGAACACTTAACGGCTTTAATGTATCGTTGGCGCAGCAACAGCAGGCAGATACAATATGACAAGTGAACGACTTCGAATCCTTGTGGTTGATGACGACGAGAGTATACGGGGATATATATCAAAGCTGCTTTCACAGAACGGCTACGATGTTATCACTGCATCAAGCGGCAAGGAGGCTCTTGAAAAAGTCCGGGTTGAAGAAGACCTAGCTCTGGTTCTTCTGGATATAGTCATGCCCGAAATGGACGGCCTGGAGACCCTCAATGAGATCCGCAAGCTGTCCGACGATCTGCCGGTGCTGATGTTGAGCGCCCTGGGACAGACCAATACCATCGACAAGGCCATGAAGGCCGGTGCCACCGACGATCTGGTGAAACCCTTTGAAGAAGGAGAACT
>CAYWBU010000152.1:0-617 GCA_964456565.1 uncultured Bacteriovoracaceae bacterium | reverse complement strand
GAGATGAGCCATTCCATTCCAATGATCAACGTCTATCGCGACGATGTTGTCGGTGAGACTCTGCCCGCAGATAAAGCTGTCCAAAACGCACCCGACAGTGTCGATGATTTCTTCCGCGTACCTGCATTCATGGAAGATGAGGGCGTGGAACTGGCCATGTGCAAGTCCATCGAGAAGAAGAAGCTGATGGCCGAGATCTCCAGTCTTAAAAAAAAGCTCAAGATTGATGAACTCAAGGGCGAGTTTGTCTTTTCCAGCCCCAAGATGCAGACCGTCAGCGAGACCATCGACCAGGTGGCCGATACGGATGTGAGTGTGCTGGTGGAGGGCGAAAGCGGTACCGGTAAGGAACTGGTGGCCCGCGCCCTGCACTACCGTTCCTCCAAGAAGGACAAGCCCTTTGTCAAGGTCAACTGCGCCGCTCTGCCGCATGAACTGCTGGAGAGTGAACTTTTCGGCTATGAGCGTGGGGCCTTCACCGGAGCCTACAAGGCCAAGGCCGGGAAATTTGAATTGGCCGACGGCGGTACGATCTTCCTGGATGAGATCGGTGAAATCGATATGGCAATTCAGGCCAAGCTGCTGCAGGTTCTGCAGGAAGGAACCTTCAGCCGGCT
>CAYWBU010000151.1:0-6125 GCA_964456565.1 uncultured Bacteriovoracaceae bacterium | reverse complement strand
CAGAACTGCTCATAGCCCTTGATTTCAAGCTCAACCTGATGATCCTGGGCCTTGGTTTCCTGGACACACAGGATGTCGGGGTCGGCTTCCTGAATAAAATCGGCAAAACCTTTTTTGATTGCCGCGCGAATTCCGTTAACATTCCACGAGATCAGTTTCATGGCTGAAGTATACCGAAAAAAATGGCCAGAGGCACTGTAAATGATTAAAAAATGACATTTTTTCAAGATTGGCCGCTAAGTATCCGAAATATATTATAGCATCTTGATAGTGCAGATGGAGAACTTATGGGGAAGCATTTTCTGGCCGTGCTGTTTGTTCTGTCTTTGGCGAATCCGGCTATGGCAGCCTGGGAGAGCGGGTTTTCCGAACGCCAGAAAATCACCTTCACCTCCGATACGGCAAAAATCTCCGGCACCCTCAGTAATTTTCCGACCCTCATCAGCCTTACCCTTGATAATTTGAAGACCACGGCCAATGGCGGTTGCGTGACCAACTCAAACGGCTACGATATCCGATTTACGGCCAGTGACGGAACCACTGACCTGACCCATGAGCTGGAACGTTACAACGCCGCAACGGGAGAGCTGATCACCTGGGTTAAGCTTCCGTCGCTGACTGCCGGAACAGTTATTTACATGTATTACGGCAACTCAGCCATTACAACCAATCCGTCATCATCAGATGTCTGGGACAGCGCTTATATCGGGGTCTATCACATGGATGACAGCGGCCCGAACATCGACGACAGCTGCGCGTCCGACCGCGATGCCGCCAAGGATGACCCCAACAACCCTTCGCTGGCGGAGGGCAAGATCGGATATGCCGAGGATTTTGACGGAATCGGTAACAGTGCCGAGATGTCGCAGACTGCCTTCAATGATTTGACCGAAGTGACCCTGAGCGCCTGGATCAGGATGGATACCTGGGGAAAGAACGGGCAGGGGCGCATTCTTGATAAAACTATCTGGTACTTCCGGGTTGATGAAACGAATAAGGCACTCTACTACTGGCAGAATACCACAAATGCTTCCACCGAGAAGGAATGGCGCACGGCAACCAATGTGCTGACCACCGGCAGCTGGTATCATGTGGGCCTGGTGTATAAGCATGATCGTCTCGGCGGGACCACGGGACCGCCGCTTATCTATATCAACGGCACGAGCCAGTCCATAACCGAGCTTGAAAACAGCGGCTGGGACAGTCTGGCCGATGCGGGATACCACCTCTATATGGGCAATGACCGCAATGACGCCAAGACCTTTGACGGCATGATTGACGAGGTGCGGGTTTCTCAGACCAAGCGCGGTGCCGGCTGGATCAATGCCAGTTATCACAATCAGTCGGACCCGGCCTCTTTTTACAGCCTGTCTCAGACAATCGCCGTGGACCTGCGTAGTGCGGATGACGGCGGTGATTACACAAACTGGGCCATCGGGTCCAGTGATGTGAGTGCCGTGGCTGTCATGAATGCCGCCAACTGTGTCCTGGTAAAGAATACCGGGGATCTGGCACAGGATTTCAGCATCCGGGCCAGCGCCTCAAACTGGACCCTGGCAGGGTCCAACGGGACGGATACTGCTGTCCTGATGGCCCTCTTTAATGGGGGGAGCGCTCCGGCGGCAGGTGATTTCTCCGTAGCCACGGATGTGCTGGGAACAAGCGAGGTCTGGTCAACTACTGCCGGCGGCTCCGGCATCTTTGAGGGAACATCTTCCGGGGCCGGCGTCCAGGCAGATTCTGGTGAGCAACTCTATCTCTATCTGGAGACACCTGCCGGCACCACTACTTCAGGGCAGGAGATTATTACGGTTACCATTGGCTGTCGGGCGGCCCAATAGATGACGGGGCGCTTAAGTATCAAATGTGAATATGTTTTTAATAAAAATTTTTTGAAAGGAGAAGATGCAATGAAAAGAGTCAAGACATGGGCAATTTTTCTGATACCGTTGCTTTATTGCGGACAGCTGGAGGCAGCCACCAATGATTCCTTCACGATCACTATCACCGTCAACTACATCGGCATTGTCCTGCAGGACCAGAGTGCTGCTGATTATACCACCTGGGCCATTGGCGCCGTCACCGGAGGCAGCACCAACACCATGGCATCCAATAACGGCGGCGTCGGTGATCAGGGAATTCAGGTTGTAAACACCAGTAATTATGCCACCGATATCGAATGCTGGGTGAGTAATGCCGGCAGCTGGAGCGTAGGCGGGGCGCCGGGCGTGGACACCTTTACCTTGTCAGCCAAGGCCTTCGATGCCTGGCAGGCCGGGCCTGCCCCTGACATGACAGCGGCAGTTGCAATCACCGCCACCGCGAGTCCGGGGGCCGACATCAAAACCAATCTTGCATCCGCCACCAATACCTTCCTGTATTACGAGCTGGGTGCGCCGACGGAGGTCAGCAGTCCTGCTCAAAATACGATTACCGTAACTGTTGCTGCAACTGCTCACTAGTCGGTTATTTTTGTCGCTGTTTTTTTCATCAGGAAAGGGGATGGAAGATGTTTGCCTTTAATGATTACCGTCACTGTGTCCTGTTTGCCCTGCTGTTAACTGCCGGGATGATGATGCCTGACAGTGCCGCCGGTTCAGGCATCAAGGTTTCTCCCGGTTCATTCTGTATCCAGGATGCCCCCATGGGCAGCAGACAGGACCTGGGAATCGACCTGGTGATCTATAATGCCGGGGATGAGCCCGAAACCTATATACTGAATACTGTAGCTCCCGAGAATGCGGCTGATATCGGGCTGAAGGGGTATCGTCCGATCCCGGATGCGGCCTGGTTTGAATTTAAGGAAACCCAGGTTGCCGTAGCCCCGCAATCCAGCGGCAAGGTGCGGATGTATCTGCATATCCCGGATGAGGAACGTTATTACAATCAGCACTGGATGGTCTATGTGGCGGTGATGCCCAAACCCAGGTCCGGTCAGATGTTTACGGCCGCGGTGAAACCCAATTACCTGATCGAGACACCTGCCGCAGAATCTCTCCCTCCATGCGGCGATTTTGGCGTCGCACCTTCCATCGTGACAATCAAGGCGCCTGTTAATGGCCGCAAACATAAGGGAACCTTTGTTATTTATAATAATGACGCTGTGTCCCATCACTACAAGATCACTTCCTATGTGCCCCGCACTTCATCGAACAAACAGGATATCTGCATCAGCCCCGGCTATGAGCGGATTGCCAAGTCGGACTGGGTCAGGGTCACGGGAGAGACAAAAATCCGGCCCATGGCAAAAAAACGCATCAAATTTTCGTTTGTCATCCCTGAAGGGCAGGTCTGCCGCGACAGCGGATGGGAGTCGGTCATTATGATTGAGGCCGATGACGGCACAAGTGATTTTGTACGGGTCAGATTTGTCCCTGAGGCCTTATGAAAAAAAAGATCTTTTCCGTGACGGGACTTGCCCTGCTGATTCTGCTTTGGGCGGATCAGGTGCCGGCCAAGGGGCTCAGTGTGGAACCGGCCGTCATCAGATGGCAGCTTGCCGCGGATGGCGAATGGCACAAATGCCCGGATAAGATCACCATAATCAACCGTTCGGATGCTGTTCGCAGTTACACCTTGCGAGTGGTACAGTTTGCCGACCTTACAGAAAAACACGACCCTGTGTCAGGGCCGTTACCGGATAGGACCTGGATAACATTTTACCCCAAAAGAGTGGCAGTGGGACCATGGCAGGAGAAAGATATTGAGATCGATGCCGCCATTCCGGACCTGCCCATCTGGCGGGGCTGCAACTGGGATTTTTTCATTGAGGTTGTTGAATATTCGGAAGGCGGGGAAGTCTTTTCCCTGGCATGTTATCCGCGGGTCTGTCTGGCGACAAAGGGAGGCGGGGAATGAGCAGCTAGCTGAAAAGATAGGGAGACCTGGCGATAATGGAGAGCAGTGCTTCCGGAAGACATCCTTGCCCGCATGGCCCGGGACTTTGCAAAAAAGCCCGCGGATGTTTTAGATGGACTGCGTTTTTGCCATTAGCCATTTTCCTTATCTGGGGGCTTGTGTTGCCCACTGTTTGTCTGGCAAACGATTGCGGATCTTTTGGTATTACCCTGAATGTTCTCGTTGATAAAGAGATCGATACCTACCGGATCAGTGAACCGGCAGATGGCAAGACTGTCGATCCCCTGCCGGTCGTTATCGGCAAAGCCGGAGATGAGCCTGCCGGAGCGGTTGTTGAAATCAGGGACAAAAACGATGCCGTTGTGGGGACTGCCATTGCCGACAGCAATTCGCGTTTCAGGTGCCAGCTCGTAACCCCTCTGGAGCTTGGCCCCAACCTCCTGTACATGCGAGTTGACGGCCAGAATGGTCCGGCAAACAATGTCACGGTCAAAAATCCTGCCGAGATCAGCTTTACCGAAGTGCCCCAGATAGCTTATCCGCAGGCCAACGAATCCATCCGCGGCAAAACCGCCCGGATTACGGGTAAGGCGCTGCCGTTGACCCAGGTAAGGGCCGTGGCCTTTGATGCCGAGAGCAATATCTCCATCTGCGTCGGCGAGACCTTTTCAGGTACTTTGGGAGATTATGAACTGCAGTGTTCGCTCGAGCTCCCCGGTGGCCGCAATGCCATCAATATCTGCGCTGACGGCACTGCCAGCCGGATTGTCGAGGTTAATTTTGTCGATCCCTTCGGAGTTGTTTTTGATGCCGCCTCCAACCAGCCGGTGGAGGGCGCCAGCGTCACCCTCTGGTACCAGCATCCCACCGAGGGTTGGCGGCTGGCCATTCCCGGCGAAGATATTCTGGCCGGGGAATCCAATCCGCAGCTGACTGCCACGGACGGCCAGTACGGCTTCACGGTCAAACATCCGCCGGATACAAACCTGCGGCTGGAGGTTGCCGCGACGGGCTACAGTTTCCCGACCACGAGAAGTCTGGCGGGATATACGGACCGCATATTTGACATTCCGGGCGGGGCCCTGGGAGAGGTCTTTGCTTTTGACGGGACCATTCTCAATATTGACCTGCCCCTGGACCCGCAAACCGATCTGGTGGAGATCACCAAATATTGCAACAAAAAAGAGGCCATGATCGGTGAAGTGGTAACCTATACGGTGGAGATGGAAAATAAGTCCGACGGCGCAATCAACGGAGCCATCCTGGACGACCTCATCCCGGCCGGATTTAAATATCTGCCGGGAACCGCCACGCTTGACGGACTTCCTCATTTTGACCCGCTGCTGGCGCGCCCGCTGGACTTTGCCGTGGGGACACTGCGGCCGGGGCGCAAAAAGATCTTGCGCTATCAGCTGGTAGTGGGGGCCGGGGTTTCCTGCGGCAAATTCAGGAACATTGCCCATTCCAAACATACGGACGGCACCCGGATCTCAAATATTGCCGTTGCCGAGGTCGAGGTTGTCCCGGATGAACTGTTTGACATGGGGACCATAATAGGAGAGGTCTTCAAGGACCTGAATGGCAACGGTATCCAGGATGAGCAGGACAGTGAGCCGGGCATGGCCAAGGTCCGGCTGGTTATGGAAAACGGTGTGGTGATTGTCACGGACGATGCGGGCCGCTACCATGTCCCCGGGGTGCAGCCGGGCCGCCACATCATCCGTCTGGATGAACGATCCTTGCCGCAGCAGGACTTATCTGCCAAGGCTATCCTCGTGGATGTGCGTCCCGGGATGCTCTCCAAGGCCAATTTTGCCCTGACAACACCGCTGGAGACAGATCAGGCACTCCCGGAATTTGCCCCGGAGCTGACAGTCAGCATTCTGAACGAGAATCTGGCGCGAACCAAGACCGAACATATGGAACTGCATCTTGATTATGGCGCCAACAGTGCAAAGATAAGCACGGAAGACTGCCGCCTGCTGGACAGCCTGGCGGACTACATGCTCAATAATCCGGCCTGCACAGTTTTGATTGAAGGGCACACCGACCGCCGCAGCACCTCCGCACATGAATATAATCTGAGGCTTTCAGAGCAGCGGGCCAGATCCGTGGCTGCATATCTTAAAAACAGGGGCATCTCGGAAGATCGTATAGAGACAACCGGTTATGGCTTCACCAGGCCGGTTGCCCCCAATGACAGCGAAGAGAACCGGCGGCGCAATCGACAGACCGATATCTATATAATCCATCCCCCGGAAGATTCC
>CAYWBU010000150.1:4038-6129 GCA_964456565.1 uncultured Bacteriovoracaceae bacterium | reverse complement strand
TCCGGAAGGTTAGAACGATCATAAAACATTGAACAGATTGTCGCGTGAGATCGAGGAGTTCCTGCACCATCATCCCAAGATCGAGGATGTCTATGTGGTGGGTGTGCCCGATACAAAATATGGCGAACAGCTGCTGGCATCGGTCAAGCTGCACTACGGCGAGGATGTGCCGGTGGAGGAGTTCAAGGAATACTGCCGCGGCAAGATCGCCCGTCACAAGATCCCGCATTACTGGGAATTTGTGAGCGAATTTCCCATGACCGCCAACGGTAAGATCCAGAAATATAAGATTGCCCAGGGCTTTACCCGCAAACTGGGCCTGTAGGCTTTCCCCGGGGCCGCCGGCCGGCGGCCCCGAATATTCATAGATATTTAACTATAAATATTATATTATAACTGCTATAATTTACTTTAACTGCAATGCTTTGTGGGTAAAGGATATTTTTACCTTATATTCACATATGCAATATTTATTTGATATTCGGCGTATGCTAAAATGAATAACGAATGTTGTTATGACGGCTTTGCGAGAAGGAGAACATATGTATCAGTATGAGAAACCCGACAATCTGGTTGAAATGCTGGAGGAGAGTGTCGCCCGTTATCCCGATAACCGCATGATCGGGACCAAGAATGCCCAAGGTGAATATGAGTGGTTGAGCTATGCCCAGGTCGGCCGGCGGGTGGATGATCTGCGTTCCGGGCTGCACCGTCTGGGCCTCGGCCGTGACGATGTGGTGGGCTTCATCGGCAACAACTGTGCGGAGTGGGTCATTACGGCCACGGCCATCCATGGCCTGGGCGGGCGCTTTGTGCCCATGTACGAGGCCGAACTGGCCAAGGTCTGGAAATATATCATTAAGGACAGCGGGGCCCGGGCGGTGATCGTGATGCGGCCCGAGATCTATGAGCGCATCATAAAGTTCAAGGCCGAGATTCCCACCCTGGAGCATGTCTTTGTGGTCAGGGGCGGGGATGAGAATACTTTAGCCGGGCTGGAAAAGAGCGGCCGGGACAATCCGGTGGCATCAATCCCTCCCAAACCTGATGATTTCGCCACCCTGATCTACACCTCGGGCACCACCGGCGACCCCAAGGGGGTGCTGCTCATGCACGGCAACCTCACCAGCAACGCCAAGGCCGGCTGGCATCTCTATCCCGAGCTGAACGAGACTTCGCGCAGCCTTTCGATCCTGCCCTGGGCGCATGTCTACGGCCAGACCGCCGAGCTCTACAACTTCATGCAGTTCGGCGGTGCCATCGGTCTGATGGAAAATGTGGGCACCATCGCCGACGATATGCAGCAGATCAGGCCCACCCACCTGATCGCCGTGCCGCGGGTCTTCAACAAGATCTATGAGGGGCTCTGGAACAAGGTGGAAGAGGAGGGCGGCCTCAAGAAAAAACTGTTCTGCCGGGCGGTGGCGACCGCCAAGAAACGGCGGCAGCTCATGGAGGAAGATAAGTCCAGTCCGCTGGTCAATCTCAGGTTTGCCTTCTATGACCGGCTGATCTTCAGCGCGATCCGGGCCAAGATGGGCGGCTGCCTGACCGGGGCCCTGACGGCCAGCGCGCCCATGAATGTGGAGATCTGCAAGTTTTTCCACGACATCGGCATCCCGGTGATGGACTGCTACGGCCTGACCGAGACCTCGCCCGCCATCACCATGAACAGCCGCGAACATTTTAAGATCGGCAGCGTGGGCCGGCCGGTGGAAATGGTGCGGGTGGTGATCGACAAGACCATGGGCAATGGCGAGGACGGCGAGATCATTGCCTACGGTCCCAATGTCATGCAGGGCTATTACAATAAGCCGCAGGAGACAAGCGAGGTCATGACCGAAGACGGCGGCTTCCGCACCGGGGATCTGGGCTGGCTGGACGAGGACGGCTACCTCTATATCACGGGCCGCATCAAGGAGCAGTACAAGCTGGAGAACGGCAAATATGTCTTCCCGTCCAGCATGGAGGAGGATATCAAGCTGATCCCAAGTGTGGCCAATGCCATGATCTACGGCGAAGGCCGGCCCTTCAACGTCTGTATCGTGGTGCCGGTTACTTGGGGTTATGGGATTGCCCACGGTCCTGACA
>CAYWBU010000150.1:855-4028 GCA_964456565.1 uncultured Bacteriovoracaceae bacterium | reverse complement strand
CGTGGGGCCGGACTTCCTGGGGCTGGAAAAATATGCCCGGGAGCACAACCTGCCGCATGACCCCGAAATCCTGGCGCAGGATGAAAACGTGCAGCAGATGCTGAAGGATGCGATTATGCAGCATCTCAAAGGGCGCTACGGCAGCTATGAGATCCCCAAACGCTTCGGTTTCATCACCGAGGACTTTTCGCTGGAGGACGGCACTCTGACCCAGACCATGAAGCTGAAGCGCCATGTGGTCCAGCAGAAATATCATGACCTGATCGAAGACCTTTACCGCGAATAGGTCCGGCTGCCGCCCGCGGGCGGTTGGTACGGATATTGCTCATTTACCCGCATGGCAGGCCCGCACGGCACCACCCGGGCCGTTTGCCTCTATCTTGAAACGCAACGGGCATAATTTGCCGGAAAGGAATGAGCATGAGAGGTAATATTTTCATCAGGATGGAAGAGGTCCTTGACGGACATTCGCAGCATCCGGCCCGCGGGATCGTTTTTCAACTCTCCGACGGCACCTACTTTCACCGGGGTGACATCTACGGTTCGCTGGATGACCTGCCCATGCTGGAGGCCGGCGGCTATCTGCTGCTGCCCATGGGCTAAGTTCAGGAGTTTGAGGCCGGGGCAAAGATCCCGGCAAAGCGGTCAAAGCGTTCCTGCTGCTCGCGCCGGAAACTGCCGTATTCGATGAAGTGGGCGGTCTGTCGGATCACGTCGAAGTCCCGCTTGATGAAGATATGGTCGGTGGGCACCACCAGGAAATCTTTCATCTCCGGCAACCTGGCACCGGCAACCGTCACCATGCCGTCATCGGGACCGGGCAGCATGCTTGAAAAGATCGGATTGAGGCTCAGATCGCCCGTGATCACGCCCACCTCAAGCTTAAGCGGTTTCAGGCTGGGGATGATGCTGTATTCATCCTTGCCGAGCTGGCGGGCGCCGGGGCCGACCTTCTCGAAAAATTCATATTCCTTGAGGGCCTCCACCAGGTCGGCGCCGCTGTTGGGCGGGCTCAGCATTACCATGCGGCTGCCCTGGGGCAGGGAGTTGTGCTGCAGGTACTGGCGCGCCACGATGCCGCCCATGGAATGGGTTATGAAATGGATATGCCGGAAGCCGCGGCACTGGCTGACGGCCGGGGCGATATATTCGCGCGCAATGGATTCAATGGTGGCGCTGGTGGAGGGGTAGGCCACGCAGATGGTGTGGTAACCGGCCTTTTCGAAATAACGGGCCAGGCTGCCCATGGAACGGGCGTTGCGGCCGATGCCGTGCAGCAGGATGACGGCCTCGCCTTTCAGGCTTCCGGTTTGTTGCGGAGAGCAGAAGGCGTCTTCGCAGAGTCGCATGCCGTCATCAAAAAAGGCCGTAAACATGATCACCAGATGGATCACCACAACAAGTCCGATACAGCGCAGCATGGTCTTGAAATCATCGCCGTCCGGTTTCAGGTGCGCGTTCATTTCACCCCAGTCCTCTTAAAGCAAACGTTTAAATTTTGACACCTAATAACAGGAAACCGGCACGGCAGGCAATGGCAATGTTGGCCGGGCGTTGCGGATGATTCTGTATGGAATCTTGCGGCTTGGCTTGACGGCGGTCGAACGATTTTATATTCTCGGCGTAACTTGAGCTTTAAAAGGAGAACTTTTTAGCGATGACCTATGAACCTGTCAGTCTTGACCTGATGGATATCAACGCAGAAAATGAACTTGAGCTTTATCTCAAGGTTGATGGGGAATATACGCTGTTTGCGGGCAAGGGGATCGCTTTCACCGAAGATCACCGCAAAAGGCTGCTGGACGGCGGCAACCCGACGCTGTTCGCCAAGGTCATGGATGCCAGCGAGATCGAGGAGTTCCGTTCGCGGCGGCTCAAGAATATCCTTGAAAATGCGGAGATCGACAATTCCCGCAAGGCCCGCATCGCCTACGATACCAGCGTCAGCTCCATCAGGACCATGTTCAGCCGCTGCAACGCCGACACGATCCACAATGTGGAGGAAAATGCCGGCCTGATCGTTCACAGCCTGCTGGAAGATTCCAATATCGTCACGGACCTGCTGGCCGTGGAGGGCCATGATCACTATACCTTCAAACATTCGGTCAATGTGGGGTTCTACGCCACCTCGCTGGCCGTGACCCTGCTGAAGGACAAACTGACCCAGCAGGACATCGTCAAGCTGTCCCAGGGCTTTTTCCTGCATGACTTGGGCATGACCAGGATTGAGCGCGAGGTCCTCAACAAGACCACCCCGCTGACCAGACAGGAACAGCTGGCCATCCGCAACCATCCGGCGCTGGGCTATGCCATGCTGGAGGAGAGCGGCCACCTTTCGCCCGAGGCCGCCACCATCGTGATGAACCACCACGAACGCACCGACGGCAGCGGCTATCCCAACAGCCGCAAGGGCGACGAAATCCCGCTGTATGCCAAGATCTGCACCATCGCCGACGTCTTCGAATCCCTGACCTCGGACAGGCCCTACCGCAAGGGCCGCACACCCTTCCAGGCCCTCAAAATCATGCGCAGTGAGATGGGCCGCGAGTTCGACGAAGATTTCTTCAAGGCCTTCGTTCTGCTGTTCGCGGGCGAGGAAGGCTGAGGCCTTGGCTGAAATCCTGCTGCACGCCTGCTGCGCGCCCTGCGCCACGGCCTCGATCCAGCGATTACAGGAAGACGGCCGCGATGTGGTGCTGTATTTCGCCAACTCCAATATCGATACGCCGGACGAGTTCGCCAGACGCCTGGATAATGTTGTCAAGCTGGCCGAAAATCTGAACCTGCCGCTGCACGTGGATGAATATGACCACGCGGCCTGGCTGGAACAGATCCGCGGTCTCGAAGACGAACCCGAAAAGGGCTTGCGCTGCGAGAAATGTTTCGCCTTCAACCTGGGCCGCAGCGCGCAGAAGGCCAAAGAGCTGGGCATTAAAAACTTCACCACCACCCTGACCATCAGCCCGCACAAGCCGGCCAGGAAGATCTTTGAGATCGGGGCGGGGTTTGAGGGTTATGTCGAGTATGACTTTAAGAAGAAAGATGGGTTTAAGCGAAGTATTGAGCTGAGCCGGGAGCATGAGTTGTATCGGCAGAATTATTGTGGGTGTGAGTTTTCGCGGCGTTGAAATCTTTCCCGGTGCTTTGTCACGTTTGAGTTTTAAGTCTTCGGT
>CAYWBU010000150.1:0-845 GCA_964456565.1 uncultured Bacteriovoracaceae bacterium | reverse complement strand
GGTGTGAGTTTTCTAGGAGGTAGGCGGCGCTGGAATCTTTCCCATATCTTCGTCACGCTCGGATTTTAAGTCCTCGACGTAGCGCTGCTACGCCTGCGGGTTAAAACCCTCCCAATCCTTGATCTGGAAAAGATTTTGGCGGGGCTGTGTTTGTATTGTAATGCGGAAACATACCATAGTTGAGTGCAAATGTCAAGTAACCATATGAAAGTATGAATCTTTTTTCTGTATGAAGCGTCTAAAATTGCAAAATCGATTTAGGAGTTTTGTATGGATGAATATCGAAAACAAAAAATAAGCGAGCTTGAAAAGAAGTACGGAAAAAGATTGGAAGGAACAGGTGATAAGATTTGTTTTCCTTTTTGTGAGTATTGCCGTCAAAAGGGATTGCCGGAGTATTCGATTGTGTATAACGCCGATTCCAAAACTGTTTCCTGCTTAAATAATGGTTGTTCATTAAAGGACAAAGAGCCAAAGCTAAAGGATGATCTGAGGGGTTGGAATATTTCTACGATGGAAAGGGTAGATGGTGTATCAGTGAATTGTCGAGACATAGATCCTGATATTGAATTTAGTTGGTCATGATATGAATACGATACTTACGAATGCGGTGCAATCCATTCAAATTGGAATCGAGGATTATAAATCCAGTGATCCTCGTAGGGTTCTATCTGCGATTAGAAATATTACAGCAGGGATACTTCTTCTATTTAAGGAAAAATTGCGCGAATTATCGCCCCTCGACACAAACGAAGTGTTGGTTAAGTTTTGCGTCGAGCCAACGTTTGATACTGATGGCAATATTATTTTTAAAAGTAAGGGTAAGAAAACCGTCGATGTTCAGC
>CAYWBU010000149.1:5450-6135 GCA_964456565.1 uncultured Bacteriovoracaceae bacterium | reverse complement strand
CGCTGCTGGTGATGGGGCTGGGGTCGCTTTTGTTTATATCTCAGGTTATGGGGTAAGGCGGGGCAAATCTTTCCCGCCTTTGATGGAGGGTGAAATGAAGGTCAAAGACAAGGTTTTCGTGGTGACCGGCGGCGCAGATTGTGAATATTTCCAGCATGGGCGGGTTTTTCCCCTTTCCCTGGCAGACGGTCTACGGGGCCTCCAAGGCCGCCATCAAATTGCTGACCGAAGGCCTGCAGTCCGAACTTGCCGGCACCTCCGTCCAGGCCATGCGAGTCATGCGGCCCCTGCTTGAAGGTAAGTAGGAAATAGCTTGCCAAAAACCTGCCGGCAACTGTGGCGGGTAAAAGAGTTCCTTTTCCCTTGAACGCCGAAAAACACAGGCGACTACAAGTTGTCATTCTACGGAAAAGGTGGTTTCTGGTCCTTTAAGTTAGACATGTCTAAAAAAGTTATTGACATCAAACATTGCCGGTGTTAGGTATTGCTAACAATAGTTATAGAACAGGGGGACACAATGACTCTTGATGAACTCAAGCCCGGAGATTCGGCAACCATAACCAGCAACAATGCATCAGGTGCTTTGGGTCAGCGGCTTTGCGATCTGGGTTTTTTCAGCGGTTCGGAGATCGAGGTGGTGCGCAATGCCCCGCTGGTGGATCCGGTGGAGCTGCGGCTGGACGGA
>CAYWBU010000149.1:0-5431 GCA_964456565.1 uncultured Bacteriovoracaceae bacterium | reverse complement strand
CGCTGCATCGAGGTGAAAAAGCAATGAGCCAGGCAGTGCGCATCGCCCTGGCCGGCCAGCCCAATGCCGGCAAGTCCACGGTCTTCAATATGCTCACCGGAGCGCGCCAGCTGGTGGCCAATTACCCGGGGGTCACGGTCGAAAAAAAGACCGGCTATTTCAGTCTCAACGGTTACCGCGCCGAACTGGTGGATCTGCCCGGAACCTACAGCCTGACCTCCTATTCGCTGGAAGAGCGCGTGGCGCGCAATTATATCCTGAACGACAGGCCCGACGTGATCGTGCTGATTGTGGACGCCTCCAACCTCAAGCGCCACCTGCAGCTGGCTTTGCAGCTGCTGGAGATGGACGTGCCGGTGGTGGTGGGGCTCAATATGATGGATGTGGCCGCAGGCCGCGGCCAGGAAATCGATGTCGCCGCGCTTGAACGGCAGCTGAATGTCCCGGTGGTTCCCCTGGTTGCCAAGAAGGGCAAGGGCCGGAAAGAACTGCTGGCGGCGGTTGAGGCTGTCCTGAAACAGGATGGTCCCGGCAGAGCCTTCCATATTGAATATGCCGAGCTGGATTCGCGCATCGATCAGTTGTCCGGTGATCTGCCGGAGAATGACGCCTACCCGCGCCGCTGGCTGGCGCTCAAGCTGCTGGAAGATGAGGCCGAGGCCGGTCGTTATATCCGCGAAAACCTGAACGGTGGTGCCGCCCGGGTCATGGATGCGGCGCAGCGCCTGCGCAGTGAATTTGAAGAGAGTGTGGGTGAGGTGGATAAACATGTGGCCTACCGGCGCCATCGGCGCTGCCTCGAGATTGTCCGGGCCTGCGTCAAGGCGACTGGTCCGCGGTTGACGCTTTCGGACCGGATCGACTCGGTCGTGCTGCACCGGTTTTTCGGTCCGCTGGTGCTGCTGGGCGTGATCTATCTGATGTATCACCTCTCCATCGTGCAGGGCTACCGTCTGACCGAATATACCTGGCCGCTGCTGGCCGGACTGCGGTCATTTGCGGCCAGCCTGCTGCCGGCCCCCGCGCTGGTGGGCGAGCCCATGCTGCGTTCGCTGGTGCTGTGGTTTGTGGACAGCATCAATGCCATGCTCAACTATATTCCGATCTTTTTCATCCTGTTCATTCTGATCGCCATCATTGAGGACAGCGGCTACATGGCGCGCATCGCCTTCATCCTGGACCGGGTGCTGCGGCGTTTCGGGCTGCACGGCCAGTCCACCCTGCCGCTGATCCTGGGCGGGGTGTTTGTGGGGGGCTGCGCCATTCCGGGCGTCATGGCCTGCCGCGCCGTGCCGGACGAGAAATCGCGCCTGGCCACCATCATGATCGTGCCCATGATGAACTGCCTGGCCAAGGTGCCGCTCTACATGCTGCTGATCAATGCCTATTTTCCGGCCCACAAGGGTCCGGCCATGTTCTTCATCGCCACCGTGACCCTGTTCATGGCCCTGCCCACGGCCAAGGCCCTGACCATGACCGTGCTGAAGAACAAGGAAAGTGCACCGTTTGTGATGGAGATGCCGGCCTACCATGTGCCGACTGTCGGCGGCGTGCTGCGGCGGGCCATCGACCGGCTGTGGCTCTTTATCAAGAAGATCATCACCATCGTGGCGGCTGTGGCCGTGATTATCTTTGTGCTGCTGTATTTCCCGGACCTGAGCGCGGAGAGTATGGCGGGCTACAATGCCCGGATGGAGGCTGCCGTTGCCAAGTTTGACCGCAAGGTTCAGGGCAATTCCTACTATGAGGCCGTTGCCGGCGCCAAGCTGGAGGAGGCCGTGCTGTACTGGGATGACTACAAGGACGCCAAACTGGCGGGCAAGGGCAAGGCCGAACTGCAGGCGGAATTTGAAACCCGCAGTCCCGAGCTGTTCAATATTGTGACGCGGGCGGACAAGGATGCCAAGAGCATGAACCGCGAACTGAAAAAAGTTGTGCGGGCCCGCATGGAAATTGCCGCCGACATGAAAAAGGAGCGCATCGACCGCTCGGTCCTGGGCCGCATCGGCCACGGCCTGGAGCCGGTGACCCAATATGCGGGCTTCAACTGGCGCATCAATGTGGCGCTCTTAAGTTCGTTCGCCGCCAAGGAGAGCAGTGTGGCCACCCTGGGGGCCATCTACCAGCAGGACGCTGAGGCCGGCCAGACCCTGGAAGAGGGTATGCGCAAGACCGAATCGCATTTCACGGCCCTGCATGCCCTGGCCGTGATGCTGTTCATGGCGTTGTTCCCGCCCTGTATCCCGGCGGCCATTGCCGTCAAGATCCAGTCGGGTTCGGCCAGGTGGATGCTGCTTTCGATCCTGCTGCCCACCTGTCTGGGGCTGGGTGTGGCCACCCTGGTGTTTTCGGGCGGTTCACTGCTGGGGCTTTCGGGTTGGCAGGTCATGTGGATTTTCTATGCCCTGGCCATTACGCTGACCCTGGGCATGGCCCTGATCAATCCGGAAAAAAATAAATCGGAAGGAGAGATTTATGAATAAAAAAATTGTTTCTTTATTGCTGGCGGTATTTTTCATGGCCGCGGGTACGGCCTTTGCGCACACCCCGCTGTGCTCCTGTTACCTGAACGGGGACGGTACCGGGACCTGCGAAGGCGGTTTTTCCGACGGTTCTTCGGCCGCCGGGGTCGAGATGCGGGTGGAGGCGGCCGACGGCAAGGTGCTTTCAAAGGGCAAGATGGATGAGTTCAGTGAGTTCTCGTTTGATGTGCCCGAGGGCAGCTACAAGGTGATCTTTGATGCCGGTCCCGGCCATGCGGTGGAGATCGACGGCGGTGAGATCGAGGAGTAGCTGCCGGCGGCAGTTCCGAATACTGATAAAAAGGAGAGTTATATGAAAAAAATCACAATGTCAGTATTGGTGGGCAGCTTTGCCCTGCTGGTTGCCGGTTCGCCGGCCATGGCCCATTTCCAGACTATCTATACCCCGGAGTGCGCCCTTGATAAGGGTGACAAGGTCGAGATGAAGCTGGTGTTCACCCATCCGTTCGAGGCCGGGCACACCATGGATATGGGCACCCCCCAGGACTTTTATTCCATCCATAAGGGCAAGAAGAAAGATCTAGTGAAGTCCCTGAATCCCATCACCTGGACCAGCCTGACCAACTCGGGCAAGGCCTATGAGGCCTCCACCAAGCTCAGGGGCATGGGAGACTGGATCTTTGCCTTTGCCCCGGCACCCTACTATGAGGGCAGCGAGGATATCTATATCCAGCAGTTCACCAAGATGATCGTGAATGTGGCCGGCGCACCCACCGACTGGGACAGCGCAAGCGGACTGCCCTGCGAGATCATGCCGCTGGATAAACCCTATTCCATCTGGGCCGGCGGAACCTTTTCCGGCATCGTCATGAGCGACGGCAAGCCCGTGCCTTTCGCCGAGATCGAGGTGGAATTCCTGAACCACGAAATGCTGATGGATGCCAACAGGTTCGCCGAGGCTGCCGCCATTGAGGCCCCCCAGGACAGCTTCGTGACCCTCGGCATCAAGGCTGACGCCGCCGGCAAGTTCACCTTCGGGATTCCCAAGGCCGGCTGGTGGGGCTTTGCCGCCTTGGGTGTGGGACCAGTGACCGAATATAAGGGCAAGGAACTTTCCCAGGATGCGGTTATCTGGGTCAAGGCGGCTGCCCTGCCCTGAAAAAACTCATCTTCTTGTCTCCGATAGAAGTATTTTAAGCTGTTAGCTTTTGCCCGCTGTCCCCTGTCACCGGACGGCGGGCTTTTTTGTTCAGCGCCGCCGTGAACGCCGCAGATGCCGGATGGCGGCCAGGGGATGATGCAGGGGCATGCGCGGTCCGGCATAACGCATGACCTCCCGGATTTGTTCGCGCATATCTTTTTTGTAGCAGTGGATCTCGCAAGCGGCGCAGATCGGTTTGGCGGCGCCGAAGGGGCACCTGTCGATGCGCTGATGGGCATATTCCTGCAGGGCTTTGCATTGGGGGCACAGGCCTTTTCGGGTTCCGTGAACGCCCCGGCAGTAGATCCGGATCATCTGCGCCACGGTGGTTTTTTCATGTTTATTGGTATCCGGCATAGCAGAAGGCCTGATAGTCGTTTTTTGATATTTCTGCAACGCGAGGGTGGTGGCCCGGATCAGCAGTTGGCCGCCCGCTGCTGCACCATTATGCGGGCGGTGCTGCGGGCCTTGTCAAAGTTCTGTTTGCGGCGCAGCGATGTTGCAGGGCGGCCGTAGATGCGCCAGCCGCAGCAGCCGGTGCAGGGCAGGTTGATCAGGTTGAGATAGCCCAGGACATCCTTGAGGGGATAGCCGAGGCACAGCCCGATCTCGTGCGGGATCTGGCTCGGACGCCGCCATTTGCGGTCAAGGTCTTTCAGAAACAGCTCAAGGGAGATCTGTCCGGAATATCCCAGGCGCCGCCAGACCCAGGCCGGAATCCGGTCCAGGTCATGTTTCAGGCGGGCTTCGTCATAGATTAGGACCCGCGCGCAGCTATGGCAGCGGCACAGCGCCCGGCATTGCAGTCCGTTGATCTCCGCCGTTGTCCGGGCGGCCGCAATGCATTCCTCAAGGGGGGCCTGCCAGCGCCGACAGTTCAGTGGAATCAGTTCGCCGGTCTTGTCGCCGAAGATAACCGCCCCGGCGGCCACCACCAGCCAGTCTTCCAGGCTGTACTGATCGGGTCTCGGAGCAAGGGATACTGGTGTGTTTTTCTGCATAAGTTAAATCTATCTAATTAAGTTAGAAGAGTCAAACAATAATATGAAATACCGAAATAAGAGTGATGCAGACCGCGTAGTTTTGAAATAATCTGAAATTTGTTGTTGACACAATGTTAAATGTGGCTTACCAAGTTAGATATGGCTAACAAAAAAACTGAAAACAATGATCTGACCAAGAGCATGGAAGATTTTCTGGAGGCGGTCCTGCTCCTGGGATTGGCGGGCGAGGATGTGCGGGTGAAGGATGTGGCCGCCATGCTGGAAGTGTCCAAGCCCAATGTGGTCACATCCACCAAACTGCTGGTGGATCGCGGTTATATCGAGCATGAGCATTACGGTTTCCTGAATCTGACCGAATCTGGCCGGGCGGCGGCCGAGGATGTCTATGCCCGGCATACGCTGATGCAGGATTTTCTTTCCCGGGTTCTCAAGGTGGAGGATGATACCGCCAGCCGCGATGCCTGTGAGCTGGAGCCCTGTCTCAGCCGTGAGACCCAGGAGCGGCTGGGCAAGTTTATCGAGTTCATGGATGTGATCTTCAAGCGGCATGGCCGGGTCCCATGGATGGACAGTTTTGACGGTTACGTCAGGACCGGTGAGGTCAGGACATGCTTTGAGGCTGGCTATCCGGAAGATGGGGTCGGTGAATGATGCAGGTAGACCTTTTTTTGTCAGTAAAGTTAGAAGTGTCTAACAAAAAGGCAAAGGGTGCTCCGAATGGTATGCGGTCGAGGTCGTTCATC
>CAYWBU010000148.1:0-6345 GCA_964456565.1 uncultured Bacteriovoracaceae bacterium | reverse complement strand
TGAAATCAAAACAGCAGGCCATGATGGCGCCGCCGGCAAAGGCATGGCCGTTGATGGCCGCAACGGTCGGCATGGGATAAAGCAGCAGTCGTTTCAGCAGGGCATTCAACCGGTAACAGAAGGCCTTGACCGTATCAGCATCACCGGCAACCGACATCAGCCATTCCAGATCAATCCCGTTGGAAAAAATCTTTTCGTGGGCCGCTGTCATCACCAGGGCGCTGGCTTCGGTTTCATTTTCAATCTCATCCAGTTTTCCCAGCAGCATGTTCAGTGTATCCATATTAAAACGGTTTTCGCCATGATCCATGGTCAAAAGCGCCACCTGGCCTTCAAGCCTGTAATCAAAAGACATATCTCTCCCCTGTAAAACTGAGTCTAAATCAGTCGAGCTGTTCCACGCTGACCCGGTTGCGGCCACACGTCTTTGACCTGTAGAGGGCGTCGTCCACCCGCTTTATAAAATCATCCAGATTTTCAGAATATTTATAGAGGGCAACTCCCTGAGACACGGTCACCGGACCGATGCGCTGTTCATTATCGCGCCGTTTCCACTCGTTGCGCTGGAAATAATCACAGATCTTTTCCGCAACGGTCACGGCTCCGGCCAGGGGCGTATCGGGAAGGATCAGCATAAATTCCTCGCCCCCGTAACGCGCAACCATGTCCCGGCCCTTTACCGAAGATTGCAGCAATTCGGCGGCCTGTTTCAGCACCATATCACCCACCAGATGTCCGTAGGTGTCGTTGACCCGCTTAAAATGGTCGATATCCACCATGATCAGACACAACGGCTGTTTTGACTGTTTGGAGTTCAACGCCTCGCGGGCCAGCCGCGATTCAAATACCCGCCGGTTGGACAGCCCCGTAAGACCGTCCGTACTGGCCTGGCGCTGAACCTCATCCAGATCTTTGCGCAAGGACTCCATTTCCTGAGTAGCATTAAAAAAACGTTCTTTGAGGTTTGAACTTGAGCCCTTGATCGTGCGGGTCTCCTCTATGATTCCATCCAGAATGCGGCTGACATCATCGGCCGCCATGTCATCCTCCTGCAATTGATCCGCATAACCTTGCATGACAGCAGCAAATGTGGAAATATCACCACCCGTGCCCACCAGATCCAGCAGCACTTTTCTGATCTGGCAACGCACCTTCTCCACCAGCCGCATGTTGCGTTCCTGGATGTATTCCTTGTAAAGATTGCGATTTATCTGGGTCGTAAATTCACGGTTTTCTTTAAGAACGGCACTGATTGCCTGGCTCAGTTCATCATTGCGGCCGGAAACATGCTCATACCAGACCGTATAGTTCAAAGGATCAATCGGGATCTTATGCTGTCCCATATGATAAAGGGCCAACCGCATAAATTCTCCGGATTTTTCAACCCCGTCGGTGTAATTCATCTCAGTTGTTCAACCTCCTGAAACCAAACTTAAATTTACAATTATGCCGTCTTTTATACTATATTTTCAGCCTCAGGCCAAATCAATTCATTTTTTAAAACGCGTACTAAGGCTTAAAGCATGGCGAAAATCGCATCCGAGACAAGCATCCCTTCGGGCGTCAATACCGCCCGGCCGTCCCTGATCAAATAATATTTTCGCGGTATAGCCAAAGGCATCCTGTCCGCCGGCAGACCCTCAATTGTCCGCAGCGCCAGGAAATCTCTCTCAAAGGCCATCTCCCGTTCGTCAAGCACATCCACTTCTTCCACAACCGCTGCCCCATGCCGCAACCGCCGCATATACTCCGCCGGGTCAGCAATGTTGCGTTCCCGACGGCCTGTCACCCGGCAGTCCACGGCCCCGGCCCCCAGACCGACATACGCCTTATAAGCCCAGTAGGCCCGATTATGCCGGCACTGTCGTCCGGTCCGCGCAAAATTTGAAATCTCATACTGCATCAGACCTGCAGTCCGCAGCGTTCCCAAAGTCTCATAAAAAAACTCTTCGAGCACACCTTCCGCCTGGGGACTGACGGTCTCAAAAGCTGTTCCGATCTCATGCTGAAACATATAGGCCGAGACATGTTCCGGCGCCAGACGGCAGACCTGATCAAGATCCGCGAGCACTTCAGGCCTGGTCTGCTCCGGAATCCCGTAGATTATATCCAGGTTGAGATTGTCAAATCCGGCTGCCCGCAGATCGTCATAGGCCTCAATGGTACGCCCGGCACTGTGAATCCTTCCCAGTCCAGCCAGAAGCCGATCACTGAAGGTCTGGGCCCCCAGGCTGATACGATTGATGCCGGCAGTTCTCACATCTGAGGCCCACTGCAAATGCACGGTCTCGGGATTGGCTTCAATTGAGATCTCCGCATCTCCATCCATACCCCAAACCCGGTCAAGCGCTTCCAGCAGCCGCCCGATGGCCCCGGCCGACAGCATCGACGGCGTTCCGCCGCCCAGAAAAACAGTCGCCACCCTATCTGCCGGCAGCTCGACGGCCTTCAGATCCAGCTCGGCGATCAGGGCCGCTATATATTCATCTTGCGGAATCCTGTCCACAGCCACTGAGGCAAAGGCGCAGTAGGGACATTTTTTGAGGCAAAAGGGAATATGGACATAAATGTGCCGGGCCATGGGCCCCTTCTACAACACAAACTCTTTTCAAGGCAAACAAAGAAAGACGGGGGCGGTAGCCCCCGTCCGGTGTTTTTAGGAATTGATGATTCCTTTGGCAACCTCATCGTTAATATCGGTGATAAAGGCGATCCCAGTCTCTTTCTCGGTTTCGCGGTTGGCCGAATAGAGGTCATTGCGCTCGATGGCACCCAGTTCAAATCTGCGGGCACCGGCCATCAGCTGCTGCAGTCCGGCAGCCAGTTTGTCGGCCAGGGTGTACATGGCGATGGCGCCGAAAGGCACATTTTTCATCTCGTCCTTGCCGACCTTCTTCTCAACATCATGGTAACCGGCAAAGATCTCATCCTCGTACTGGCCGAGCTGGGTTACAGAAGTGGGCAGGCTATCCCAGTGTCCGTTCACATCTACCTTGCGCTCAGGTTTCAGAACGCCTTCAATGTTCGATCCCAGATATCCCGGAATCATCAATGAACGGCCCATGCAGACCAGTTTGGTGAACGGAGCACCCAGGGAAAGGGCCTTGAAGATGTGATCTTCACGCGCCAGTCCGCCGGCAAAGGCCATATCCACAACATGTTCGCCCTTGTCACTCAGCATCTTGGCATACTCATAGGCCTTGGCATGCAGCAGCACCGAAGGCACACCCCAGGTTTCCATCATATTCCAGGGACTCATGCCGGTGCCGCCGCCGGAACCGTCAATGGTGAGCAGATCCAGCTTCATTTCAGAGGCATCCTTGATGGACATGGCCAGGGCTTCCATACCATAGGAACCGGTCTTGAGCGAAATACGCTTGTAACCGAGACCTCTGAGATATTTGACCGACTTTTCGAACTCGGCCTTGACTTCGGCGGCACTGGAAAGATCGGTGTAGCCCAAGCGGCTGTGGCGGGCGAAAGATTTGATGGCGCGATGCTCAAAGGCCTGCTGGACTTCGGGCAGGGTCGGATCGGGATCAACCACATAACCTCTCTCCTTGAGGAAGAGGGCATATTCCAGCGAGGTGACCTGAATCTCGCCGCCGATATCCTTGGCGCCCTGGCCCCATTTCAGTTCGATGACCACATCATCGCCATACTTGTCGATGACATATTCGGCCACGCCGTTGCGGGTGTCTTCAACATTCATCTGCACGATGATGGCACCGTAACCGTCATAGTATCTCTGGAAGGTTTCAATCCGGCGATCCAGCTCAGGGGCCTTGACGATCTTGCCGTTTTCGATCACGGCCTCCTTGTCGATCCCCACAACATTTTCACCGACAACAATCGGCACACCCACCAGGGCGGCCCCGGTTGCAAAAGACTCCCAGTACTTGGCGGCAATGAAGGTTGATCCCAAGGCTCCGGTCATTATCGGAAGCCTGAATTTGGTCTTGATTTCGTTGCCGAACTCCCCGGCAATGTTAACATTCGGGAAGATGCAGTCATCGGCCGAATTTGAAAGACCGCTGGGCAACCCGTAGGCGCCGTAGTTGTAACCCTGAATCCGCAGGGAATTGTACGAAACTCCCACATGCTCGGTGTTGGCGCTGCCGGCAGTAATTTCACCGAAATTGCGCGGATAGAGCGTCTTGCGGCCCTGCAGACATGAGAGCCAGGTCTCACACTTGCCCTTACAGTCCGACATACACAGTGTACACAGACCGGATTCACAGGGATTGCCTCGATTAACCGTACCTAATGCATCATTTGACTTGTTCCAACTCATAATTAATTGTCCCCCTAAAAAATTTTGACACAAAAATGTATCAGCATGCTCTTATATACTACTGAAAATAGATTGACAATCATTAATGGTCCCGGTTTCAGAACAGGACAGCCGCCAGATATCCCACCACCGAACCACGATCCCCGGTCACATCTCCGGAATTGGCATATTTCAGAACCCGGACATTATGCCGGCCGATGTGTCTGGCATACAGCATCGCCGCCATAATGGGGCCGCCGCCGCAGGCTTCACACTGGCCTGCGGCCAGATCACGGGCCAGCCCTTCTACGTCGAAACCGGCTATCCGCCCCTCAACCGCCGTATCCATGCGGCGGGCCAGTTCATTGCCATGGAAATGTGAGAGGTCCGAGCTGGCAACCACCAGGATATCTTCGTGATCGGCAACATTTTCGGCCAGGTACTGCCCCAAAAGCTTGCACAGGGGATAATCCTGCTGCCCCATAATCAGCGGACACAACTCGAACTCACCCAGAACATGCTGCAGAAAGGGCAGTTGAATTTCAAGGGCATGCTCCTGCAGATGCGGACCGCGTTCGGCCCGAATCAGGTCGGATGACCTGATCAGACTTTCACAGAGCCGCTCATCTATGCGAACCTTACCGAGCGGGGTTTCATAGCACCCCTTGTCCCACACCGCCACATACGGAAAATATGCCCGGTGCGAAGGACTGATCACCACCACGGTCTTATAGCGCTGTCCCTGGAGGGTCTTATAGGCATGCGCGGCCACCGGTCCGGAATAGACATAGCCGGCATGCGGGCTTATGAGGGCTGAAGGTTTAATCGTAAGGGGCTCTATGCGGGCCGCCTCCAGATAATCATCAATGGTCGCGGACAGTTTCTGCGGATTCCCGGGATACCAGCTGCCGGCGATAATCGAACGGCGAACGGCCATATCCCACCTCCTTAACGGATATAAGCCCGTGGACAGGGCCACGCGGCAAAACCCCAATCAGGGGTACACTGGAATAATATCAAGTCCGGCGGTTTCTTCAAGGCCGAACATCAGATTCATGTTCTGCAGGGCCTGGCCCGAGGCCCCCTTGGTGAGGTTGTCAATCACACTCACGATCACCACCCGACCGGTAACATCATTGCGTGTCAGGCCGATCAGGCAGCGGTTGGTGCCCCTTACATCCTTGATGGCCGGGAAAGAATCATCCAGCACATGCACAAAGGGTGATCCTTCATAGAACTCCTTGAGAACTCCTCGCAGCATATCTTCTTCCGCGGTAGTGTAGGCATAGATGGTTGAAAGCATTCCGCGGCTGACCGGAATCAGGTGCGGCGTAAAATCAATATTGCAGGCCTGACCGGCGGCCAGGGACAATTCCTGTTCAATCTCGGGAATGTGACGATGGGCCCGCCCAACCTTATAGGCCGCAAAAGATTCGCCGACTTCACAGATATGGGTCTTGAGACTGAGTCCCCGTCCGGCGCCCGAGACTCCGGACTTGGTGTCCACAATTATTCCTTTGGCAACCGCCAGATCTTCTCTGAACAGCGGAATCAGCGGTAACAGTACGGAAGTTGGATAGCAGCCGGGATTGGCAATCAGCCGGGCATCCCTGATCTGCTCACGGTACACCTCTGTCAATCCGTAAACAGCTTCGGCCAAAAGATCTTGCGCGGTATGATCCTCATACCAACGGCCATAGACGGCAGCATCCCTGATCCTAAAATCAGCACTCAAATCAATTACCTTGACCCTGTCAATGATATCCGGAATAAAACCCATGCTGGCCTTGTGCGGCAGACAGCTGAATACCACATCGCAACGCGATGCGATTTCATCAGGATCAAATTCCTCCAGAGACAGATCAGTGGCGCCCTTCAGGAAATCGAAGATTTCAAAAAGTTTTTTTCCGTTATGGCGGCGGGATGAACAATAGGTCACCTCGGCCTCGGGATGACGCTGCAGCAGTCTCAGCAGTTCAACACCGGTATACCCTGTCGCACCGAGGATCCCTATCGCCAAAGACAAGAGTTGTCTACCTCTTGGAGAACTGTGTGCTCTTACGGGCCTTGTG
>CAYWBU010000147.1:0-6456 GCA_964456565.1 uncultured Bacteriovoracaceae bacterium | reverse complement strand
CTCGTAAAGCCGTTGGGCATGGCTGACCGGCACCAGTTCGTCGTCCGAACCGTGAACAATGCACACGGGCCGGGGAGCGATATAGTTGATCCAGTATTCGGTCCTTAGTTCCATAAAATCATTATACCAGCTCCGGATATCCGGGGGAAAGCCGATATCCCTTATCAGTCCGATATCGACAAAATGCTGGCGCAGCAGGCCGGCGTCGGTCGGCAGGATGGGCGCGAACTCCGCCGGAGTTGCCATCAGCAGCAGGCTGGCGATTTCCTTATTCATTGAAAGGGCCTTGGCGGCAATGGCCCCGCCGGCACTGAACCCGATACAGTGGATGGACGATGCGTCAATGCCGGGAAGGTTAAGTGTCTTGAAAAGGATCTGGTTCAGATCCTCCAGCCAGCCGCGCATGTCGATATTGCCCTCGGACTCGCCGCAACCCCTGAAATTGAAGAGGATGCAATGGTATCCGGCAGCGGTAATTACCTCGGCAAGGGGAAGGTATCCGCGGTCAGAATTTTCGGGCCGGCCTCCCGGTATTCCATGACAGATTATGGCAGCGGGTTTCAGCTTGCGGGTTTTCTGGTCAGGAGAGTACAGCCATCCCTTGATTGCCGGAGATCTCTTTGTTAGCGGCAACTCGGTCGATTTCATTTTGAAGAAGATTATACCTCCTGTATACAAAGGCCCAGGCCTTAATTTCACACTCATCAATAACTGTGTCAGCGCTGTTGGAATAAATTCTTGTAGGAATCCGGTGGCGCAATGCCAGCTGGGTTAGAAGTTTTTCTGGAATGTTCAGCATGGCGGCGGCCTGCGCCGGGGCGATGCGTTTTTTTTCAGGCTGATCAACCTTCTTGAATACAAAGGTGTGCATGATGGTGCTGGCGGTTTCGGCGGGATTCAGCTCATAGGCCTTATCGGTGACATCAATATAGTCCTTGTCCATCTGATATCTGACATTGGCCAGTTCCACCATGCCGCGGATATCTTCCGGATATTCCTCAAGCAGCATTTCCAGAAGGGATTCGGCGGCCTCCATATTGTTGAGAAAAAAGTTGATTTCGGCAAGATAGAGGAAGGTGTCCTGTTCCCTGTCTCCCTGGCGGATGGCGGCCTCAAACATTTCAAGGGCAAGATCCATATGCCCCAGCTCCCGGTGGCAGATGCCGGTGAGTTTATAGATGAGCGGGCTGGTGGAACAGAGGATCTTGGCCTTTTCCAGGTCATCGGCGGCCAGGGTGTAGAAATTCTGGGCCATTTTTTCACGGGCCCGTGAGACGAAGATCTTGAAGCGCTCATCAAACTCTTTGCTGCTGAGACTCTTGTCAGCGTCCTTGAAGTTGAATCCGGAGGTGCTGAGGTCAATGAAAGCGATATTTTCTTCCAGGGGCGCGGGTTCGTCCAGGAGATTGATGACCCTCTGGCAGATGTTCTTGATGGGCAGGACCGTAGCAGCCTTGTTGGCGATGTAGAATCCGACCCCGTGGTCCTCATCCCCGTCAAGTTCGGACAGGCGCTTGGCCTCATTCAGGAGCTCCCGGAAGAAGGTGTTGGTCATGTCCCTGGAATTTGTGATCGGCAAACCCATGGCGGATTTATATTCACCGCCAGGACAGGTGTATTCATAGCTGATCCAGAACTCCCGGTATTCAAGGTCGATGCGTTCCAGTTCGACCATGATCAGTTCGATGAGTCCCTTGGGCTGGTCAAGCTTGCCTCTCATGTGTTCAGGTGTATTCTGTCGGTGGGGAAAAGTCAAACGCTTACTTGGTTTGACGGTCGTCATGCCCTTGTTATCAGGGGTTTTATTCTTTTACGCCCGGGGCTTTTGTGGTAAATCTTGTAGCCGGAGGTACACATGTTCAGACAGTTTGAAAGACTCCTTCTGGCAAGTCTCTTCGTCCTGTTAGGATTTGCCGCGGCCCATGCCGGCGGCCCACGCCTGACAATCAGTGAGACAACTTATGACGCCGGGGAACTGCCGCAGGGAAAACCGCTGGCCCATGAATTTGTGCTCAAGAATGTCGGTGACGGGAATCTGACCTATAAGGTCAAACCCTGTTGAGGCGTTAAGGTGAGTGCCCCGGGCGGGCCGGAAATAAAACCAGGCGAGGAAAGAAGGATCAGGATTGAAATCGATACGACCCACAGGAAGGGGTCGCTGAATAAGTCGATTGCCATGGTGACCAATGATCCCGAGAACCTTGGTCCGAATTTGATCATGCAGGCCAAGGTGGTGGAGGAGCTCGCCCTGCGTCCGTACACCCTGAATCTGGGCATGCTGGAGGCCGGCAGGGAGTATAAACGCTGGGTCAAGGTCGCCAATAATTCCACCCGGACGATAAAGGTTAAAAATATCAGGCTGCGCCCGGAGAAGATGTTTTCAGTTGAGGGCGACACCGCTTTCTCCCTGGCGCCCGGCGAGGAGCGTAAGGTCTATGTTCTGTTTAAATCGGATGAACCGTCCGGCAGATTTTACGGGATGATCGTTTTCGAGACCGACCTTGAGTATCTTCCGGCCAAGAGCATCAGGGCCATGGCTGTCGTGAAGAAGAACAGTTTAGAAAATGCCGACGACGCACCTTCCCAATGAAAGACCGATTTAAGCGCAATGTGGCAACAGTCGGGGGACTGACCGGCATTAGCCGGGTCCTGGGATTGTTGCGCGATGTTGTCATCGCCTGGCTGCTGGGGGCCGGGGCGCTTGCGGATGCCTTTTTCGTGGCCTTCAGGATACCCAATCTCCTGAGAAGGTTTATGGCCGAAGGCGCCGCCAGTGTGGCCTTTGTGCCGGTTTTTAACGAAATTCGCGCAAGAGACGGACTGGATAAGGCTCTCGCGATCTCGCATTCCGTAATGACGCTGATGTTCTGGCTGCTGTGTGCCACCGTGATTCTGGGTGAAATCATTGCGCCGGTCCTTGTTGCGATGATTGCTCCGGGGTTTGTCGATCTGCCGGTATTTGATGAGGCGGTCCATCTGACCCGCATAATGTTTCCCTATATAATGCTGATCGGGATGGTGGCGCTGGTTGCGGCAATCCTGAATTCATTAGGTCACTTTGCCGCTCCGGCTGCGGCCCCGATTGTGCTGAATATCTTTATGATCGGAGTGCCGCTGGTTTTCAATGTGCTGCTGGGTGTGATCGAATCACCGGCTGAAGCCCTGGCCTGGGGAGTGGTTGCCGGAGGGGTTGCCCAGCTGCTGTTGCAGTTTGTTCCGCTCAAACGCCGGGGCATCAGACTTGGTTTTTCAAGAGATCTGCGCAACAGGCATGTGCGCCAAATAATACGGCTGATGTGTGCCGGGGCCGTGGGTGCTTCGGTTTACCAGCTTACGGTTTTGATGGGGACCCTGCTGGCTTCGCTGCTGGACACGGGCAGCGTTTCCTATCTCTACTATGCCGGGCGGGTGATGGAACTGCCGTTGGGGATCTTTGCCTTTGCCGTGAGTAATGTGATGCTGCCGGATATGAGCAGTGCCTTTGCCGGTAAAGATCTGCCCCGGTTCGGGTCTCTGATTGAGCGTTCGCTGGAGACGGTGCTGCTGTTTACGGTCCCGGCAACCGTGGGTTTGTTGATGCTGTCTCAGCCGGTCATGAGCATCCTCTTCGTCCGAGGGGAGTTTTCCGCAGCAGATGCTGCGGCAGCGGCCGTTGCCCTGAATATGTATGCCTTGGGCCTTTGGGCGGTCGGATGTTCACGGATTTATACCCAGGCTTTGTATGCAATGCAGGAAGCCAAACTGGTGGCAAATATTCTTTGGATAGTGCTCGGCGTTTTTGTGCTCGCATCGCTGGCCCTGATGCCCGGCATGCGGCATGCAGGGATTGCTCTGGCAAGCAGTATTTCAGTGCTGGTGCAGCTTGTCGTGCAGTGGTGGCTGTTGCGGCGGCGCGGGGTGAGTGTTGCCGGACCCCTGAAGTCAAAGGTTTTGCGGATGGTGATTGCGGCCCTGTTTATGGCGGGAGGGCTGGTGCCGTTTCTGAGGCTTGATTTCTGGCGAGACGGTCTTGCCCTCAAAAGCGCGGGGCTGCTGCTGGCCTGTATTGTCTGCGGGGCGTTTATATATTTTGCTGTTTTGCGGATAATGGGGCTGCGGTATCCGCTAAAGCTAAAAAAACGGAATTAAAATTGCTGTTTTGATCCCATATCCATAAAAGAGAAAAATCTTACATAGTTGATGTGGTAAAAAGTTCGTCTTTTCCTTTGGGGTACATAGGTTCTAGCTGATGGAAGTGTGATTTTTTTTGTTAAAATTCATTAAAATCAATGCATTGGATAATTTTTGGTGCGTGGCACCATGTTTGCATTTAAGCGGATACGAAATTTTAGGCGTAGAGGCGGTCCATGTTTGAGGACAGATTGACTAAGTTTGTAATAGATCATCCGTTGGAGTTGACCCCCGATGTGATCAGGAAACATGCGGATGTTATGCCTCTGTTGCTGCAGGCCTCACTCATCAATGAACTTGATGCCCGGACCAAGAAGATCCCCGATATCTTTCTCTACTATATCGAATTGATAACTTCTTATGATTCCGCGCTTTTTTATATCTGGGATCCGGAACATGAGTGGTATTGCCGCGGGCTCGAAGGGGAAATCCCCGATAATATCGAAAAGGGCAACATGTTTACCGAATATGTGAAGCAGACGGGGCATCCGCTGCTTGTTTCCGAGTCGGCAAAACTTGGTGAAATGGTCGATAATAGTCCCATAGAGTTTTCTTCCATGATGGCCATGCCGGTCTATCTGGATACCAATGTTATCGGGTGTGTCGAACTCTACCGCCGGGATGATCTGCCGTTTGATATTCATGATATGGCGTTGGTGAAAAATCTGTTGCTGTACTCCGAAAAGGCCATGGCCGATGCGTTCGGTCCTGAAAAATATATCGACGAAAGCCTCAAAGTCCGTATGGATGTGCCGCAAAAACATACAATCCTGGATGTCCTGCACCAGTATGAGGAACAGGCCCGCAGATTGTCATATCCGCTGAGTGTGGCGATTGTGACGGTCAATCCCGAGAATCAGATGGGGATCTACAGGGATCTGTCGGGAAGCATCCGGACCCTGAAGTCGCTGGCGCGGCATATGCGTAACGGACTGCGCTGCTATGACAAGGTGCTTAGATACGAAGAGGCCAGTTTTTTCGTGATCCTGCCCGGCTGTTCTTCCAAAGAGGCCTTTACTGCCATGGAGTCTGTCAGGAAGCAGATGGGAGAAGAGCTGGCGCGCAATATGGTGACGGGAATCGCTTCGATGCCCTATGAAACCCAGGATGCCAAAGGCCTTATCAGCGGAGCGCACCAGGCGGTTTCCTATGCCGTCAAGCATGGACTCAAGACCGCCAGTTTTTCCCAGACCGGTGCGGCCAAGGGGTCCAACATGTCGCTCGAGCTTGATCTCATGACAGTCCTGGGCAGCGGGCCGTCGATGAAAACCTTGGAGCTCATTCTGGAGCTGGTCAAGACCCAGTGCCATGCCTCAGAGGTGTCTTTTGGCGCGGGGCCCCCGGGCAAGATGGTGAAATGGGCTGAGGAAATTCTGGGATATGCCAGATATGAAGGCTTGGCTCCGGATATTGCCGACTGGGTAATCTCCTATCTCAGTCCGGCCTGGGCCGTTGAGGCGGGCAAGGAGCTGGATCATGAAAACTGGGACCTTGGAATGCTGTCCACGGCCTCAATTCTGTCCGATCTGCGGGCCGGTTACCCCGTGGGCTACTCCCTGAAGGTTGCCGACCAGATGTACACCCTGGCCCGCACCATTGGCAAAAGCCACGAAACCGCCATGACGTGGGCCAATACCGCCATGGCGGCCAATATAGGATATCTGGGGATATCAACCTCGGTGTTCACCAAGGATGAGATTTCTCCGTTTGACAAGCATCGCATCAATTCCCATCCGATCATTTCGGCCAGGATGCTCAAGCGTTTTGCCACCCTTGACCTTGATGCCGATATGCTGGTCTACCACCATGAACATCTGGACGGAACTGGTTATCCGCGCGGGCTCAGAGGGGATGAAATCCCGCTGTCCGCCAGGGCCTTGAGGGTTGTGGATACCTTTAACGCCATGACCAGTCCGCGGCTCTATCGTGGTAGCAAACTGGCCGGAGAGGCCCTGTCGGAGTTGTCCCTGCTGGCAGGAAAATCTTTGGATCCGGAACTGACGAAGACCTACAGCGGCATTATTTGTTCTTGATCCACCGCGGGTGGGTAATGCCGTATTTCTGGATTTTGTAGTGAATCACCCTTTTGCTGATTCCCAGGCTGGCGGCAGCATCCTTTTGAACCCAGTCATTATTCTTGAGGGCCTCCAGGATCTGTTCCTTTTCCATGCGCGCCAGGGGCGAAAGGTGTTCCTCAATGGTGCTGTCGACGGGTTTTTCAGGCGAATTCAGCGGGGCGGCTGAACGGTTGATGGCAACATCCTCGGGGCTGGCGGTGTGACCTTC
>CAYWBU010000146.1:0-6502 GCA_964456565.1 uncultured Bacteriovoracaceae bacterium | reverse complement strand
TTCGGACCCGGAGGCCGAGTGGGAAGAGACGATCACCAAGGCAAGGGCTCTTCTTTGGAAGCCTTCCGTTCCTCCCGCACCGGCAATCTTAAACTTGACTGCGCCCTGCTGGATCAGCATGCCCTGGTGATCGGCAAAGACCTGTCGCGCGGCCTCGGGATCATAGCAATCATGGCCGCCATTGCACCGCTGCTGGGGCTGCTGGGCACCGTCAGCGGCATGATGGATACCTTCAATGTCATTTCGCTGTTCGGAACCGGCAACGCCAAGGGGATGGCCGACGGCATTTCAATCGCGCTCATCACGACCCAGGCCGGACTGGTGATCGCCATCCCGGGCCTTTACATGAGCGTCTACCTGCGCCGTCACGCCCACAGGCTGGAAAACAAGCTCAATGAGAATATCCTCATCATAAAGCGTCACATCCGGAGTCTGCCATGATCAATATCCGCCAGTACCGCAACAAAAACTCTTTGTCCGAAATCAACATATCTCCGCTGATCGACCTCATCTTCCTGCTGCTGATCTTTTTCATGGTCACCACCAGCTTTGTCAAGGAGACCGGGATCGATGTGGAAAGGCCGGCTGCCAGCAGTGCCGTTCTCAAGGAACACGGTAACATCCTGGTGGGGATCAACAGCGAGGATGAGGTGTATTTTGAAGGTTCCCGGGTGGATGTCCGCAGTGTCCGGGCCCATATTGCCAGGGCCCTGGCAGAAAATCCCGAGGGCTCGGTGATAATCGTTTCCGACAAGGGCTCCCACAGCGGCCGGGTGATCGAAGTCATGGACCAGTGCCGTCTGGCCGGTGCGGCCAGCATCAGCGTCGCCGCCCAAAAAGAGGGATGATGCGCAGCAATCTCTCCGCCTACATCTTATATGCAGTCCTGGCAACGCTGATCACCTTCGCCCAGTTCGCCCTGATACCGCTTTTCAGCTCCCAGCAGACCCCCGAGGGCGATCTGGAATCCGTAACCGCGGTCAGATTTATGCGCTTCGACCCTGATCAGGACGCGTCTGAAGCCAACCAACCGGAGGATGAAAGACCGCAGCCTCCGGAAGAGCTTGTCAGGCAGGACATCAACCTGGACCTGCAACTCAAGCTTGATGTGCCGGATATGGAATTTGAAGTTAATCCCCGGCTGGATTCCGGGCTGCTGATCTCGGCTGAAAAACTGAAGGGCATGTATTATGAACTGGGCGAAGTCGATACACGCCCGCTCCCGCTCTATCGGGCGCACCCCATCTATCCGCCCCGGGCCGACCAGCTGGGGATCGAGGGCAGCGTGGAAGTTGAATTCATCATCAATGCCGCCGGCCGGGCTGAAAGGATCAGAATTGTCAGGGCAACTCCGGCCGGTTATTTTGAAAATTCCGTCGTCAAGGCGGTCGAATCCTCAAAATTCAAGCCCGCGGTTCTGGATGGCGAACCGGTGGCTGTCAAGGTTGTGACAACATATGGGTTTAATAAGAACTAGCCTTGTATTGATCTGCATGCTGATGGGTGCCCCGGCGCTGCAGGCCGGGAGCCTGCCGCCTTCGGCCCTCAAAGCGGTCCGCGCCGCCCAGGAAAACTTCTCGGCCGGCGAATATACCCGGGCCATTGAAACACTGCAGGCCTATATCGCCGAACATCCGCATAGGAACAACTACCTGATCGAACTGAATCTGGGGAATGCCTATGCCCTTGAAGATGCGCATGGCGATGCCATAACCCATTACCGTGCCAGCATTGCCATGAAGGATGATTATGCGCCGGCCTGGACAAACCTGGCCCGCTCGCTGGCTGCCATTGGAAAATACAGTGAAGCCGCCGAATCTTTCATCAGGGCTCATGAACTGCACCGGGAAAGGCCGGACGAACTGCTCTATTTTGCCGCCGTGGCCTATCTCAGGGCCAATGAACCGCACAAAGCCTGCTCCCATCTTGAAAAACTGGCGGACCGGAACCAGCCGCAAACATCCTGGCTGGAAGCGCTGCTGCAGTGTTACCTGCTAATGGAAGAGCCGGATAAGGGTATTGCCGTCACCCGCAAACTGATCAGCAAGGACGGAGGCACACCGCGCTGGTGGAAATATCTGGCGCACTTCCACCTTGCAAAAGAAGATTACACCGGGGCTCTGAACGCCCTGCTCATCAGCAGCTACCTCCATGAGGCCCGTCCCGAGGAAGTTGCCCTGCTGGGAGATCTTGCCGCGGCGGCCGGAATTCCCCGCCTGGCGGCCGAGATCTATGCCGGTATTCTGAATGAAAGCGCTGATGCCGGACGCAAACTGATCTATGCCCGCCTGGCAGCCCGTGACACTCCCGGCGCCCTGGAAGCCATTGATGCAGCCCTCAGGCGCGAAAAAGATAAGGAGCTGTATTTTATCAAGGGTCAGATCCTCTTCCGGGATGAAAAATTTGTAGAGGCCCTGAATGCCTTTGAAAGCTGTCTCAAAATCGACAGCACCTATGCCCGGGCCCATGTCCTGGCGGCCTATTGCCTGATTGAGCAGGGAGATTATGTGGCGGCGTGCAAGCGCCTGAGCGTTGCCGCCAACTTCCCCGCCTACCGCTCAAGCAGCCAGGAGCTGATCAGACAGCTGGAGCGCCTGATCCGGCATGAAAATCAGTCCTGAGACTCATCAACCCAGCGGGCCAGGACAAACAGCAGATCTGAAAGACGGTTGATATAGGCGGTCACGTAGGGCGCAAGATCAGTGCTGCGGGCGGCATGGAATATCCGGCGTTCGGCCCGCCGGCAGACCGCCCGGGCCTGATGCAGGCCGGCCGATTCAAGCGATCTGCCCGGCACCAGAAAGGAATCCAACTCTTCCAGGTCCTGCCCATAGCGGTCGATCATGTTTTCCAGTTTTACCACCAGATCGGATGCCGGAGCAGCACCGGCCAACGCGCCGCTGATTTGCTGCAGATCATTCTGAACCTCCAGCAGGACTGCCGGCAGCTGTGACTGGCTGCGGACCAGACCGATAACACAGGTCAGCTCATCAATGGCACCGAGGGCTTCAATCAGCGGATCATCCTTGGCGACCCGGCGGCCTCTGATAGCGGTGGAACCGTCATCTCCCCGGCGGGTATAGATCTTCATCGCGGTTCAATCTTGTGCTGAGCATTCAAGGCCCTGTCCCTGAGGATCTCGGCCAGTCGGTAATCCGGCCCCAGCGAAGAACTTGTATATATGATTACATCGTCATATTTGGCAGCAAGCCCTGCAAGAAAATTCGGGATGTCTCTTTCCATATGCCGGCCACTGAAGAGAAAACAGGGCACCGCCACTACCTCGCGCACGCCCTGAGCATACAGTTCATCGAATCCGGCGCTTATGTCCGGCTGGCACATCTCCAGATAACAGGGGGCAACCGGGGCCGCCATCTGGGCAGCGAAGATGGCGGCCAGTTCCATGAACTCCTTGTCGGCCAGCCGGTTACGGCTGCCGTGAGCAATCAGCAGAAAACCCTTCATTCTTCATCAAGGGTCAGACGCCACTTGAAGTCTTCCATTTCTTCGGGGGTCATGGTCTGGGTAATGATTTCCATGTTTTTGAGGGCCAGCTCGTTGCCCATATCGGCGGCCCGCTGATACCAGCGGTAGGCCCTGGTGGTGCTCTGGTCTACACCGTCCCCGTTGAGATAGATGGCTGCAATGTTCAGCATCGCATTGACATAGCCGCCGTCGGCAGCCTCCTTGTACCAGCGCAGGGCTTCGGGAATATTGCGACTTACCCCCAGTCCTTTTTCATGCATATGGCCGACAAAGAAGCGGGCCTCATTTTTGCCCTGGTCCGCGGCCGATTTGAACCAGCGTAGCGCTTCAGCATAATTGACCGGCCGGCCTTCGCCTTCATAGTTCATATAGGCGATCTTGTACTGGGAATCGGTGTCTCCCTGTTCGGCAGCAGCAAGATACCAGCGATAGGCTTCTCCCAGATCACGATCAACACCTTCTCCGGTATAATAGACATATCCGAGGGTGATCTGGGCATTCACATAGCCCTTTTCCGCCGCCTGTTTCAGATATTTGACGGCCTTGGCCATATCGCGTGGAATCCCGTCACCCTTGTAGTACATGGTGCCGGCATTGGACATCGCAGCTTCGTGTCCCTGGTCGGCGGCCTTCTCATACCATTCCACCGCCTTGTACTTGTCTTCAATGACACCGGTGCCCTGGTAGTACATCACGGCAATATTATACTGGGCATCCACGTCTCCGAGCTGGGCGGCACTCTCATACCAGCGGGCCGCCTCCTCCGGGTTTGCATAGGTACCCTTGCCTTCATAATACATGCCGGCCAGCATGGTCTGAGCCGGGGCATAATCCTGCAGGGCGGCCTGTTTCAACCAGTTGATGGCCTTGTCATAATCTACGGGCACACCCTCCCCGTAGAGATAGATGCTGCCAAGTTTGGCCTGAAAAAAGGCCTCGCCCTTCTCGGCTTTTTTTTCAATCTTCTGGATATCTCTGGGGCTCAGATTTTCGGCCGCCACATTCAGGCTCAGCCCCAGAATCAAAAAGACGCTCAATAAAATCTTTTTCATATCCTCCTCCTGTCAGGTCGCTATTCTACAATTTATCAAAAAAACAAACAACGTTATTAGTTGCTTCACCAGAGTTGCATACCATCATACAGGATACAGTCAACCCGAATAAAAGGCCCCTTGGCCGTATAATCCATATCCGTCAGGTCATCCGAAAAATCACAGAAGTCATAACCGAAGCCCACAATGAAATTTTCGCCCAGTTTGCGATGCACTTCCAGCATGATCCCCTGTTTGAGATCCCTGGCCTCAACAACCCTCAATATCCGATACTCCCAGGCGATTCCCCACTTGTCGGTAAAAAGATAATCCACCCGATTACCCCACAGCCAGGTGGTCGTGCTGACAGGTGCAAGTCCGGCAACCTCTTCACGCGCATACCTGAGTGCCCCCTTTTCAGTGAGTGTCCACTGCTCATTCAGGTCATAGACGACGTCCAGGGCAAATACATGGCCGATGCCTTGATCGATGCCCTCAGCGTTAATCTGCGCGGCATTTCGAACCTCTTTTTGCATTACATATTTTCCCATCAGGTTTAAGCGGTCATGGGCAACCGGCCGGTAGGCTGCGCCCAGGGTCAGTTCCTGATAGCGCTCCAGGGTACCGTCAAGTCCGCAGCGTTTCGATACCGAAGCCTCCAGGGCATTGAACACCTGCCATTCGCGGCTGGCCTTATACAATCCCTTGATCCGGGCATTGATCTGTCTGAGATTCTCGACACCGTCATCCAGACGATATTCAAGATCGGTCCGCAATCTCAATTTTTCAGGTCGTTCGTACATCAATCCGACAGTCAGAGCATGGCGCCATAAATCGCTTCCGTTCAGATATTCAACCCGGCCCTTTTCATAGCCCAGGTTTGTGGTCAGCCCCTTATAGCTGCCTTCAAGCAGCATGACATTGGCCTTGATCGCCCTGTCGGCCGAGCTCTGGTTTTCCTGCTGTACCGCAAGCTCGAGCCCTTCGCGCAGCTTGCGACTGACACCGATGATGTTGGTGGTCTCCTCACCGCTGTCCTCTTCATCTGCAAAACCGGCGCCGCCGAAAACCGTGGTGGATTCATCGATACGGCCCCGCATACCCAGATTGAGTGCATTACCCCGGTTACCCATGGCCCGTTCCACGTTCAGCGAAAAATCATCGCGCACATCAAGATCCATGCCCGCCGTTGTCTGATGGTTGCGCTCGCCTTTCAGGGTCAGCTGCTGCCGGACATAGAGGGACACCTCATCGGTGGGATCTATGGAAACCTGGGCCGCGGCCAGGGTGGCATTGTCGTTCTGTTCCGAGTCATATTCACGGTAACGCATTTCGGTCGTCTGGTTCTGGATTTCACCTGAAACTACGACTGTTTCTCCAAAGGATTTTGAAAGACTGACCGCCGTCGCAACCGTCTTTTGGGCACCATTTTCCGCCCGGGAAACGGCATTGCCGTCATCGATCAGCTTATTCGTGTCAAAACTGGCACGGAGATGGGTGGTGACATCAATCTCATAGTGGGCCTCGATTCCGGTTTTCCGCGTCCCCTGCTGCGCCAGGGTGGCCGGGGTCGAGAAACCTTTTCCGGTTTCGCGGTAATAGGCCTTGAGCTTTAACTGGTCGGAAAGATTGGTTTCGCCATCCACTGAAAATGCCCGGCCGTTGGCCTCATCAGCAGTGGATATTTCAGCAAAGCTCAGACCGCCGTCAAGGGATACAAAGGAAGCCAGACTCTCGGACCGGCTGGATGCATATTCCACATGCAGCTTTGTCCCTGCGATCTCAAGATCGGCATCCACGGCTTTCAGGGCATAGTCCCGGTCGGACTGGCCTTCATCAATATAGGTGCCCCCCACCTTCAGCCAGTCAGTGAGCCGCAATGAACTGCGCAGTCCGCTCACACCTTCATCATAGCTGCCGCTGTCATCATATTCATATCCCACCGTAATATAGACATCATTCCCGTCAAGCAGATCGGTTGCAAT
>CAYWBU010000145.1:0-6550 GCA_964456565.1 uncultured Bacteriovoracaceae bacterium | reverse complement strand
TCTATAACGCAAGGTCGGTGCCAAAGGGGGTTTATGGGGCCATATTTCAGGATAATATATGTATATACAGCATGTTATAAAATTGGAGCTCCGGGTATATCTCTCGGGTTACAAGGCCAAGGTTACTCTTTTGTGATTTGAATTACAGGTTTTGTGGAATCTGGATTGCAATATTGTAATTAATGTAACAAAAGAGGGAGGGGCGCCTGCCCCTCCCTCTCAATCGACAATTTTTTACGGCACCCTAGGGCAGGCTGCCGTCAGGGGGTGTCATGTCAACACGGTCGATCCAGATTGCACCGTTAGTACCGGCCGCCCCGTCACCGCTGCCGGCGGCAACATTGATACTCGCCCCGGTATGCAATGTGGCACCATTACCGGAACATATCCCAACGGAACCGCCATTGCCGTTACTGGCAGTTCCGGTCCCGTCACCGCCGGCCATGAGAATCGAACCCGAATTCAAGACCCGCTTTCCGGCGACCATCTCCAGCGTTCCGCAATTGCCGCCAAAGGCATCCGCGCCCAGACCGTTACCGGCCGAGGCCAAGATGTCACCGCTGTTGACCACGTCGCCAGCCGCATACATCCTCAACATCTCACATATTCCGCCACCTTGTCCGCCAGCTCCACCGGCGGCAGAGGCGTTGCCGCCCCGGGCGTCGATCACTCCGCTGTTTTCCAGATAATCACAGCCCTGGAAATGAATATAACCGCCGGGCCCGCCAAAATCGCCACCGTTGCCGCCCGTAATATTGATGTCCCCGGAATTGAGCAAGTTGCGGGCACCGTCATCCGAGTATGGCGGTGGTTCCAACAGCAAGGCCACATGACCACCGTGGCCGCCAAAACCGCTTGTACCACCGCCGCCGGCCGCATAGATGGGCACCTCATTTGCTATGGATGGCGTCATAAACCCAAACGGAGATCCAAATACTTGCGCGTGCACTTCCAGCCAACCTCCCTGGCCGCCATCCGTTGCGCCGCTGCCGCCCGAGATATCCATGGCCGCATATCCCAGGAAATCCACCGGCCCCAATGGCTCATCCACCATATCCAAGGGATCCATGCTGACAATATTGATCCATCCCCCTTCTCCGCCGGGTTCGCCGCCGCCGCCGTTCAGGCTCATATTGCCGGAAAAGGCGATCCTACCAGGCGCAACAGGTCCGGCAGGTCCAAAAGGAGGAAATCCCGTCATGCACTGCGCCTGCAGACTGCCGCCCTGTCCACCGGCAAATGATCCCTTAGCATCACCGCCGTTGGCCGTAAGATCCCCCGAACACAGAATATCGCCGCCCCGGGCAATCATAACAACACTCTGCGCATAGCTGCCGGAACCGTCAACGGTACAGGATCCTCCGCAGGTATTGATGTCGCCCGAATTAAGAACGTCACCATCTGTCATCACCTGCATAACGATCTGTCCGGCCGGATAGCCGGCCACACTGCCGTTACCGCCGGTGCTCAAGAGATCACCGGCGTTATGGATACCGCCAAAGTTGCTGTAAAAATAGATATCTCCACCGTGACCGCCCAGGCCGGCCGTCCCGCTGCCGCCGGCGGCATTGATGGTTGCCGTGTTATAGATGGCGCCGAAGCTGTTGAAATATACCCGGCGCGCCGTTCCTCCGACAGCCCCGCTGCCGCCCGCCGCGTCGATGGCGGCCTGGTTGACCATGGCGCCGCCGGGGCTCAACAACAGGCCATCCGAACCGTTCATCACGGCGGCGTCACCGCCGATGCCGCTACCAAGGCCGTTCCCGCCGGACAGGTCAATGGAGCCATCCACAAAACATCCGCCGCCGCAGTAGATTGATAAACCGCCGCCATCGCCGCCGCGCTCATCCGCGGCCAGGGCATCGCCGCCGCCAAGATCGATGGAGGCCGCCGGACCCATCAGGAAGATCCCCGGAGTCTGGATATAGAGAGCGCCCATGTCGCTCGTCGTGGCCGGGGCCCCGTGCCGCTCGTCATCAGGATCGGTGGCCGTGGTCAGATCCAGGGTGGACACGCGACCATCGATCACCACATCGTACGGGAAGCTCAAGCGGGCCATATCCTGACCGTCAGCATGCGTAACATCCGTGGCGTCCCAGTTCAACGGCAGGGTCAGTTCGGCGCCGGCAGCCACCTGCAGGCCGGTGACAGCAGGATGATCACCGACATTGCCGGTTCCGTCGGAAAGGTAGAGGTTCTGGTTACCCGTGATCATATACAGCAACCCGGCTGCCGGGGCCGAATCTCCGGGTGCATAGAGTGACACCGTAACATTGCCGCTGACAATATGGGAATTTTCACCCAGATCAAACTGTACGGCGTAGTCCGGCAGGTCAAAGGCGGCGTCCACGCTGCCGAACCTGGAAAAAGTCACATCGGCATATGAAATGACGTAAAACTGTACAGCGTTACCGCCATTCCCGGTGGCCGAATCCCCGCCCCTGAGCTCGATCACCGCCGTCCCCGGCACGGGCGGATCCTCTTCCGTATCACCCGAATCACCGCCGCCTTCCTCCCCTGCCGCCGGCACGGCCACCGCATACGGAAAATAGTTGTCATTTTCCTCGGTACAGCCATTCACCAGTAACAAGGCCAATAAGATCAGAATACTCCTGTAGAAATGTTGCATACTCGGACTACCTCCTTCTTTTTTGTGAAATCCATTACAAAAACAAAGAGTTTCTCAGGTGGGCTAAAAATCTTGAAGCAAACAGGCACATGCGTGCGAAATGACAGTATACCCCTATGAAATTTGCAAAACAAGCCCCTAAAAAAGCATTGTTGTTAATCTAAAATTAATCGGTTATGCGCCTGAAGCAAGCTTATTTATCTTTGGCCTTGCCCCAGGAATCCCTCAGGGTCACGGTCCGGTTGAACACCGGCCTGGCAGGCGTTGAATCGGGATCGACACAGAAGTAGCCCTGACGCTCAAACTGATAGCGACTGCCCTTCTCGGCTCCGGCCAGGTTGGCCTCCAGCATGCAGCCGTCAAGGATCTTCAGCGAATCAGGATTGATGCAGTTTCGGTAGTCACCGCCGGCCTCCGGTCCGGGAACATCGAACAACCGGTCATAGAGCCTGACGTCGGCCCTCACCGCATGCCGGGCCGCGACCCAGTGCAGGGTGCCCTTGACCTTGCGGCCGTCCGGGGCATCGCCGCCTTTTGTGGCCGGGTCATAGCTGCAGCGCAGTTCAGTGACCTGTCCCTGCTCATCCTTGATAACCGCGGTACAGGTTATCAGATAGGCGCCCCGCAGCCGCACCTCGCGCCCCGGTCCCAGCCGGAAAAATTTACGGGGCGGGTCCTCCATGAAATCAGCGCGTTCGATGTAGATCTCACGGGCAAAGGGCACCTTGCGCATGCCCATCTCCGGCACCTTGGGGTGGTTGGGCAGCTCGAACTCCTCAACCTGGTCTTCCGGATAGTTCTCGATCACGATCTTGAGCGGCTCCAGCACGGCCATGGCGCGCGGCGCATGGTCGTTCAGGTCGTTGCGGATGGCAAACTCCAGCAGATCCATATCGATCACGCTGTCATTCTTGGCCACCCCGATGCGGTCGCAGAAATCACGGATGGATGCCGGGGTAAAACCGCGCCGGCGCAGTCCCGAGATGGTCGGCATGCGCGGATCGTCCCAGCCGTTGACCATACCGCTCTGCACCAGTTCCAGCAGTTTGCGCTTGCTCATGACCGTATAGGTCAGATTGAGCCTGGCAAATTCGATCTGCTGCGGGTGGCAGGGCGTCTCCAGTTCATCCAGGATCCAGTCATACAGCGGCCGGTGGTCCTCAAACTCCAGCGTACAGATTGAATGCGTGATGCCTTCCAGCATATCCGAAAGACAGTGGGCAAAATCATACATGGGATATACGCACCATTTGTCACCGGTGCGGTGATGGGTAACCCTGCGAATCCGGTAGATGACCGGATCACGCATGTTCAGATTGGCAGAGGCCATATCAATCCTGGCGCGCAGCACATGGGAACCCTCTTCAAACTCCCCGGCCCGCATGCGCCCGAAGAGATCCAGGCTTTCCTCAACCGGCCGGTCACGCCAGGGACTGTCCTTGCCCGGCTCGGTCAGGGTGCCGCGGTTTTCGCGGATCTGTTCTGCGGTCAGTTCACAGACATAGGCCTTGCCCTTCCGGATCAGCTGAACCGCAAAGTCATAGAGTTTCTCATAGTAATCCGAGGCATAGTAAAGATGTTCACCCCAGTCAAATCCGAGCCAGCGCACATCCTCGATAATGGAATCGATATATTCCTGTTCTTCCTTTTCAGGATTGGTATCATCAAGGCGCAGATGACAGCGGCCGTCAAAATCGCGCGCGATCCCGAAATTGAGGCAGATGCTCTTGGCATGGCCGATATGCAGATAACCGTTGGGTTCGGGAGGAAAGCGCGTAACCACGCCGGGCCGGCCGGCCGCCAGATCCTTGTCAATCCTGGTCCGGATGAAATCCCGCCCCTGTTTGCGGGCATCTTTGCTGTCAACGGTATCCATCATCTGCACCTCTATATTATCGAATATCAGCAGGGCTATAACAGAGGCGAGGACCACCCTGCAACCTTAACTTAAGCATATATGCGTCCTTAGCTCCCCGGCAACTCCCGGCCGGGTCCTGCTACAACCCCAGCGATGACAGCAGATCATCCACATCATCCTGACTGCTGGCCGCCTTGGCATCGGTCTGGCCGGGAACCACCGGGCCATGCAGAACTTCGCCCTCCGGCAATTCTTCGGGCAGGCTTTGCATATCCCGGCTGAAACGTTTCAGGAGATCGATAAGTTTCTTTTCAATGTCATCCACCACCCGACTGACCTTTTTGACGATCTGGTCCACCAGGTCGGCATGGATCTGCAGTTCGCTGATGCGGGTCATCTCGTTGATGAGATCCTGATTGTGACCGCGCAGCAGGGCAAGTTTATCTCTGGCGCCGTCGCAGTCCCCGGCGGCCATCATCCCTTCGATCTCGTCAAAGACCTGCTGATCCTGCATCAGCACATCCTGGCGACCGAAGAGCAGATCAAGGGTCTTGTCCGAGGCATCCTTCACCATGGTGGAGGCATATTCAAGCCGGCTGGCCAGACCGTCCACATTCTGGTCAGCAAAGATCGCCAGGATCGGGTCCACAAATTTCTGGATATCCTTAATGGATTCATGCAGGCTGCGGGTAACCTCGCCAATGCCGCGGAACAGCTCCGAGGAACTGATGGCGCTCAGCTGACGCATGCTCTCTTCCGATTTTTCCAGATCGGCCAGCGAGAGCGCCACAATGGACTCCTTGAGGGTCTCCATGAAGAGCTCCAACTGGTCAACCGGATAGCTGCCTTCCCCGGCAAGATAATCCCTGAGACGGTCGGTCTGCTGCAGCAGATCTCCCACCGCCCGGTCACTGGCCTGTCTGATTTTATTTTCGTCTGCCACAAAAACCTCCGTTTTCAGTTAAAGCAGCACTTCGGCCTCAGGCGGCCGATCCTTTAATCATTTTCCGGTATCCGCGCAAGATCGGCCAGCCAGACCGTCGCCTCGCCGTCGCTGGGGGCCCGGTAATCGCCGCGCGGCGACAACGAGCCGCCCGAGCCCACCTTGGGCCCGTCCGGCACACAGGAGCGTTTATACTGGCTGAAGCCGTAGAAGCGGCGGATAAAGACCTCCAGCCAGCGCTTGATCTCGGCCATGGAATACTGGTTGCGCTTATTCTCGGGCACATCCGGCCAGCGGCCCTCTTCCCTGGCGTGCCAGGCATGCCAGGCCAGAAAGGCAATCCTGGTCGGGGCATAACCGAAACGCGTGGCATAGAAGGTGTTGAAATCCTGCAGTTCATACGGCCCGATCACGGCCTCGGTGCTCTGGTGGGGCTTAGCGTTGCTGTCGCCGGGGATCAGCTCGGGCGATATCTCCGTATCCAGGATATCCTTGAGGCAGACCGAGGCGTCTTCGCCGAAGATATGCCGGTCCGCCACCCAGCGGATCAGATACTGGATCAGGGTCTTGGGCACACTGGCATTCACATTGTAGTGCGACATATGATCGCCCACGCCGTAGGTGCACCAGCCGAGCGCCATCTCGCTCAGGTCGCCGGTCCCCACCACCATGGCGCCGTGATGGTTGGCCAGCCGGAAAAGGTGCGAGGTCCGTTCACCGGCCTGGACGTTCTCAAAGGTGACATCATACTGTTTTTCACCGGCGGCAAAGGGATGGTCGATATCGGTGAGCATCTGGCGGCAGCTGGGCCGGATATCGATCTCGGACGCATCCACTCCCAGGGTCTGCATCAGCTGCAGGGCATTGCCGTAGGTCCGGTCCGAGGTGGCGAAGCCCGGCATGGTATAGGCCTTGATATTTTTCCTGGGCAGGCCCAGCTCATCCATGGTGCGCACGCACACCAGCAGGGCCTGGGTCGAATCCAGCCCGCCGGAAACCCCGATCACCAGTTTTTTAACGCGCCGGGGAAGTCCGGGTCGGTGATCTGCGTGACGGTCGTGCCGACCACCACCCAGGCCTGGCCCGTCTCGGGAACCACAATGACGGTTTGCGTCCCATT
>CAYWBU010000144.1:0-6559 GCA_964456565.1 uncultured Bacteriovoracaceae bacterium | reverse complement strand
GTTTCTACGGACCCACAACCCTTAGAACCGGGCTGGTGCTCTCACGCAATGTTGTGACCATCAAACTGCTGAAGGACATGGGCCTTTCCTATGCGCTTGCATATCTTGAACGTTTCGGCCTGGGGGAAAATCTGCCGCGGGACCTTTCGCTGGCCCTGGGGTCCGGCGTGATTGCACCGTTTGATCTGGTGCGGGCCTATGCGGTTTTTCCCAATCATGGCCGTAAATTTGATCCGCACCTGATTGAATATATAAATCAGGCGGACATTGGTCCGATCTACACCGCCAAGAAGGGCAATCTGCTTGAAACCGGGGTGGCCGGGGATGACGAGGTGATTTCCGAGCAGACGGCCTACATTGTCTCCAATATTCTGCATGAGGTCGTGAGTGACGGCACCGGCTGGCGGGCCCGAGCCCTCAAACGTCCGGTGGCCGGCAAGACCGGAACCAGTGATGACAACCGCGATGCCTGGTTCCTGGGCTATACCCCGGATACGATCTGCGGGGTCTGGGTCGGATATGACAATATGCTGCCGCTGGGAGAACATGAGACCGGCAGCCGGGCGGCCAGTCCGATTTTTGTGGATTTCATGAAGGATGCCCTGGATGAAAAACCGGTGCGGGATTTCAAGGTGCCCGAGGGCATTGTCTTTGCGCGGGTGGATACCCGGACCGGCAAGTTGGCGGGCCCGCGTTCCAAACATGTGCGCTTTGAATGTTTCAAGGAAGGTCATCTGCCGCCGCAATCGGATAATGGTGAAGACGACCTGATGCTCAAGGAGATATTCTGATGCCCAGAAAGGTGCTGCTGGTCTTTTGTCTGGGTGTCCTGCTGACAACGAATCTGTGCGCCAGGGAGATTACTCTGGTCAAATATGCCAAGCGCAAACAGGCCTCCGGCGCGGTGGATTATACAATAAAAACCGGCGACACCATGTGGAAGATCATGATGAATTCGTTTGATGCCAAGCCCGAGGATCTGCCGTCGCTGTACAGGGAATTCAGACGGTTGAACCCCAATATCAAGGATCTCGACCGCATCCGCATCGGACAGAAGGTGAAGGTGCCCTCGCTGCAGGATGTTGCGGAGAAGCGCGCCGCCGACAGCGACCGCAGTGAGGACGTGTATGTGATGCGCAAGGGCGAATATCTGGCAAAGGTCCTGCGGGATGTGTACGGTCTGAGCAATGAGGAGATCTTTGATAAGTATCTGGGGAAGATCAGGAAACTTAATCCCGAGATAGAGAACCTTGACTATATCCAGGCGGGGCAGAAGGTCAAGATGCCTGACTTTGCCGCCAGGGCAGTTGAAAAAACCGAACCCAAGAAGATGCCGGCGGTGACCAGGCCTCCCCAAATAGAGGAACTTGAGGTTGTCTCAGAAGAAAAATCCCCGGTTGAACCCGAAGCGCAAGCGCCGGAAAAAAAGACAGAGCAGGTAGATGTGCTCCCTCAAAAAGAGGTTGTTGCAGTGGTTGCGCCGCGGGCGGAAGCCCCCAAAATTGAGCCGCCTGAGCCTGAGGAGGAAAAACTTCCCGAACCTGCTCCGCCGGTCAAGGCTGCAGCTCCGGCGCCTGTCGCGCAAAAAAAAGAAGCGGTTCCGGCAACGCCGAGCGTCAAGGCCATGGAAGAAGAGCAGGCGGCGCAGCGCCGGGCGGCGATCCTGGTGAAAAACACCCTTGTGCCGGCAGTGGCCGATATGGGCGGGGCCGTTCGCAATGAAGGCACCTTTTTCATGCCGCTGGCCGGCGGCAGCATCTCCATTGACACGGCCCAGATTCCGGTCATGGATCTTGATACCGGGCGGCGGATTATCCTGGATATAGATGGCCGGAACTCGCCGGAGATCAGGCAGGTTATAGAGGATTCCTTTCCGGCATGCAAGGTTGTTTCCGGTCCGATCGACAGCCCCGAGGAAATGGTGGAGAAGATCCTGGGCGTCTCGGGCTATTTTTCGGTCAACCGCGATGCGGCGCCCCTGCTGGTGGGCGAAGAGGAAAAGGTCAGTTTCAGCGGCAAATGGATCGTATATAAAGATTTTTCCAGACGGAACGTGTTTGTTGTCAACCTGCTGAAAAAAGATGAAGAGAAGACCCCCGAATGTATCAGGTCCTATGCCGCGCGTTTCGGCATTGATCTGGTTGAAATCGGCGGTCAGACAGCCGAAATCGAAGAACCGCGGCATGATTATATCCGGGATGTGAATCATTCGGTGGCGGGCCTTTTTGACGGCCTGGGGATCGGGTGCCGCAAGGATGTTGAGATTGTCCTGGTGAGCCAGGAGCCGGTCCGGCTGGCGTACAAGGCCCCGCTCATGGTAGGTAAGACGATTTTTGCCGCGGAACAGCCCGATGACACGATGCTGGCCCTGCTCAAACAGAAGGGTTATGTGCTGGTGGATACCCGCACCGCCCGGCCGCAGGACATCCTGAAACTGGCCGGAATCGGTTTTGCGGGCCCGCCGGTCAGAATTGAGCTGCCCAACGGCAAAACCAGCGTGGATATCCCCGGGATGCGGGTTGGCGGGACCATCGTCCTGTCGCGTCCGATCGATCGGGATATCACCCGCTACATTGCCTCCACAGGCGCGGATATCCTGGTATGGTGATCGGATTTGACCTTGGCGCCACCAACCTGCATGCCGGTGTAGTCAGTGAAACAGGTCAGCTTCAAGATGTCCTTATCCGCCAGTATCCCGGGAATGATTTTGATACGGTAATAAGCCTCGTCTGTGAGACGGTCGCCAAATTCAGAAATCGATTTCCGGATATATCCAGAATGGGAGTGGTCTGTCCCGGGCAGGTGCAGGTAGACCAGGGCCTGCTTATCAATCCCATCAATATGGACGGCTGGGGCAGTGTCGCGCTGGTTAAGATCCTGGAGGAAAAAACCGGACTGCGGGTCTTTCTTGATAATGATGCGGTCGGCGCGGCGCTGGCCGAAGGCTGGATTGGCCAGGCCAGGGACATGCAGACCTATATCTGCGTTACGCTGGGCACGGGTGTTGGTACCGGAGTGGTGATCGACGGCCGGGTATTCCGGGGTGCGGGCGGATACGGGTGTGAATGGGGGCATATCGCCATGGAGGCTGACGGTCCGTATGAGTGCGGCTGCGGCAACCGCGGCTGCATTGAAACCCACTGTTCGGCAACTGCGCTTGTGCGGCTGGCGGCGGACAACGGCATTGCAGCGGCCACGGCCAGGGAAGTGTGCAATCTGGCGGATGCCGGAAATGGCGCAGCCCTCAGGACGATGGAGGTTTTTTCGCAATATCTGGCCCAGGCCCTTTATAACTATATTATGATCCTCAATCCGGAGACCGTCGTGCTGTGCGGTGGACTTTCGGCGGCGGCGCCGCTGTTTCTGGCCCGGGTGAAAGAATCTGTTGCGGCCCGGTTGTCCAGGCGCAGGCATATGCTGCCCTCCGGCGGGGTGCGGGTTTCCGGATTCAGTGACGAATCCGGGATCATCGGGGCGGCCTATCTGTGTCTGGAAGAAGGCCGCATAAAGAGATGAAAAAGACGTTTTACCTGGTCCTGATTATGTTGCTGGCGGGCTGCAGTGCCGGACATGAAAGGCTTAAGCTGGATGCCGAACTCTATGTGGGCGGGCTGCAGGGGGCTGAAAACCTGACCTTTGACGGCCGGGGCAACCTGTATGTGACCGGTCTGGACGGGGTTATCTACCTGGTGAGGCCGGCCGGCCCGCAGGGCAGAGTTGTCTCCCGCGCCAAGCTGGGCCGGCTGTGCTTCGGTGTGGTGTATTATGAAGGCTGGGTCTATGCGGGCGTCAGGCGCGCCGGCGACGGCCTGCTGGACGGCCGGATCATGCAGCTGGGACCGGATTTGAGCGACCGCAGTCTCCTGACCGCAGCAATTCCCGGGCTCAACGGGTTTGCCCTCAAGGATAAATATCTGTACTACACCTCTTCCGAAGGGATCTTTTTACGGCACGGCCGGGTTTATCGGGTCAATCTGGATGCCGCTAATTTTGAAGATCCCGAAATCTTTGCCGACGACCTGGGATGGGTCAACGGCCTGGCCTTTGCGGCCGACGGTCAGACGCTTTACTATACCGAGATGTTTGGCGGTCTCTGGCAGTTTGATGTGACAACCGGAGAGAAATCCAGGATTTATGATCCGGGGGTTGGGCAGATTTTCGATGATCTGGATGTTGCCCCGGACGGCAGTCTGTGGGTCTGTTTTAATTCCGGTGCGGCCCTGATGCATTTTGATGCGCAAGGCGGGCTTGAAGGGGTCTATGAGGTGAGCAGGATGGGGGCACCTTCGGCGTGCGCCTTTGCCGGTGACCCGGCGTTTGGCGATGAGGGCCTGTATGTGACGGAATTCGGCCGCAAAGGCGGCAGCCTCAAAAAGGACGGCCGGGGGGTATGGCTGGTCCGCCTTCCGCAGTGAAGATTTTGCGGGACAAAAATTTTTCTTGAGTCGCTGACCCGTTTGCGGTATCCGTTAAAAGTTAACTAGATCTAACAAGAGGGTTGTATGGCAACGGTAAATATGCGGCAGATGAAGGATAATCAGAGCGGGGTCATCAAGGCGGTCAAGGTTTCAGGCGAACTTGGCCGGCGTATCAGGGATATGGGCCTGGTGCCGGGGGCCCGCATAAAGGTTCAGGGCCGGGCCCCGCTTAAGGACCCGGTAGCCCTGCGGGTGATGAATTTTACCCTGACCCTCAGAAACAGCGAAGCGGATTATATCGATGTAGAGGTTGACGAATGACAGTTGTGGCTCTGGCCGGCAATCCCAATTCGGGCAAGACGACCCTTTTTAACGAGCTGACCGGCGCGCGGCAGCATGTGGGCAATTATCCCGGGGTTACGGTTGAAAAAAAAGAGGGTTTCTACCGCTATGGCGAGGAGACCTGGAACATCGTGGATCTTCCGGGCACCTATTCCCTGACCGCCTATTCGTTGGAGGAGGTTGTGGCGCGCGAATATCTTGTGCGCCAGAATCCCGAGGTTGTTGTAAACATCGTGGATGCCTCCAACCTGGAGCGCAATCTCTACCTGACCACCCAGTTTATGGAGATGGGGTTCAATGTGGTGGTGGCCCTGAACATGGTTGATATGGCCGAGAAACGGGGTGTTATTATCGATCCCGAAAAGCTATCCGCGCTTCTGTCCGTACCCGTGGTGCCCATAGTCGCCCGTACTGGCAGAAACCTTGACCGACTTGTGGAGGTGATCGCGGCCGCGACGGATGGAAAAAAGACCGGACCGCTGAAGATCTCCTATGGTGAGGATGTGGACAGTGCCCTGGACGAAATGGAGCGGACGGCTGCCGCGGGCGGATTTTTGAGTGAGCTGTTCAATGCGCGCTGGCTGGCGCTCAAATATCTGGAAAATGACAGCGAGATTATAAAGCTGGGGCGCGCTGCGGACGCTAAAATTTCCCGGACCCTGGAAGAACGGGCCGCGCGCCTGGGAAGTCATACCCAGAGCACCCTGCAGGCCACTCCCGAGGATGTGATTGCCGATTTCAGATATGGCTATGTCATGTCAGTGGTCCGCCAGGGGGTTGTGAAACGGATGACTGAGAATGAGCGGCTGTATGTCTCGGACCGCATGGACAAGGTCCTGGCCCATCGTTTTCTAGGGCCCCTGATCATGCTGGCGGTCATCTTTATCCTGTACGAATTCACCTTCAGTTTCAGTGAGGTGCCGGTGGGGTGGTTCGAGAGCTTTTTCGGCTGGCTGGGAAGTATGGCGGATGCCGTCCTGCCCGAAGGACTGTTCAAGTCGATGATGATTTCCGGAGTTATCGACGGTGTGGGCGGGGTCCTCGGTTTTGTGCCGCTGATCCTGTTGATGTTCCTGGGAATCGCGTTTCTGGAGGACTCCGGCTATCTGGCCCGCATGGCCTTTATGCTGGATCGTATTTTCAGGGTCTTCGGTCTGCATGGCAATTCGGTGATGCCCTTCATTGTTTCGGGCGGGATTGCCGGAGGCTGCGCGGTCCCCGGGGTGATGGCCACCCGGACCATCAAGTCCCCCAATGAACGTCTGGCAACGATTCTGACCCTGCCGTTCATGAACTGCGGGGCCAAGATGCCGATCTTTGCCCTGCTGATCGGGGCCTTTTTCAGTGAGGGGCAGGCCCTGGTCATGTTCGGCGTGACCATGGTTTCGTGGCTGGGCGCCCTGATTATCGCCCGGGTCCTGAGGAGCACGGTTATCCGGGGCGCCAATACGCCCTTTGTGATGGTAATTTTCATATTTTTCCCCAATAGAATCAAAAAAAGAATTAAACTTATTTACAAAATTTTTAAAGGATGATTTCAAATTCATCAAAATATAAGTTTATAAAACTATTTAAAGTTATTCTTTTTTGTATACACTTATTTTTATTTATGTTATAAAGTGTAACAAAAGAATAACTTTATAAATAATGTTTTTCTTAAGGTTTTATGGTTTTTGAGTTTGGCGATGCAATAGGAAATGTTGCTCTTTCTGGTTTAGAATTGATTATAAAAATTCTTGCTGGACTTTTAGGTATTGGTTTAATTGGTGTTGGAATTTTTTTTAAACAAAAAAGAAAAC
>CAYWBU010000143.1:645-6561 GCA_964456565.1 uncultured Bacteriovoracaceae bacterium | reverse complement strand
CGCCGTAGCTGAAGAACGGCAGGGCCAGTCCGGTGGTGGGTAGCACGCTCATGGCCACCCCCATGTTGAGAATGGCCTGCAGGCCAACCAGAGTTACGGATGCTATCACCAGGTAGAATCCGAAAGAATCATTGGTGCCGCGGGCGATCTGGAAGCCGCGCCAGATCCAGACGGCGAAGAGGGCGATTACAACCAGTACCCCGAAGAGCCCCAGTTCCTCGCCCACCGCCGACAGGATGAAATCCGTATGCGGGGCCGGCAGGAAGAAAAGTTTCTGGGTGCCTTCGCCCAGTCCGGAACCGAAGAGTCCGCCTTTGGCAAAGGCGACCATGGACTGAATGATCTGATATCCGATGCCGTGCATGTCGGCCCAGGGATCGATGAAGGCGGTCAGTCGGGCCCGGCGGTAAGGAGCCATCCACATCATGCCGGCCGCCAGCGGCACCGCCACGGCCGCAATTCCCAGCAGATGCCGCCACTGCATGCCGGCAATGAAAAGAATGATCAGGGACCAGAGCCCGATGGTGGCGGCCGTCCCGAAATCCGGTTCAATGAAGATCAGCAGTCCGGTAACGGCGATGACAATCAGGACCGGCAGGACTCCGGTCTTGAAGTCCTGTACGTTGCGGGTCTTCTTTGAAAGGAAATTGGCCATGAACAGGATCAGGACAATTTTCATCAGTTCCGAGGCCTGGAAGGTGAATCCGGCGATGCGGACCCAGCGCTTGGCATGTCCTCCGGTTATGCCGATGCCGGGCACGAAACAGAGACACAGCGAAACCAGTCCGGCGCAGATGGCCAGAACCAGGACCGGTTTTGATTTCAGGCGCCGGTAATCGATGCTCATGATTCCGAGCATGACAATGGTGCCGATGATGACGTGGAAGATATGTTTCTTGGTCATGATTATCCCGCTTCCGAAGATCTCCTTGGAGACAAAGAAGCTGGACGAATAGACCATCACCGTTCCCAGGACCAGCAGCAGCAGCGTGGTCAGGAGAAAGATGACGTCAAAATCTATTTCCTGTTCGTCAGTATCGTATTTACGCATTTGACAAAGTCCTCGCCACGATGGGCATAGCTTTTGTACAGATCGAAACTGGCACACCCGGGGCTCAAAAGCACCATGTCGCCCGGCTCGGTCGAATTGTAGGCCTTGTTGACGGCTTCCTGCATGCTCTGGGCATGTTCGATTGGGGTGATTCCGTTTATCTCCTCTTCAATTCTGGGGGCCTGATTGCCCAGGATGATGGCCTTGCGGATCTTGTGGCGGCTGGCCTCAAAAACCTGCTTGAAATCACCGCCCTTGTCGACTCCGCCCAGGATGATAACCGCATGGTTGTTGATGCCGTTGAGGGCCTTTTCCACGGCACCGACATTGGTGGCCTTGGAGTCGTCGATGAAGGTGATGCCGTCGATCTCGGCCACAAATTCAAACCGGTGGTGAATCACCTTGAACTCCATGAAGACCTTTTCCATGACTTCATTGGCGATCCCGAGATGGTGTCCCACGAGGGCCGCCGCCAGCATGTCTTCGGCAACGCCTTCACCGATACGGTTAATCTCCGGGATTTTCGGGCCGTCAGCAGTGTCCGAGAAAAAGATGCTGTTGTCCTTGATGCAGGCCCCCGGACAGTCAAGTTTTTCCGCCTTGACGGAAAAACCGTCCAGGCGGGCTTCATATGTCCTGGCGGTCAGCCATTCGTCGTCATAATTGATGATGGCGAGGTTGTCCGCAGTCTGGTTCTCGAATATCCTGAGCTTGTAGTAGACATATTCCTCCATGTTGCTGTAGCGGTCCAGGTGATCGGGAGTCACATTCATGCAGACCGCGATGTCGGGCCTTAAACGTTCGATCCATTCCAACTGGAAGGAACTGATTTCGGCCACGATATAGTCGGGATCGTCCTTGACCAGCGAGATCAGCGGCGGAGCAATGTTGCCCCCCAGGCCGACATTCTTGCCGGCAGTCTCCAGGATGCGGTGGATCAGGGTCACGGTGGTGGTCTTGCCGTTGGTGCCGGTAACCGCGATCAGTTTGCCGCGCATGAGCTGGGAAGCCACCTCTATCTCCGAGAGCACCCTTTTTGCATGGGAAAAGAGCGGATGGTCCTGGGGTATTCCCGGGCTCGGAATTACGATGTCGGCCCATTCCAGGTCCTCCGGCTCAAGGATTTTTACCGGGATATCGCTCTGGACCGCAGGCGGCTGCTGATCCACAAGGCGCACCGCATGCCCCTGTCTGAGCATCTCCCTGGCTGTTTCCAGCCCTGTTTTCCCTGTTCCCCAGACCGTTATCTTCACATTTACCTCAATTTCAGGGTTGAAATGGCCACCATGGCCAGAAAGATTGATATGATCCAGAACCTGACAATTATCTTGGGTTCGGGCCAGCCTTTTAGTTCAAAATGATGATGGATGGGGGCCATCCTGAAGATCCGGCGGCCGTCGGTTATCTTGAAAAATCCGACCTGCAGGATGACGGAGACCACCTCCATGACAAAGATTCCGCCCACGATCACGAGCACGATCTCATGCTTGGTGAGTACGGCAACCGTGCCCAGGATGCCGCCCAGGCTTAGTGAACCGACATCGCCCATGAAGATCTGGGCGGGGTATGAATTGTACCACAGGAACCCCATGCCGGCTCCCACGACTGCGCCGAGCAGGATGCTCAGTTCACCGATCCCCGGGATAAAGGGGATGTGCAGGTAGGTGGCCGCCTTGAAGTTGCCGGTGACATAGGCAAAGAAGAGATAGGTGGCGGCAGCGATGGTGGCCGGCCCGATGGCCAGGCCGTCCAGGCCGTCGGTGAGATTGACGGCGTTGGCGCTGCCGACGATTACCAGCATTACGAAGGGGATGTACAGGATGCCCAGATCGGGCTGCATATTCTTGAAGAACGGGATCGAAACCGTGGTGTCAAATCCGGGCAGGTTTATCAGGACATAGGCGACAATGAAGGCGGCTGCAAACTCGATCAGCAGCCGCAGTCTGCCGGGGATGCCGCGCATGTTGCCCTTGACGGTTTTGAGGTAGTCGTCAATGAATCCTAGGGCGCCGAAGGTCAGCATGATGAAGATCACCAGCCAGACGTAGATGTTGGAGAGATCCACCCACAGGAGGATGCCGGTCAGCATGGCAAAGATAATCAGGACTCCGCCCATGGTGGGAGTGCCGGATTTCTGTTTATGGGTGGCGGGAGTGTAGCCGTTGATGCGTTCACGCAGGCTCAGATTGCAGATTTTGCGGATGAACCAGGGTCCGCACAGCAGACAGATCAGCAGGGCGGTGATGGTGGCGTAGATGCTCCTGAAGGTGATGTATTTGAATACATTCAGGACGGATGAATCGCTGTGCAGCTGATAGAGGATGTGAAACAGCATCAGGCAACCGCCTTAAGATAGTTTACGACCCTGTCCAGTTGCAAGGCGCGGGAGGCCTTTACCAGAACACAGGCGTCTTTCTGGTTGATGCTTCCGATCAGGGGTTTGATGTCTTCAATGTCGGCTACCATGTCGATTGCCGTGGCATCCATTCCGGCCTCAATGGCGGCATCGGCCACGATCCTGGCCATTGTCCCGGTAACCACGAGTCGGTCAATATGTGACGAGGCCACATTGCGACCCAGCTGCTGATGCAGGTCGCGGCTGTCATCGCCGAGTTCCAGCATGTCACCCAGGATGGCTACCTTGGAAGAGTGCGGGGCGCTGCCCAGCATTTTCAGGGCGGCATCCATGGAGGCCGGGCTGGCATTGTAGGTGTCGTTGATGATGGTCATGTGTTCGGAGATGATGATTTCCGAACGCATGCCGGGGAAGGCGGCTCCGGCAATTCCGGCGGCGATGGCCTCGGGATCGATGTTCAGGGCCAGGCCGCAGGCGCAGGCCGCCAGGGCATTGGTTACGTTGTGCATTCCGGGCAGGGAGATGTGCATGCGGGTTTCCCGTCCGGCGATGCTTGCGATGAAGTCGGTACCGGAAAGGTCGCTGCGGAGGATGTCTTTGAGGCGGACATCGGTCCGGCCTTCTTCCGCGAAGGTGAGGATCTGCAGGTGGTCGGGGATTTTTATCTGATCAATGTACGGCAGGGTCGGGTTGATAATGGCGAACCCGCCGTTTCTGGTATTGCTGAAAATGGACTGCTTTTCGGCAATGATTCCTTCAATGCTGCCCAGTCCGTTCAGGTGGGCATGGTTGATGTTGGTCAGGATGGCAATATCCGGATCGGCGATCTGTGACAGACGTCCGATTTCACCGGGGCGGTTGGTGCCCATCTCGATCACGGCAAAGCGATGCTCGCTGTGCATCTTGAACAGGCAGAGCGGAACTCCGATCAGGTTATTGTAGTTCTTGTCGGTTTTCAGGGTGGGACCCTGGGTCTCCAGGATCGCGGCACAGAGTTCCTTGACCGTGGTTTTGCCGTTGGAGCCCGTGATTCCCACCAGCTTTGCCCGGCTGTCATGCCGGATGCGGCCGGCGATGTCTCCTAGGGCCTTCAGGGTCTCTTTTACCAGGATGATGGCGGCCGGATATTCGGGGGTCTGCTTCATGACCAGGGCACCCGAGGCGCCGTTGGCAATTGAGCTCGCCACAAACTGGTGGCCGTCAAAGTTTTCGCCCTTGAGCGCAATGAACAGCTCGCCTTCCTTTATCAGGCGCGAGTCGGTCGATATCCCGGTGATGGTGGAATCTTCTTTGCCCGAAAGCAGTGTTCCTCCGGTAATCTCAATAATGTCCTTGATGAGGTAGTTCATGGTTTCAAAACCTCCTCGAGACTTTTCTGGGCCCAGATCATGTCATCGAAGGGCAGTTTTTGATGTTCGATGATCTGGTAGTTTTCATGTCCCTTGCCGGCGATGACCACGCAGTCCTGCGGCTGCATGGCAGCAATGCCGCGGGCGATGGCCTTTGCCCGGTCAGGCTCGGTTTTCACCTTGGATCGGTCGTCGATGCCGCTTAAGATATCCTCGATTATCCTGTCGGGATTTTCGGTGCGCGGGTTGTCGGATGTTATCACCACCAGATCGCTCAGCCTGGCGGCTATCTTGCCCATGATGGGTCGCTTGGCGGCGTCACGGTCTCCGCCGCAGCCGAAGATTGTTATCAGACGGCCGGAGGTCAGTTTGCGGGCCGTCATCAGGGTGCGTTCGAGGGCGTCGGGGGTATGGGCGAAGTCCACAAAGACGTTGCGCCCGGCAGGGTTGGCAACGGCCTGCATCCGCCCGGGGATCTGTTTTACAGAGTTGATCCCGGAGCTGATGGTTGCGGGGTCGATATTCAGCGACAGGGCAACTCCGCAGGCGGCCATGATGTTGTGGATGTGGAAATCACCCCGCAAGAAGCTCTTGATTTCAATGGGGCCCCAGGGGGTCTTGAGGCGCATGCTGATCCCGCCTTGGGTGTCCAGTTCTGCAGGCCTTATTTCGGCTTCTGTCGCAAGACCGAAGGTGACGGTCCTGTGAGTCAACTGCTGCAGCTGCCGGCCGTGGTCATCATCGATATTGATGACGGCCGTGCCCTTGAGATAGTTGGTGAACAGCTTGCGTTTGGCGGCGAAATAGGTCGGTATGTCATGGTGGTAGTCAAGGTGGTCCTGGGTCAGGTTGGTGAAGACCGCGCAGTTGAAAGCGAGCCCGGCCATGCGGTCTTGGTCGAGGGCATGGGAGCTGGTTTCCATTATGCAGGTATCAACGCCGGCCGAATGCATGGCGTCGAGCGTTTCAAAGAGGTCGGCGGGCCCGGGAGTAGTCAGTTCGGAGGGTATCCGTGTGTCATTGTATCGGGTTTCGATAGTGCCGATTACTCCCGGGTTCCTGCCCGCTTTCCTCAGGGTTGCCTCAATCAGATATGCCGTACTGGTTTTGCCGTTGGTTCCGGTTATGGCGAGAATCGGGCAGGAACAGAACAGAAAGCC
>CAYWBU010000143.1:0-635 GCA_964456565.1 uncultured Bacteriovoracaceae bacterium | reverse complement strand
GATCGATCTGCGAAGCGCCGGGATAAAGCACCGGCAGCAGCAGGTGCAGGGCCTTTCTGGTGTCGCTGACCCTGATGATGGTTGGGTTGTCGTCAGAACTGTCAATGGGGATTTCTTTACTGCAGATGATTACCCGGGCGCCGTTTGTAATCGCAGCCGGGATGAAGCTGCCGCCGTCGCCGGCAGTGCCCCTGATTGCAATGAAGGTGTCACCGGGGCCGACTTTGCGTGAGTCGGTGCGCAAGCGGCCTACCATCCTGTCCTTGCCGCTGATGGATGCATCCGGGAGGAAGTGAGAGATCTCATAGGCGTTTATCACTGTTCCCTCCTGGCAACGGTCAGGACCGGCCTGATATCCATGATGTTGACGGTTTTAAGGGCAATGCGTTTAAAGACCGGACAGGCTACAATGCTGGCATAGTAGTCTGGATGCGGTTCGTCGATGGTGACCATCATTGTGAGGACCGGTTTGCCGGTGGCGTCGACTATGCCGCCCACAAAAGATGAAATGTAGGCATTCGATGAATATGAACCCGTAAGTGGATCGGTTTTCTGGGCTGTTCCGGTCTTGCCGAAGACCTGATAATTCTTCAGGAAAGCGGCGGCACCAGTACCGCCGAGCAGGGTGACGGATT
>CAYWBU010000142.1:1044-6563 GCA_964456565.1 uncultured Bacteriovoracaceae bacterium | reverse complement strand
GCTGGCCGGTGAGCTCGCGGTGGCGTTCATTGTCGGCCAGCTTGAGATCGAAGAGCACCAGGTCCGCAAAGGGCAGGATCTTTTTCAGGGCCTCCGGTGTGCACTGGCCGCAGGTATCCAGGGCGGTGTGGATGCCGCCGGCCTGCAGGCGGGAGAGGACTGCCGCTGTAAAATCGGGCTGCATGGCCGGTTCGCCGCCGCTTAAGGTGATGCCGCCACCGGAGTTTTCAAAATAGGCGCGGTCCTTGGTGATCTCCTTGACGAGCGCAGTAACATCCCAGTTTTTGCCCAGCAGTTCCATGGCGCCCGCCGGGCATTCGCGGGCACAGGTGCCGCAGCCCCGGCATTTTCCGCGGTCGATCATCAGGCCGTCTTCCGTCAGATGTAAGGCCTGCTGCGGACAGGCATCCAGGCAGATGCGGCAGCCGATGCAGTTCGATCCGATCCACTGCACCTGGGGCTTGAAGGGGATGCTCTCGGGGTTGTGGCACCAGGCGCAGTTAAGCGAACAGCCCTTTAAAAAAACCGTGGTGCGAATGCCGGGACCGTCCTCGGTGCTCATGCGCTGGATTTCCAGGACCAGTCCCGGCTGCATCTCAGTACCTGCTGTGGCTGACACGGGCGATCACCTCGTTTTGCAGTTCTTTGCCGATGCTGGTGAAATAGGCGTTGTAGCCGGTGACGCGTACCAGCAGGTGGCGGTAGTCCTGGGGATGCTGCTGGGCGTCGCGCAGCACATCCGAATCGAGCATGTTGATCTGCAGGGCCGTGCCGCCGTTTTCAATATAGCCCTTCAAAAAGGCCTTGAACCGGGCGCGGTGCTCGGGGTCCTTGAGGATCGAGGGGTTGAAGGTCATGGTGTGGCTGGCCCCGTTGGGTAGCAGGTTGACATAGTCTTCAAAGTCGCCGTCAGCGCTTCTACCGCCCAGGGCCTTGCCCACCGAGTTGGTGTTGGAGGTGGGGCCGTTGATGTCGGCGCCGTTGGAGGGGCAGATGGCGTTCGAGAGGAACTGGCCCTTGGGGCGGCCGTCCGGGCTGGCCGGCAGGACATAGCCGTCGCCCACCCAGTAGTTCCAGCTCAGCATGCCCGGCCGGAAACGCCGCTTAGTGGACTTGGTGGAATATTGCCAGGTCTCGGCGCACCACAGTTCCATGACCTTGAGCGCCAGGGCGTCGGCCGCGTCATCATCGCGGCCATATTTGGGGGCCTTGTTCCTGGCCTTGGCCTGCAGGATCTCGTGCCCCTGCCAGTTATCTTTCAGGGCCTGGATCAGCTCCGCCATGCTGCACTCATGGTTGTCAAAGACCAGATGTTTGACGGCCAGCAGCGAATCCACGGTGGTGGCGAAGGTCACGGCCTCCATGGTCACAAAGCTGATCTCGGCCCCGCCCTGGGTGACATCGAGGCCCTTGTCGGCGCAGCCCTGCACCAGGCATGAGAGGTAGGGCGTGGGTGCAAATGCGGCCCGGATGGCCTCGGAGGTCTCGTAGAGTTCCACGCAGCGTTTTATGATGGCGCGGGTCTGCGCGGCATAGGCCTGCCAGAAGTCTTCGAAGCTCTTGAACTCTGTGGCAGCGCCGGTGGCCGGGCCGTCTCTGCGGATCTTCTCGGTCTTACCCGTGATGGGGTCGGTGAAGGCCAGCAGGTCTTTTCCGTTGTTGAGGACCAGTTCCACGGCCTTCAAGAGGTTCAGGTTGCAGTCCACCGTGCCGGAGCGGTCGTTGCCCACCATGGTGTTTTCCAGGCAGCCCACGGGCGCATATTCAAAGACATTATCCTTGTTGATCAGGTCTTGGATGCCGGCCAGGCGGGCCTCGCGCAGCATGCCGGCCATGGAACGCTCGTCAAAGTTCAGCAGGAAGGGCGCGCCCTGGGAGGTGCCGATCATGTCCGTGATCCTGTCCAGCAGCTCGTCGGGCGAGCCGCGGTGCAGGCGGATGTTGGGTTTGGGCTCCAGGATGGGGCTCATCTCGTCGATGACCTCTAAGAAGACATGCGTCAGCTCGTTGGTCATGTCCTTGCCGCCTTCGCCCAGGCCCGAGAGGGTGATTAGCTGGCCGAAGCCAGCGGTGATGCCCTGGTTGCCGTTCCGGATCATGGCGTCATAGGCGGTGTTGCAGTGGATCCAGAAACATTTGAGGATCTCCTTGCCGAAGTCACGGTCCATGCCCGCGGCAATGGACTGCTGCCAGAAGGGCAGCAGGTACTGGTCGATGCGGCCGAAGGACACGCCCGGGCCGGGATAGTTTTCATCGCTCATCACCAGCATGTGGGTCAGCCACAGACTCTGGACGGCCTGCCAGAAGGTTTGGGGCGCCTCCCAGGGAACGGTCCTGAGGTTCTGGGACATCTGGTTGAGTTCGTCGCGGCGGTTCGGGTCTTTTTCGTTAGCGGCCAGTTTTTCGCAGGTGGCGGCGTAACCCGCGGCCACATCCCGCGGCATGGTGGCGGCGGTCAGCATGGCTCTCAGCTGGGCGCCTTTGGGACCCTGTCGTTCGGCCGGGCTTAGATTGTCATGGCGCCTTTCCAGGTCGGCATAGATGCCCTGCCAGCCCTTTTCCAGGACGGTCTTGTAGTCCGGGATCAGGTGTCCGCTGGTGGCCCCGGCATTGCCGTAGCCATGATTGTGAAACCACAGCATCTGCGCGCGGGCGCCTTTCTTGCCGTGGACCAGTCTGGACCGGCGGCGGTTCTCTTTCTCGTCCAGGCAGAGCGAGGTATGTACATTGAAGCGCGCGCCCGCCAGCAGGTCGCCGGGCAGGACCTCATGGGGCAGATATCTGGCCATGACCTCGCGCAGGAACCAGGCCTTGCGTTCGGGCAGGGAGAGCTCCCAGAAATCGTCCGCCAGCCTGACCGGCCGGGCGGCCTGGCAATAGGAGGCCGAGATGGGCTGCAGCAGCATATAGGTCTCGGGCACGATGTAGTAGGTCAGCTCCTCATACTGCTGGTCCCAGTCCGTGCCCGTGGACCAGACCGTGAACTCATTGTTCCAGGCGCGCGCATTGCCCTTGAAATAATAGTCCCGGAGCCACTGGATGCGCGGCGAGAGCCCCTTGGGTTCCTTAATCTTCAGTTTTGCGGCGTTCATCACTCCTCCTTTTGGCGGGCATAGATTTTTCTGAGATGGCTTTCGCCGTGGGTAAGCATTTCAAGCATGGTCGCGGCGGCGGCCGCGCCGTCCTTGGCGGCGATCTGCGCGGTCAGCCGGCGGTGGTAGTCGAAGGCCACCGGGATGACGCTTGCATCGGAATAAAAGGTCCGGGTGAAATGGGTGTAGACCAGTTTAAATGAGTTGAGTATCAGCGGATAGATGATGTTGCCGCTGGCCAGCGCGATCAGGTGGTGGAAGGCGAAGTCCAGTTCAATGATGGCTTCAATGTTGTTCCTGTCGGCCTGCTGTTCTTTTTTGAGATGGGCCTGCAGGGCATCCAGATCGGCTTGGCTGCGCTTGGTTGCCGCCAGGCGCACGTTTTCCATCTCCAGCAGGATGCGCATCTGCAGCATGCTGTCGCGCAGCCTGGGTTCATATTCGCCCTGGCTGTGACGGATGAGCGATTCCAGCAGCACAACCGAGCCTTCTTTTCTGAAATCATTGACGGAAGCCCCCACGCGCGGTTTCATGCTGATGAGGCCCTTGGCCGCCAGGTCCACCAGGGCCTCGTGCACCACGGGGCGGCTGACATTCATCTGCTGGGCCAGATCGCGCTCCGAGGGTAATTTCTGGCCGATGGCGATCTTGCCCGAGAGGATCAGCTCCTCGAACTGGTCGATGAAGACATCCTTTAAGCTTTCGGTCTTGATGGGTTTCAACAGTTCCTGCATAAACATCCTTTCATGTGGCAACTGGTAATACCACCAGCCATGATAGCAGGAAGGGCCGGGAATGCAAGCCTTAAATCTTAAACAGGGGGGCATCTTCAAAAAGATTCATATAAACAAATGGTTGAAATTGGTAAAAGTCAATGTGCATCCGGCAATTTGCTGTGCTATAGAATAGAAAAAACCAGGGAGATCCCATGAGTTTTGAATATCTGCACCGCATCCCGAGCCCCGAGGAGATCGTGAGCGAATTTCCGCTGTCCCCTAAGCTCAAGGCCATCAAGGCCGAGCGTGATCAGGCCATCCGGGCCGTTTTTGAGCGTAAGAGCGATAAGTTTGTCCTGGTGATCGGGCCCTGCTCGGCCGACAATGAAGATGCGCTCTGCGATTATGTCACGCGCCTGGCCGCGCTGCAGGAGGAGGTGGCTGAGAGGCTGATCCTGATCCCGCGCATCTACACCAACAAGCCCCGGACCGTGGGCACGGGCTACAAGGGCATGCTGCACCAGCCCGACCCCAACCAGCGCCCCAACATCACCGAAGGCATCAAGGCCATCCGCAGGATGCACCTGCGCGCCATGCGCGAGTCGCACCTGAGCGCGGCCGACGAGATGCTCTATCCCGGCAACCTGCCTTATCTTGAGGATCTCTTAAGCTATGTGGCCGTGGGCGCCCGTTCGGTCGAAAACCAGCAGCACCGCCTGACCATCAGCGGCATGGAAATCCCGGCCGGCATGAAAAACCCCACCAGCGGCGACATCGCCAACATGTTCAACGCCATCCAGGCCGCCCAGAGCTCGCATGTCTTCATCTATAACGGCTGGGAGGTCTCCACCTCGGGCAATCCCATGACCCACGCCATCCTGCGCGGTGCCGTGGACCCCTATGGCCGCTGCATCCCCAACTACCATTTTGAAGACCTGCTGCATGTCTGCCGCACCTACATGGAACGCGGTCTGGATAATCCGGCCGTGATCGTGGACACCAACCACGCCAACTCCAACAAAAACTTCGACCAGCAGCCGCGCATCGGCCTGGAAGTGGCCAACAGCCGCCGGCATGATCAAATGGTGGGCGACCTGGTAAGGGGCCTGATGGTGGAGAGCTATATCGAGGACGGCGCCCAGAGCGTGGGAGAGGAGACCTATGGGAAGTCGATTACGGATGCGTGTTTGGGGTGGGGATCAACCCAGAGATTTGTTAGGCGGTTGGCGGAGATGGTGTAGTAAAATCCCCCGGTTTGGCCAATATCTTTGTCGAATTTCATAATCCAGTCCTCAACGTAGCGCTGCTACGCCTGCGGTTGAATTTCTCATTCTCCGCGACCTTGGGGCGATTTGCGCCCGCCTGTTGGTTGGTGTTATAGGTCTAATTTGTTGATATGGAAGTATATTGTTGTTGATGTGTTTTAAAATAGTGTTTAAAATTTGAACATTATCACGCCAAAAGATAGGCTTTTGAGGTGGATTTTATACAATTGTGTACGGTTTGGAGTGGCAAGTTTATCAAAAAGCCGACGGCGGCAAAATATATATGTTAGGGGCAATGAGAATAAACTATGGAAACCCATAAAATTGAAGCTCATAAAATAACAAAACCTATTCAGTTGATGGCTGTCTGGTTTATAGCTCTCTTGCTTATAGATTCCGCTTTTCTTACTGCTGCCGCAAAAATTACCACACCCGCTTGGCTTGCA
>CAYWBU010000142.1:0-1034 GCA_964456565.1 uncultured Bacteriovoracaceae bacterium | reverse complement strand
GTATCATTATCTTCTATTAATATTTTAGTTGGCGGAAATAATTCTGGGAAAAGCAGCATATTACAAGGTATACATTTTTCAGTTGTCGCTGCAATAGCAGCAAGAAACACAGGAAAATTGACTTTCACTCAAGATAATCTGTTGTACTGTCCTGCTCGGGATTTTGTCTCACTTAGGAATGGAGAACCATATCAAAACCAATCAAATTTTAGTTACTTAAAGGTAATTGCCAAAGACAAAGACCAAGAATCAATAGAGTATAAAGTTAGAATTTACCGAGGCCGAAATGAAGGAAATGTTGGGTGCGACAGAACAGGTTCTATTCCCCTTGGTTTACTTATCACAAATTTAACAAAACCATTTTCAATTTATGTCCCAGGTTTAGCAGGTGTACCACAAAAAGAAGAGTTTAGAACAGAAAGCATTATAAAGAAAGGCGTTGCGAGCGGAGATGCAAATCTTTATTTGCGTAATGTTATATACTTAATAAAGCAAGAAGGGCTCCTTAGTGACCTGATATCTTTTATGAGAACAGTTTTTCCAAAATTTTGGATTGGAGTAACCTTCAACCCAAAGGAAGATGTTTATATTAATGTGGACATATCACTTTCTGGTCCAAATGGTAAAAAAATACCTCTTGAGTTAGCAGGAACAGGAATTCAACAAGCGCTTCAAATTTTTTCCTATACGATTCTTTTCAAGCCGACTGTTTTATTGCTTGATGAACCTGATTCGCATTTGCATCCTGACAATCAAAGCCAATTAGCAAGTATTCTTATGACACTCGCTTCCTCAACAGATACCAAGATTATAACATCTACCCACAGTCGGCATTTTGTTGATGCACTTTATGACGAAGCGAACCTAGTATGGCTAAAAGATGGAAAAATCGTTGAGCAAGGTCATTCGCTCAACAGGTTAAGCCTCCTTATGGATCTTGGCGCCCTCGACACGTTTGACAAACTTAGGGAGGGTGAGGTTGATTGGGTTATTTTATCTGAAGATTCATCAAAAAAATATATACGTAAATTGGC
>CAYWBU010000141.1:2564-6721 GCA_964456565.1 uncultured Bacteriovoracaceae bacterium | reverse complement strand
ACCTTGACGCGGTGGGGGTCCAGGGTTCAAATCCCTGCGTGCCTACCATTTTTTTGGAGTTCCTATGTCTGAGAAAACCATTATCCTTGACGGTAAGTCTGTTTCTTTTGAAGGGACCTTTTTAAGAGATACCATAAAGAATCCGCATGTTATCGCGGCCGTGGTTGATGATCGCCTGGTTGACCTTGCCACACCTGTCAGCGGCGGCGAGAATGTTGCGACCGTAAAGGCCGATTCCGAAGAGGGTCTGCACATCCTCAGGCATTCAACAGCCCATCTGATGGCCGAGGCGGTCAAGGCGATTTTCCCGGATGCCAAGCCCACCATCGGCCCCTCGACAGCCGACGGTTTCTACTATGATTTTGATATCGACCGGACCTTTTCGATCGAGGACCTGGAGGCGATCGAAGCCAAGATGCAGGAACTGGCCAGGCAGGATCAGCCCTTTGTCCGCCGTATGCTGGACCGCGAGGCGGCCATGGAATTTTTCGGGCAGCAGGGCGAGCCTTACAAGGTCGAGATCATCTCCGAGCTGGAAGACGGTGAGGTTTCGCTCTATGAACAGGGCGGCTTTGTGGATCTGTGCCGCGGTCCGCATGTGCCGTCCACCGGCCATCTCAAGGCCTTCAAACTTTTGAGTGTTGCCGGGGCCTACTGGCGCGGTGATGAAAAAAACAAGATGCTGCAGCGCATCTACGGCACGGCCTTTGCCGACAGCAAGGCCCTCAAGAAATATCTCACCATGCTGGAAGAGGCCCGCAAACGTGACCATCGCAAGCTGGGACGCGAGCTGGATCTTTTCATGCTGAGCGAAGAGGCCGGTCCGGGGTTGATCCTCTTCCGGCCCAAGGGCGGGATGCTGCGCTATCTGGTGGAGGAGTTTGACCGTAAGATTCATATGCAGCGCGGCTATGATATTGTCTACGGCCCCAATATTCTGCGGGACAAGGCCTGGCAGATCTCGGGCCATATGGATTATTACAAGGAAAACATGTATTTCACGGAGATTGATGAGCAGAGTTATGCCATCAAGCCCATGAACTGTGTCTCGCATCTGCTGATGTATCGGTCCGATATCCGCAGCTACCGTGATCTGCCCTTGAGATATTTTGAACTGGGGACGGTCATGCGCCACGAGAAATCCGGCGTGGTGCACGGTCTGCTCCGGGCCCGGCAGTTCACCCAGGACGATGCCCATATCTTCTGCCGTCCCGATCAGCTCCAGGACGAGATCACCGGGGTGATGGACATGGTGCATGACGTGATGGGGATTTTCGGATTCGAATATTCCATGGAGATCAGCACCAAGCCCGAGAAGGCGGTCGGATCGGATGAGGTCTGGGAAAAGGCCACCGATGCCCTGAAGGGCGCGCTCGACAGCAAGGGGCTGCCCTATGAGATCAACGAGGGCGACGGCGCCTTCTACGGTCCCAAGATCGATATCAAGATCAAGGATGCCATCGGCCGTGAATGGCAGTGCGCCACGGTGCAGTGCGATTTTAATCTGCCGGAACGCTTTGATATCCATTATATCGGAGCCGACGGCGAGAAGCACCGGCCGGTTATGCTGCACCGCGTGATTCTGGGATCGGTTGAACGGTTCCTGGGCGTGCTGATCGAGCACTATGCCGGCGCGTTTCCGGTCTGGCTGGCTCCGGTGCAGGCCGTGGTCATGAACATCACCGATGACCAGGGCGAATATGTCAAAGAGGTCACGGCCCGTCTGAAGACCGCCGGTCTGCGGGTCGAATCCGATCTGCGCAATGAAAAAATCGGGTTCAAGATCAGGGAGGCCCGGCTGCAGAAGATTCCCTACATGCTGGTGGCCGGCGATCGTGAAAAGGAAGATGGCACCATTACTGTCAGGGATCGCAGCGGTGAACAGAAGACCATGGGTGTGGATGAATTTGTCGCCATGGTGCATGATGCCGAGCCACGTATCTAAACCGTTGACAAGGCTTGGATCATAAGTTACATAGGCGCAAATATTAATAAAGCGGGAGGATACCATAGCCAAGTACAACAAATACCGGAAAGATGACAGGGTGGCTGACACTATTCGTGTCAATAACAGAATAACGGCTGAGAGTGTCCGTGTTATCGCCCCTGATGGTGAGCAGCTTGGGATTATGACGGTTCCGGTTGCCTTGGAAAGGGCCACTGAGTACGGGATGGATCTTGTGGAGGTCTCACCCAAAGCCGAACCGCCGGTTTGCCGTATAATGGAATACGGGAAATTCAAATATGAAAAATCCAAGCGGGATCACCTGGCCAAAAAGAAGCAGACTGTCATCCAGGTTAAGGAGATCAAGTTCAGGCCCAAGACTGATGAGCATGATTATCAGTTCAAGGTAAATCATATCCGGCGTTTTCTTGAGGGCAACAACAAGGTCAAGGTTGTGATATTCTTTCGTGGCAGAGAAATTGTACATAAGGACAGGGGGCTTGCGATTCTGGCCCGGGTCAGGGAGGAGCTTGTCGATGTCGGACAGGCCGACAACCAGCCCAAGCTGGAAGGACGCACCATGGTTATGATGATGTCCCCGGTGTCCAAATAAGGAGTTTGAGATGAAGATTAAGACAAACAGGAGCGCCGCCAAGAGATTTTCCAAGACCGGCAGCGGAAAGGTCAAGCGCAACAAGGCTTATACCAGCCATCTTATGTCGTGCAAAACAACCAAGCAGAAGAGAAATCTGAGAAAATCGGCTGTTGTTGATTCGGCCAATCTCTCAGGTATCAAGAGAATGCTTCCATATCTGTAAGAGGTAGAGATAAATGCGAGTAAAACGTGGAAAAGTCGGAATAAAGAAGAGGAAAAGACTGCACAAGCTCAGTAAGGGTTTTGTGGGCGGTCGCCGCAATCAGATCCGTCAGACGCAGGAGACGGTTAACAAAGGTCTGGCCTATGCCTACCGGGACCGCCGCCAGCGCAAACGGGAATTTAGACGGCTCTGGATTGCCAGAATCAATGCGGCTGCAAGGCAGCGGGGCGTAAACTATTCAACTCTGGTGAATGCACTCAAGAAGGCCGGTGTTGATCTTGACCGGAAGGTTCTGGCCGACATCGCCGTTACCGATCCCAAAGGATTCACTTACATTCTCGAAAACGTCACCAAAGCCTAAATGGAACAGCAGTTAAATTCCCTAAAGGATTCATTCGGGGCTGACCTTGCAAAAGCAGGCAGCCCCGAAGACGTTGAAAACCTGCGGATCAAATATCTGGGCCGCAAGGGAGCCTTGACCGGAATTCTGCGCCAGATGGGCTCTATTTCGGCTGAAGACCGTCCGCGCATGGGTACGCTGTCCAATAAGCTGAAATCCGAGATGGAAGAGGCCCTGCAGGCCAAAGTGCAGGAACTCAAGGCGGCTGAGACCGTCAAGGGTATTGATGTGACGCTTCCCGGAAGGGCGCGGCCGTCCGGCAGCATCCATATCATCAACCAGATGATGGCTGAGGTCGAGGATGTCTTCGGTTCGCTGGGTTTTTCGGTGGCCTCCGGCCCGGAAGTCGAGGATGACTATCACAACTTCGAGGCCCTTAATATTCCGGCGCATCATCCGGCCCGGGATATGCAGGACACCTTTTATTTCAGTGACAGCGTGCTGCTGCGCACGCATACCTCTCCGGTGCAGGTGCGGACCATGGAAAAGTTCGGTGTTCCGGTGCGCATTATCGCACCCGGCCGGGTCTACCGCTGTGATTCGGATGTGACCCATACCCCCATGTTTCATCAGATCGAAGGCCTGTGGGTTGAAGAGGGCATATCCTTCGCCCATCTCAAGGGCGTGCTGCATGCCTTCATCCATAAGATTTTCGGGGAGGATATTCCGCTCAGGTTCCGCCCGTCATTTTTTCCGTTCACCGAGCCTTCGGCCGAGGTGGATATGGGGTGTTTCAGTTGCCACGGCAAGGGCTGCCGTCTCTGTGGCAATACCGGCTGGATTGAAATTTTGGGCTGCGGGATGGTTAATCCGGCGGTCTACGGCTATGTGGATGTTGATCCTGAAAAATACACCGGTTTTGCCTTCGGCATTGGTATCGAGCGTGTCGCCATGCTCAAATACGGCATCAATGACCTCAGACTGTTCTTTGAAAATGATTTAAGATTTCTGTCTCAGTTTTAGCCTGGGAAAATAAAGGTTTGCCATGAAAATC
>CAYWBU010000141.1:0-2464 GCA_964456565.1 uncultured Bacteriovoracaceae bacterium | reverse complement strand
TTAAGATTTCTGTCTCAGTTTTAGCCTGGGAAAATAAAGGTTTGCCATGAAAATCAGCTGTAATTGGATCAGAGAGTTTGTCGCAGTGGATGCAACTGCCGCCGAGATTGCAGATGCATTGACCATGGGCGGGATCGAGATTGAAGGCCTGGAGCATGATACGGTGGTTGCCGATATCGTGGTGGCCCGGATCGACAAGGTTATCCCGCATCCCAATGCCGACAAGCTGCGTCTGTGTACGGTTGATGCCGGGGGCAGGGAACCATTGAAGGTTGTCTGCGGGGCCCCCAATGCCCGGGAGGGCCTGTTGAGTGCCTTTGCCCCGGTGGGAGTCGAACTGGGTGAAGGTTTCAAGGTCAAGAAGACCAAGATCCGGGGCGAGGAATCCTTCGGGATCCTGCTCTCCGAAAAGGAGATCGGTCTTACCGATGACCATTCGGGCATCATGGAGCTGCCGGAAGGGTTGACCCCGGGCCAGGCGCTGGTAGAGGCGCTCGATCTGGAGGACTGGATCCTGGAGGTCAATGTCACGCCCAATCGGGGAGACTGCCTTTCGGCCGTCGGTCTGGCCCGCGAAATTGCGGCTATCTACCGCAGCGAACTCAAACTGCCGGAAGGCCGCATCGCAGAGGCCGAAAAAAAGATTGCCGACCTGCTCAAGGTGGAGATTGAAGACCGCACCGGCTGCCCGCGCTATGCGGCCCGGATGCTGGAAGATGTCAAGATCGGACCGAGCCCGTTCTGGATGCGGCGGCGGCTGTTCCAGTCGGAGGTGCGCGCCATCAATAATGTGGTGGATATCACCAACTATCTGCTGCTGGAATACGGCCAGCCCATGCATGCCTTTGACTATTCGATGATCACCGACGGTGTCATCCGTGTCAGGAAGGCTGAATCCGGAGAAAAGTTTACCACCCTGGACTCAATCGAACGGGATTTGGTGGAAGATGATCTGATGATCTGTGATGCCAAACGCTCCATCGCCCTAGCGGGAGTCATGGGCGGTGAAAACACCGAGGTCCAGAATGATACAAACTGTGTCGTGCTGGAGAGCGCCTTTTTTGATCCGGTTACCATCCGCAAGACATCCAAGCGCCTGGGACTTTCCACCGAGGCGGCCTATCGCTTCGAGCGCGGGATTGATCCCTGCATGCAGCTGGCGGCCGCCGATCGGGCCGCCTATCTGATGAGTGAGCTGGCCGGGGCCGTGGTATTGAAGGGCTCTGTTGATGAAAATTTCTACCAGGCCGCCACGTCGACCGTGCCCCTGCGTCACGAATATATGGAACGCGTTCTCGGCATCAGCGTGCGCGAAGAAGATGTTGTGGATGTGCTCAGCAGGCTGGGCTGCAGGGTCAGCGGTAGTGACGGTGTGTGGCAGGTTGCCGTGCCTGCCTTGCGGCATGACCTGGAGCGCGAGGTTGATCTGATTGAAGAGTATATCCGCATCCACGGCATGGACAAGGTGGAGCCGGAGTTGCCGGCATTCCGGCCGGACAAGAACAATCAGCCGGACAACCGGCTCAGAAATCTCAGGCTCAGGCTCTCTTCCATGGGGCTGCATGAGATCGTGACCTACTCATTTATTTCTCCGCGCTGGGCAGGCTTTTTCGGCGACGACATGCTGGAGCTTAAAAACCCCATTTCGGATGAGATGCGGCTGATGCGCAAATCACTGATACCCGGGATGGTCACCACGGTCGCGCGCAACCGGAATCAGCAGATCCGGAATATTACCATCTTTGAGACCGGCCGGTGTTTCGAGGCCACCGGGGATCTTCTGCCGCAGGAAACCGATATGCTGGGGATTGCCCTCTGCGGCAGTCTGGATATCCCCTATTTTGACCGCCAGGCCCGGATGGTTGATTTCTATGACATCAAGGGTCTTGCCGAGGACCTCCTGCCCGGTATGACGGTTGAGCCCTCACATCACGGCTTCCTGATGGCGGGCCGGCAGGCAGATCTGATTGTTGAGGGCCGCAAGGTCGGATATTTGGGGGCGGTGAACACCGCAATCCTGGAACAGGAAGATATCGATGATGATGTCTTTGTGCTGGAATTTCCGGTAAGGGAGGCCTTCCGGGATACCTATGCCGGATTCAGACCGCTGGCGCGTTTCCCTATGACAGCCCGGGACCTTTCGCTGGTTGTTGATGCCGGCCTCAGTTACCAGAAAGTGACCGAATGTATTGCGGGGCTCGGGCTCAAAGATCTCAGGCGGGTGGCCCCGATAGATATCTATGAGGGCGACAAGCTGCCCGCGGGCAAAAAAGGCCTGACCGTCAGGATAACCTATCAGTCGGACGAGCAGACGCTCTCCGATAAGCAGATTAATAAATGGCAGGAAAAAATAATCTCCGCACTGCAGAAAGATCTGGGCATCGGGCTTCGGCAGTAGCCGCAGCGGCCCTGATTCTCTTCGTCCTTGCAGCCCTGATCGAGGCCTTCATCTCCCCATCGCCGC
>CAYWBU010000140.1:4577-6749 GCA_964456565.1 uncultured Bacteriovoracaceae bacterium | reverse complement strand
AATTCCTTGCCGACCCGGCTGCCATGGCAGGAGGTACAGTTGGTCTCCACCGGGGGCGTTTTCTGGAAAAGGTGGCCGTCGATCAAACCACCCTCGACACTATTAGGCCGGCTGACATGGCACTGGCCGCAGCTGCTGTGGCAAGTCATGCAATGGGTGCCCATGGCGGCCGTGACAGCCTCATGGTGTTGCGGGTCTGATCGCATGAAAATCTTGTTTTTGAAGGGATTCAGGTTTACGTGCAGATTATTGGGGTTCATGGCGGCGATTTCGGGATGACCTTCCTCGTCCAGATGACAAGAACCACACGCCTTGGTGGCATCGGGGAAGGTTGGGTCTTTTACGACACCCTTATGGGTTGCCTCCATGTCGGCAGTTGTGGGATCACCTCCGTGGCAGACCTCACAGGAAATCTGACCGTGAACATCTTCGTCAATGAAGTCGTAATCTACCAGCAGTTTTTCATATGGCTCCAACTGAGCCACTTCACCGCCTCACCCCTCGCCGGTTGATTCGGTCGACTTGGCGGGTGCCTTGGGCTGGGTTGCCTCAATCTGCCGCAAGATTTTGAGCAGCTCAGGAGTGCTGGTATGGCACTCGACGCAGCTGCTCTCCTCGGCATGCAGATCAGCGGGAGGCGCAACGGTTGCAACTCCCCATAAAATAAAAAGCAGTGCTAGCGTTCGAATGATAAATGTTTGAATGTGAGATATCCTGATTCGGTTTGTACCAGACATGCTATTTCCTACCCCCTCGATATTATTAAAAAATGCATGCTTTATTGCTTAAATTATGACACTCAGATCTTGAGAGGGCAAGGGGAAAAACAGTTTTATTGGTCATCGCGGATAGCCGCGGGGAGAGAATGGGAGATCAAAAACTGTCTTTAGATTGTGGTTTTTGATAGCGGAAACACTGTCATAAGGGAAAAGATCTGTCCACATCGCCGGTTCCTACCGCCTGCCACCTGGCGGCGGCGCTGACCGGGGTCAGCTCGACCTCATATCCCAGCTTTTCTTCGATCACGACACCCACCGCATGGATGCTGGCAATCTCGGAGGTCCATTCCACATAGGCCAGCTCCACCTTGCCATTGGAAGCCGCTTTGCTCTCAGTCATTGCGGAAGTGTCCTCAACTTTTTAGCTGCAGCCGCAGAATAGGGCCGCAACCGAGATCGAGGAAGTGAAAACCTTCTTTTAGCTTCAGTTCGCCGAAGACTGTCTGCGGGTCCTGCATGGTAAACCTGCTTACACCCTGCTTATGTTTTGCGATTGCCTGTGCGTCACGCTCATAATCATACTGTACATCGGTTTTCATCCATCCTCCAGTAATAGTGTTGTTATCTTTCCGGGAGTTTTTACACGGCGACCTGCATTTTTATCATTTTGGCGAAGAGCCCTTTGCGTTGGGAGAGCTCGGCCGGAGTGCCGCATTCCGCCACCTTGCCGTCCTTGATGGCGACAATTTTATCCACGTTGGCAATGGTCCGCATCCGGTGGGCAATGATGATAACGGTTTTGTTGCGGATCAGCTCAGAAATTCCCGCCTGAATCCGGGTTTCGTTTTCCACGTCAAGTGAGGCGGTGGCCTCGTCCAGCAGGACAATCGGCGCATCCTTGAGCAAGGCCCTGGCAATGGATATGCGCTGTCTCTCGCCGCCGGAGAGGGTTTCGCCGTTTTCGCCGATGATGGTGTTGTAGCCTTCGGGCATCTTGCTGATAAATTCGTCGCAGCGCGCTAGACGGGCGGCCTCAATGACTTCCTCTTCGGTGGCAGCATGTCTGCCGATGCGGATGTTGTCCATGATGCTGGTGTTGAACAGGACAACGTCCTGGAAGACGATGGAATAGTTTTCCAGCAGGGCTTCCGGGTCGATGGCGCTTATGTCCTGGCCGCCCAGCATGATCCGTCCCCGGTCCACATCCCAGAAGCGGGCCGCCAGCTTGGCACAGGTGCTTTTACCCCCGCCCGAAGGGCCGATCAGGGCGGTGGTTTCTCCTTGGCGGGCAGTGAAGGATACACCCTGCAGTACCTTTTTGTCGGTGGCATATGCAAAATCCACATCCCTGAATTCGATGTCATAGTTGTCAATGCGGTATTCGGTACTGCCATTCTGGGAGGGCATGGCATCCATCTCTTTTACGCGGTTGATCCGGATATCAAGATAGAAC
>CAYWBU010000140.1:0-4567 GCA_964456565.1 uncultured Bacteriovoracaceae bacterium | reverse complement strand
GGGCATATACCTGGGAGGCGATCACCAGGAAGACAAGATAGGTGAACAGGTCGATGCTGCCTTTGGCGATCAGGGCGGCTCCCACAATGATTACGCTGGCAAGCCCGAGTTTCAGAAAGGCCTGGGCCGAATTGATCAGGGTTCCGGCGATGATCTCACCCCTGGTCAGACCTTTTTCATAGATTTTCAGGGATCTATCCAAGGCCTCCAGGTAAAGCGCCTCCTGATTGTAGGATTTGATTTCTTGGATGGTTTCCAGACCCTCCTGAATGGTTTCGGTGACGGCCCTTTTGTCCATATAGGTCCGGGCGTTGACTTTTGTAAGTATTTTTTTTGAGGCCGCGACTGTCAAGGCGGCCACCGGCACGACCCAGAAAAGCGCCAGAGCCAGCTGCCAGTTATAGCAGAACATTGCAATGGCGATCAGGGCGATCACGACAATTGAGGCCGTCAGCTGGGGAACGGCGTGCGAAAAGGTGTGCTCCAGCTCGGTGTTGTCTTCCATGATGGTTGAAGTGAGGTCGGAAAGATTTTTTTCGGCAAAGAATGCCAACGGCAGTTTGCGCAATTTTTCCGCCAGATTGATCCGGCGGATGGAGCTTTCGTTGTAAATGGTGGTGTAGGTGCTGCGGTACTGTCGGACGGCCACCAGGAACATGATCGCCATGAAGACCAGCCCCAGAATGATATAGTGCCGGATGCCCGTGGCCGGGCCGGGGCTGTCCATTAATGCGGTATATTCATTCAGAAACTTGAACATGAATATGGCCGGCAGCATCAAGGCAATATTCAGTAAGGCGGTCCAGCTGACCCCTTTGACAAAATCCCGGGCTCCTTTTTCGGAAAGAGCGAATCTTTTTCCAATATATTTAAGCATGGCAGGCCTCTTGTGCACTTTCAATCGTCCATTGAACAGCCTTTTGATATTCGTTCCACATCTTGAGATATGATCCGTTACGGGCGAGCAGTTCAGCGTGGGTTCCCTGTTCCGCGACCCGGCCCTCATGGATTACCAGGATCTGATCCACATCCCGGATACTGGTCAATCGGTGCGCGATCATCAGTACGGTTTTGCCCTTCATCAGTTCCTTGAGGGCCTTCTGAATCAGGTGTTCGTTTTCGGGGTCGGCAAAGGCCGTGGCTTCATCCAGGACCACGATGGGCGCATTTTTCAGGATTGCCCGGGCCAGCACTATCCGTTGCTGTTCGCCTCCCGACAAATAGGTCCCCGCGGCTCCGATCACGGTGCCGAGTCCTGCCGGCAGCCGGTCGATGATTTCCCGGGCCCTGGCAAGGTCTACCGCCCTGTCGATTTCCTCGAATGTGGCATCGGGGCGGCCATATCGGATGTTGTCCAGCAGGCTCATCTTGAAAAGCTTGGTGTTCTGGAAAACAAAAGAGATATTATCCATCAGCTCCGGAGTGGCAATATTTTTTACGGAGCAGTCGCCGATACTGACGGTTCCTTCATCCGGGTCCCAGAAACGCGGGATAAGCCGGGCTATGGAAGTCTTTCCGCCGCCCGAGGCTCCCACCAAGGCATAGGTTTTGCCCTGAGGGATGCTGAAGCTCACTCCATCAATGGCCTTTTTTTGACTGCCGGGATAGCTGAATGAGACATTTTTGAAATCAACGCTGTAAGCGGTGATGGGCTGCGGATTCTGCGGGTTTTCAAGTTCCCGGTAATCCAGTAGATTCTCGATACGGTTGACCGCCTCCCGGGCGTTTCCAAGTGCCTGGCTGAGGTACATACTCTTCATGATGCTGTTGGCAAATACAGGCGTAATCAGGACATACAAAAGCAGGTCAACCAATACCCCGGCATAATTGCCGCTGCTGTTGATCATCAGGATCGCCGCCGGAACCAGGACAAAGGCGAAGCTGTGGATGATTACCATATAGGCTGACATGGGTTTTTCCCATTTAAGGGTGTAGGCGTACTCCATGTCGAGGTATTTTATGATGCTTTTGTGGAAGGTTGTAAAGGAGTAAGGGGTCTGTTGGAAGACCTTGACCACCGGAATGCCGCGGACATATTCGACCGCTTCGGTGTTCATCTCCTCCAGGGAGTCCATATACAGCCGCATAAATTTCTGACCTGCGGACCGCATCATAAAGCCCATGACAGCGAAACCGGTCAGCAGGGGGATGAGACAGGCCAGTCCCAGGCGCCAGTCAAGGGCGAACAGCAGGGCCAGTGTCGCCAGCGGCGGTATGATTGATCCGGCAACATCGGGCAGTTGATGGGCCAGGAACATATGGGTGATTCCGGCATTTTCGTCAATGATCTTGCGGATGCTGCCGCTGGTATGTTTGTTGAAAAAACCCAGAGGCATTTTCATGATTCTGCGCATGGATTCTTTTCTGAGGTTGATCTCGACCCTGAAGGCAGCCAGATGCGAGAGGGTAAGGGCGGCAAAATACAGGGCAATTCCTGTTACGGCTGCGGTCACGGCCCACCAGGCATACAGTCTGATCTGGTCATAGGAGCAGGTCGGGGCAAACAGTTCCCTGGTGATGAGCCAGATGAAAATAAACGGGAGTAAGGCCGCCAGACTGCTTAATCCCGAAACAATTATTGCAAGGGGTAGGAGCACCCTCCTGGTGCCCATGTAGCCTTGCAGTTTCGCTAAAACCGAGCGTTCTTTTGACATGTTAAATCCTTTCTTCCTGAACTTGACGTGCCCTGCTGTGCGATGTTTTCCTGTGGTGAAAATCGGGGCATCCGGCCAGGGGCTCCAGGGATATGGGGGGACTGTGTATATCCATAAGTTAGACATAGCTAATAATGTTAGAAATATCAAACATAAAATAATGCGGAGCCGGGAATTGCTGTTCTGTACAGGTTTCCAGCAACGCGAACCCATTAAACCAGACTGTATTCTTGAGTGCTTACCACATTTGTACATAACATTTGACCTCGGAGCGCATAATGTTTAAATGATTTTGGGAAGAAACTCGGGAGAGATATTATGGGCAGGATCGAATTCAGGATTCTAAAAAATGTGCGGTGCATTCATTGGAAGGGTACCGGTGAACTCACCTTTGATTATCTGATGAGCCGCATCATGGATCTGCATCGGGATCCGGATTTTGATTTCTCCTTCAATACCTTTGTTGATTACGAGGATGCCACCTTGTCGGTCAGGAGCGGCGGCCTGGACAGGTATAAATCTTTTTTCAAGGAACTTCAGCAGGCCGGGATTCATCGGAAATGGGCCATCTACTCCAGAAGACACAAGACCCGTACAAGCGCCAATATGTCCCATCTGCTGCTGTCGGCCGAGATTGAGGTTGATGTCTTTGAAGTTAGGGAACAGGCCCTGCGGTTTCTGGGGATTACCGAGGCGGATCTGGCCGACGAGCGCTGAACCGGCCGATATTTGAAACAAAGCCATAACCCTCCATGCGCCTAAAGGGGGCAGCCTCCGGCTATAACTGTCTGATATTATAATTTGACTGCTAGCGTTGCCGGGGAATATAAAAAGCCGGGAGGGTCTTCAGTATGTATGAAATCATTATCCTGGTTGCGGCCGTAATCCTGCTGGCGGGTCTGCTGGTATCCGAGAAGAGGGAAAGCCTCAAGGGTATCCTGGCGACCAAACCCTTTTTGTCCGGGCTCTTCATCCTGATGGCCCTGATCCAGCCCCATCCGCTGGCATCCTACTATCAGCCGGTGCTCTGCGGCCTGGTCTTCTGTTTTGCGGGCGATATCTGCCTGGCCTTTTTCTTCAACCGCAGGGTTTTCACCCTGGGCCTGGTGGCCTTTCTGATTGGACATCTCTTCTATGCGGGGTCTTTTTTTGTCGCGGGCGGCATCAATATGGGAACCTGGATCGCTTTTGCAGCGGTCGCGCTGGTCTCGGGCGTGGTCTTTGTCCGGCTGAAACCCCACCTGGATTCCATGCTGGGACCGGTAATCGCCTATATCGTGATCATCTCCCTGATGGTTGTCGGGGCGGGATCGCTGGCGGCAAATCCGGATTTCAGCCTTGCAGGGCGGCTGCTGGTGCTGTTGGGGGCCATCATTTTTTACGGCTCGGATCTCTTTGTGGCCCGCCACCGTTTTGTCGAAAAAAATATCATCAACCGCTATATCGGCCTGCCCATGTACAATACCGCCCAGTTCATGCTGGCCTTTTCCGTGGGTCTGATCATCTGATGCAGGTCGAGATCTCGTATCACCGGAGTCGGCTCGCGCTGGAGGTGCCCGACGACAGCCGGATATATACCTCGGATTATGAAGTTCCCCGGGACAGCGCTGCCCGCATGGTAGGTGATGCGCTGGATGATCCGCTCGGCTGCCGGTCACTGAGGGATGCTGTGCGGGCAAAGGGGACAGAAGATGTTGTGATCGCGGTCTCGGACATTACCCGGCCGATACCCTATCAGGCCTTCCTGCCGGAGGTGCTGCAGACGATTGAGGCCGTCGGCGTGCCGAGGGAGAATATCACCCTCCTGATCGCCACCGGCATGCACCGCCCCAGCACGCCCGTGGAACGCCGTTATATGTTCGGTACGGAGATCGTCAGGGCCTACCGCATTGTGGATCATGATGACCAAGGCG
>CAYWBU010000139.1:0-6827 GCA_964456565.1 uncultured Bacteriovoracaceae bacterium | reverse complement strand
CGCCCCTGCAGCCTCGCTGAATTTTTCACAGGCGACCAGCTTTTTTTTGATCCCGTAATGGTTTAACGGCTTCCGGGTATGCCGGGTATCCTCTCAGACGATTACATCCACCGCTTCGAGCACATCCAATGCCCGCAGTGTAATATCCCTGAGATTGCCGATGGGAGTCGGAACCAGGTAAAAATCTGCATCTGCCATTTGGCGCCATTTTCCTTCTTTAAGCTTGTCGCTCTATGGTATATACGATATGGCCTTAAATTTAAAGAACGGTATTTCAGTGGAATCGCTGAAGAAGAATGGGACTATCCATCCGAAAAAACACCGTGAGCTTGCCACCACGCCCGAATATCTGAAAAAACTTTTCATCATGCCCAATTCGGCGGACAAGTTTAACGAATTTGGGGAAAGTCTGCTGGACATGATCCATGATTTCTTCCAGGAACAGGGTGCCATCCATTCCGCTATCTCCCTTGATGAACTGAAACTGAAGTTCAACCACACCGAGATTCCCGACAGCCCCATGCTGATCAGAGATGTCCTGGATGACATCAAGAACAATATCATCAACCATTCCGTCAAGGTTGCCAACCCCTACTATGTCGGCCATATGACCACGGCCATCCCCTACTTCATGATTCTGCTGGAGATGATCTCCGTCAGTCTCAACCAGAATCAGGTCAAAATCGAAAGCGCCAAGGCCTCCACCTTTGTCGAGCGCGAATTTCTCTGCTGGATTCACCGCCTTGTTTTTGATCGTCCGGATGATTTTTACAGAAAAAATATCCAGAACCACCACATCGCTCTCGGCAACATAACCTCGGACGGAACAATCGCCAACCTGACCGCACTTTCAATGGCCATGGCCAAGGCCTTTCCGCCGGACGGCAATAAATTTAAAGGACTGCGCAAAGAAGGACTCGCAACAGCCCTTAAATATTACGACTATGACCGGGTCATAATTTTGGTCTCCAAGCGCGGACACTATTCCATCCGCAAGGCCGGCATGCTGCTGGGGATTGGAGAAGACGGCGTTGTCACCATCCCGGTCCATCCGATCACCAATAAGGTCGATGTCGAAAAACTGCGCCAAATCATTTCCAAAACCAACAAACAGGGACTCCGCACAAAAATTGCCGCGATTGTCGGAATTGCGGGAACAACCGAAACCGGCAATATCGACGATCTGGAGGCGCTGCATCACATAGCCAAAGATATTGGCGCCCATTACCACGTTGATGCAGCCTGGGGGGGCGGCGCCCTGCTCATGGAAGGCGGCCGTAAACTGCTCAGAGGAATCGAACTGGCCGACTCGGTCGGCATTGACGGGCACAAACTGCTGTACGCCCCCAATTCCATGGGCATTTGTCTTTTCAGAAACCCTCATGATTCCAAATATCTCTACCACACATCGAACTACATAATCCGCGAACGTTCGGTTGACCAGGGGCGCTTCACCGTGGAGGGCTCCCGCCCGTTTGCGGCACTCAAGCCCTGGGCCGCCATGAAAATCATCGGGCACGGCGGCTACCGCATCCTTTTTGAGCATGCCCGCGAACTGCAAAATTCCCTGGTGGATCTGATTCATCAGGAGCCGCTCTTTGAACTGATGAACGCCCCTGAGCTCTTCATTATCAATTACCGCTTCGTTCCCACCGAACTGCAGGAACGCCTGGCTCAACTGCTTGAACACCCTGCCAGAAACAGCGAAAAGATCACCAAGATCAATAGGATCGTCAACCGCATAAACATCGAACTGCACAAAACAATCCGCGAGCATGATACATCCTTTGTCTCGCGTACCCGAATTGAATCAACCATCTATGCCCCGCGTCAGATCGTCGTGCTGCGCGCCATAACCATTAATCCCAACACCGAAAAATATATGCTCAGAAACATGTTGCACGAGCATAAAAATATCGGCATAAAAATATGGCAGCGTATGAAATGGCCCGGAACGGTCTTTCGGCATTTGTAATTTTCTGATTAGTTTTCACGAGAGCTTTCCATGGAAATGGTACGTCTTGCCAATGATGGGATTCATGACAAGGTCATCGGGTATTTCCGGAGATTCACAGCCTCTGGCAGGGTTCTGGACCTTCCCTGCGGCACCGGAGCCCTGACCCAGGACCTGCTTGATCTGGGATTTGATGTCACCCCCTGTGACATCCATCCCGAATATTTTCAGATTAAAGGGCGGAATGCCATCTATGGCAATCTCAACAGCCGTCTGCCCTTTGAAGATGCCAGCTTTGATTATGTGGTCTGTGTCGAAGGTATCGAGCACACTGAAAACCCCTATAACGCGATCCGCGAACTGGCCCGTGTTCTGCGCCCCGAAGGCAAACTGATCCTGACTACGCCCAATTACCTCAATATCGAAAGGCGGTTAAAGTTTCTGGTTACCGGATCATTCACCAAACCGGTATCCCTGGAGAAATTCCGCACCTTTTACGGTAATGACTCCGCCGGCATGCACAATTCCCCGCTGACTTTTCCAGTGTTGAATTTTATGCTCAGCGTCAACAACCTCAGAGTTGACTCCCTCGAAAAGGAAAAAACCAAGTGGAAGCAGAATTTTCTCTATCCGGCCATCCTGCTCATCCGGTCCTATACAGCCCTGTGGCCGGCAAAGGAACGCAAAAAATACCAGCTGAAAAGCGCCAATGCCCCGGTCATTCTCAATGGAGGCAACTGCCTGATTGCGACCTGCACCAAGATTCCCTAGCCACAGGTTGCGAAGAGGACGGTTTCATTCATATGCGGTGAACTGTGCCGCAGATAAAATCGATATTCCGCCACCAGTGAATGGATAAAACGCGGCAGTTCAATCAGGTCATCCTTGCGGTGATAAGCCGAAATTGCCAGAGCGGGACGCCACTTCCGAATAACCCCGGCCGCCCCTTTGAGGGCCGCCAGTTCGGAACCTTCAATATCCATCTTGATAAAATCGACCCGATCAATAGCGTTGGTCGCCACATAGGTATCAAGTTTCACAAGCTCTATATCGCCATCGGCGTCATCCACGACCACGGCCCCGGCCGCGATCCCCATCATTGAAACCCGGCTGTTGGCAGCACCCAGGCCGACAGCCGCCGGTAGAATATTTTCGGTATTGTTTGATTTTAAATTTTCGGCAAGGATCGCAAAATTTTCCGGAAACGGTTCAAAGGCAAACACCTTTCCGCTGGCTCCGACTTGTCCAGAAAACCACAGGGCCGTCTCTCCATTAAAGGCCCCGGCATCGATAACCACATTTCCCTCACCCGGTTCCACTATGCCGGCAATCCGATACTGATCAATGAACCAGGCATCCACAATTGCCACCGGAATTAAGGTCCTGATCCGGAAAGAATCCACCTTATAAATTCCGTCTCTGGCTGTTGCTTTAAGCTGCCTTAATAATCCGGAATAGATTTCCTGATCAACCGGAGGGGCTGCAAGGCAGGCCGCCCGCTCACCCAGAAAACCGTAGGCAATACGATAGCGTATGTACCATTCCAGAACCCGACGCGATTCGTCATCGGCCAGCATTTCTGAAAGATCGTCAAATCCGGCGGCATTGCCATAAAACTCGCTGAAAGTACCGATGGCCAGTCGTTTGAGAGCATAGTTTTCTTCAGGCTGATTCTGTCGGAACCGCTTAAACTTACGCTGCTTGCGCTTTAGAAAACCTTTTCTCGAATAATATGTCTCTTGCTGCGTCGCTGTCTGGGTTTGCGCCTCTGCTTGGTAAAAAAGCTCAACCTCCTTTAAAACACCAATGACAATATCAATTGTTTTCATTCTTCTACCCCTTCAAGGATTTCCAGAATGATTCCAGGTCACCATCCTCCTTTGCCGGCGAATACTGCTCTAAGATGAACTGTGATCCTGCGATCGCATGCTGTTGCACGCGTTCAGGGTCCTCTCGCAGGGTGTCGGCCATGAATTCAAACCGGCGCACAAACCCCGCGATATCGCCATGCGCCACCGGATAGAAAAAATCGTCGCGAAAATATTCTTTGCCACCCCAGCCATGATAACCGACTACCATACAGCCGCAGGCCATGGCCTCGGCCGGCGGCAGACCGAAGCCCTCGGGATAGCCAAAGCTCAGAAAAATTTTTGATTCCTTGAGCGTTCCGGCCACCTCGGCCTCACTCATATTTTCAATGGCCACCAGCCGGTATTTAGCAAACCAGCCCCTGTTCCTGATGATATTGATGACCTGACGGGCATCTTCGGGATTACGCCGTGGCATATAGGCGATCTGCTCTTTTTTATCGGCGTCATAGCTAAAAACCGCCGGATCGATGGAGTTATGGATTCTGGATACCGGCAGATGATCGAAGGCCATCTCCAGATATTCGCGGTTATCCTCCGAGACTACCATACAGGCCCTGACCTGCGGATCATGATAGAGATCCTCATCCGGGCTCGCCCCGTCAAGGGGATAGCTGCGAAATGTATTATAGGCGTTCTGGTTGAAGATCACCTTGTTGACGGCTGAGCGGATAAGTTTCAGGATCAGTTTCTGATCCTTCTTCAGCCTGGATTTAACCAGATAGAGCCCGGCATAGACCTCGGGGACCACCAGAAAATCAGCACTCCCGAGCCTTACGTCCGGAATATATTCAACCGTTGTACGGTTTTCAAACCAGCTGCAGCGATAACCCCGTCTGCAATGCAGGACTGCCGCCGGCAGTCCCAGCTGATTCAGCCGGTCAACATGACGGTAGATCACCCTGATGCCGCCGCTGGGGTGATTCATGTCGGGACACAGATAATAGATCATATCAAACCGCCTGGCTGCGGCCGACCAGTTTGATCCTCTCCATCAGGGCGTCCAGCCGCAGCGGATCAACCTTCAAGGCCTCGTCATACCATTTACGGGCCGCGGCAAAATCGCCATGATCCCTGAACAGACGCGCCTTTTCACGGAAGACCTTGGACATGCGCTTTCTGTAGATCTTTTGTCCGTCGGCATAGTTGTCAAAGAGATACTGCCGGTAGCGGTTCAAAATTTCCTCATAACGATAGGGCGCAATATCTTCTTTCTGCTTGCAGGTATTGGTCGGATGGACCCGGTAGCGCACCAGATCCTCCATCACCACTCCGATGGGGGAATGCTGGGCCAGACGCAGCATCAGATCATAATCCTCGCCCTCGGAGGAAAAATCTTCACTGAACATCCCAACCGTGATCAGGGCCTCACGCCGGCACATGATCATGGACGGTGCAATATGACTTTTGATAAAGAGCTCCCGGAAGATATCGCCGCTGGGAGTCTCCATGGGTTTGGCCGGCAGGGGCTGTCCGGCTGAATCGATCCTGGAAGCCATGGAATATACCGTGGCATGATCGGGATGCTCATCCAGAAAGGCAGCCAGCTTTTCCAACCGGTCGGCCTCAAAGACATCGTCCTGATCCAGGAAGGCCACATATTCGCCCCGGGCACTTTGGATACCGGCGTTACGCGCCGCCGAAACCCCACTGTTGGACTGTTCGAGATATACAATATGATCACCATATCCCGCAATCACGGCTGCCGAACCGTCAGTCGACCCGTCATTGACCACAATCACCTCGTGGTCATGAATGGTCTGATCCAGCGCAGATTCAATGGTCTCAGCGATATAGTTTTCAGCATTATAAACCGGAATAACCACACTGACTTTCATCTAATCCCCCTGCGGCCGCAATATATCATAAATTTTAGGGGCGCTCACCTCCCGGGTATAGCCGGCGTCGAGGGTTGCCCTTCCGGCAAGTCCCATGCGCTTCCTTTTGGCGGCATCCTCCACCATTAATGCGATTTTAGCGACCCATTGTGCCTCACCCATGGCCCAGTAGCCGTTTTCACCGTCACGGACCACGTCGCGGTTGACCCCCACCGGGGTACACACGGCCGGGATCCCAACCCCGAAATATTGCAGAATCTTGAGGCCGCACTTGCCCCAGGACCAGGGATCATCAATCAGGGGCATTACCCCGAGATCCATATCCCGCAGCTCATCCACTTCCGTATCTTCGGCCCACTGCACTTTTTTTACCGGCATGACCTCACACTCAAAAAAGGTGTCACAGATAATCTTGAGCTCCACCTGCCCCGGGAAACGCCTGGCAATCTCATCCCAGACCGGAATCATCTTTTCCAGATAGTGAATACTGCCATGATCGCCGATCCAGCCGATGGTAACCTTGTCTTTTGCCTTTTCATAATCCTTGAGGCGATACTTCTCCGCCGGAATCGATGACGGAACCACACGGACATCCTTGCAGTAGGGCCGAGATTTTTCCGCCAGAAAGGAATTGCCGGCAATCACGGCATCACAGGCCCGCACCATCCTGGCAAAGCGGCGCTCGCGGGTCCGCGAATAAGGGGATGCGCTCAGGGAGTTTTTATACATCAGGGCATCATCCAGATCAAAGACCACCCTTCCCGCCCGGCGCCTGAACATCTCCAGATAGGGAAAATGAAAACGTTTGCGCTGCACAAAGACCGTATCATAGTCCGGCAGATCTTTTAGCAGCTGCCCATACTCGGAAAAGTTATCGGGAAAACAGCGCACCTCGCATACCATGCCCCGTGATTCCAGATAAGGCAGATACTGCAGCACCCGATAACGGCTGGCCGCCACTGTTTCACCTTGAATTAGCGCCAGGACCCTATGGCTCAAAACTAATCTCCCTCAGACCTTGACCCACTCTTCACGCTCAAGATCATAGCGTTTAATCACCCTGGCCGGCGAACCCACCGCCACGCAGTAAGCCGGGATATCTTGTACCACCACGGCATTGGCGCCGATCACGCAGTGCGTGCCGACCGAGGCCATGACGCAGGCATT
>CAYWBU010000138.1:4656-6828 GCA_964456565.1 uncultured Bacteriovoracaceae bacterium | reverse complement strand
ATGAAATCATGCAGGTATTGACGGTTTTTGCGACCATCTTCATCCCCCTGACCTTCATTGTGGGGATCTATGGGATGAATTTTGATTATATGCCGGAGCTGCATTGGAAATGGTCCTATCCCACGCTCTGGGGTTTGATGATGGCGGTCCTGGGCGGGATGCTGGTCTATTTCCGGCGCAAAAAATGGATGTAGATTGACCGATGCAGGGGATTTAATAACATGATTGCGGCGGCAGAATCAGCCTGCCAAAAAAAGCTTTACAAATATTTAAACAGGTTACACCATGCACAGGCATGAATAGAAAGTTACAGATATTTTTTCTGCTGGGGTTTTTATGGTTTTGTGCAACCGATGCTTGGGCGGTCAACCGGCTTGACCTGCTCGGCGGGACCAAAACGGAAAAAACCGCAGCTGTTCCGGCATCTCCGGAACGTGACCAGATTGAAGAACGGCTCAAGAAAATCAGGTCCGAACTCCAGACCGGTGAAAATCAGCAGGATAATGCAATTCTGAAAGAGGTGGAGGTTGCCTATCAGCGGCAGCTTACGGCGCTTAACCGTCAGGAATCCCTTAAAAAGGAAAAACAGTTGCTGCTGGAGCAGCTTGAAAAGGGCAATCTTGCCCAGCCCGACGACAAGCCGCCTTTTACCCTGAGCGAATATGACCGGTTTCTGGACGAGTATAATTCAAGGACCCAGCAGGAAGAGGCGGCCCGGCTGGCGGTCCGGCTTGAAAAGAAGGCCCTTGAGGATGCCCGCCAGGTGTTTGCGGCAGCGGAGCAGCGCCAGCGGCTCTTAAAGGATCAGAAAGACCCGGACAGGGCGGCCTTGGCTGCGGTTGCCAAAGAACTTGAGCTGGCCCGGGCCCAGCTGACCCTGGAAAAGATCCTGGTGCCCAATGTGGAACTGGAACTGGAGCTGGCCACCCTGCGCAGAAATGATGCCCGTACGGTGGTGGACTGGATCGGCAAGCATCTGGTTTATTCCGAAGAGGATCTCAACCGTCATCTTGCGGAAATCAGTGAGCGGCGCAAGGCCCTGCTGGAACGCAAGGCGCGGCTGATCAATGAACAGCAGATCGTTGAAGAGCGCTGGCTTAAGGCCCAGGAACAGGTCGATGTGAGCGACGGCAACGGCAGCGAAAGGGCGGCCCTCAGATCCAAGGCCTGGCTCAGGGAACGGGAAGCCTGGCGCGAAACCTACCAGAAGGTCATTGAGCAGACTGACGAAATGCTCAGAATCCTGACCCAGGAGGAGCTGATCTGGCAGCGCCGGTACGATCTGGTATATAAAAAGATTGACTATACGGTGCTTATGGGCTGGAGCGAAGAGGCCCAAACCATTGTGGCCACGCTGGACAAGCGCATCAGCGTGCAGCAGGCCTACCAGAACAACCTCCAGCCACAGCTGGCCGCCATCAACCGCGAACTGTCGGTTGAAGATCTTGATGCGGTTGCCAGGACCCATTATGAAAACGCGCTCAAGGCCCTGTTGCGGCTGGCAGACAGAAATTTTGAATATCTCTCCATGCTCAAGCGTTCGCGCAGTCTGGCAAAACGGTTTGAAGATGAAATCGGCCTGGCGGCCCGGCATCCCAGCCTGGGGGAACGTTTTAAGAAGATCAATCAGCGGGTCGTGCAGGCCTGGCAGCTGGAACTGTGGGTGATTGATGATCATCCCGTAACCGTGCGCAAGGTGGTCTGGGCCATTATAATCTTTGTGGTGGGCATTCTGATCACCAAGGGCATCCTGAAATGGATCAACCGCAGGCTGTTGAAAAAGTCCACCATGGACAAGAATTCCATCGCCATCATCGAGAACACGCTCTACTATTTTGTGCTGCTGGTGCTGCTGTTGTTCACCCTGCGGACCGTCAATATTCCGCTGACGGCCTTTACCTTCCTCGGCGGCGCGCTGGCCATCGGAGCCGGTTTCGGGGCCCAGAACCTGCTCAACAACCTGATCAGCGGATTTATCATGATGATTGAAAGACCCATCCGGATCGGGGACATCATTGAGGTGGAGGGCAAATTTGGCGTGATCCAGGAAATCGGGGCGCGCTGCACCAGGGTGCTGACCTTTGACAATGTGGACATCCTGGTGCCCAACAGCCAGTTTCTGGAGGAAAGCATTGTAAACTGGACCAAGACCGACCAGATTGTGCGTGCCAA
>CAYWBU010000138.1:3893-4534 GCA_964456565.1 uncultured Bacteriovoracaceae bacterium | reverse complement strand
ATTCCCCTGGATACGCTCTGGACAACCCCCAGTGACCTCAGGTTCCGCATTGATGAACTCTTCCGCGCCGAAGGCGTAACCATTGCCTTCCCGCAGACCGATGTGCATCTGGATATCAGCGAGGCCATAAAGGTCAGGCTGGAAAGCTAGGAAGATTTTTTGATCTCTTCCTCCAGCTCCCTGGCAAAACGCACCACGCTGGGATTTTCCAGCAGCATATAGAGATTGGTGTTCGCCTCACCGCGTGCGTAGATCTTTTTGATTTCCTGCAGGGCATCCTCATTACGGCCCAGGTGATGGTAGAGGTCGGCCTTGCCGTAGAGGGCGTAGAGTTTGTCGGGATAGAGAATTTCGGCCAGGTCCAGCTGATTGAGAACCGTCTGGACATCTATTCCGGCCATCTCCAGCCCTTTTTCGGCCACCCAGCCGCCGTTGGTGATCATGGTGGAAAGGGCCAGGGTCGGGCCGTAATAATTATAAAGACCGTTTTCCCGCAGGCCCACCAGGCCTTTGTCCACCAGGGTTTTCAGATTGGCGGCCTTGGTCAGCAGGCTCTTGTACTGGATGGAACGGGCCAGATTGAGGGTATACCAGTAGCTGGCCGCAATGCAGTTGGGGGCCATGTCCATGGCGCGTTTTCC
>CAYWBU010000138.1:0-3883 GCA_964456565.1 uncultured Bacteriovoracaceae bacterium | reverse complement strand
GTCATGTTTCCCCATGGATGAAAAATACTGGCCCATGTCATAGTTGGCCCGGCAGGCCCAGCATTGGGCATGCAGATCGGCGGGGTGGCGGTCGGCAAAGGCGCTCAGGAGTTTCACGGCTTCAATTCCCCGGCTGATATCGTTGCGTTGGGTCCAGAGGTTGAAGGCCTTCTGCCAGCTTTCATCCTGCACGGCCGGAACCAGATAACCGCATGGCAGCGGGGCCGACTCCTTGATCCAGGTGCCATATTTTTCAAGGGCATAGTCTTTGCCGGCGACGTAGGGCAGGGTATCCATCAGGATCTTGAAGGCCAGGATGTTTTCGGGATCGATCTGATGGGCCTTGACGGCGCAGGCTTCGGCCCTTTTATAGAGCGTTTTGTTGCGGTCAAACTTGGCCTTGATGAAGTAAAGCCGTGCCAGCCACAGTTGGGGCTCAATCCGGCCGGGAAAATCTTTTTCCAGGGCCTGCGCAACCGCGAGCATCTGATCGATATTTTTGCCGTCCCAATGGTTGTCCCAGAGGGCGGCGAGTTCCTGCCAGCGGGCGTCATCCGCCGGCAGCGGCGGCTGCATGTCCCATTCCCAGGCGGCCATGAGCGGGGTTGTCACCAATAAGACCAAAACGAACAGACCGATAACCTTGGTTTTTAACATAATAGACCTCCTTTAAAGCCATAAAAATAACAATGTGAAACATAGAACAGTTTATTGACTCGCAAGTCAATATTTTTATTGAGGACATCCGTCCTTGCGTGTTCAGTCCCGTCCGGCAGATCTTTGCCTGTGCCATGATGAAAAACCCGGTGCGCCAAAAAAAGCTTGCCTGATGGATGCGAGTTGTTATATTTATCTACCAAATGGTAGTCTACCATTTGGTAGGGAGGATGTGAAATGAAGGAGGAGCGTCCATCTGTTCGGGAAAACATCTTTGCGGAGACCATCCGTCTCTTTGGCGAGCGCGGCTTCGACGGCACCCCCATTCAGGCCATTGCCGATGCCGTGGGCATCAGGAAACCCTCCCTGCTTTATCATTTCAGTTCCAAGGATGAACTTGGTGATGAGGTGATGAAGCTCCTGGTTTCCACCTGGGAGGCCAAACTGCCGGAACTGCATCCGGAGACGACCAGCGGACCGGCGGTCTTTGAGGCCGTGATTGAATCTCTGGTGGCTTTTTTCCAGGAGGACCGCAACCGGGCGCGTCTGGTGCTGCGCGAAGCGCTTGACCGTCCGGAAAAGATGAAGCAGCTGGTGCATGAGCACCTCAATCCCTGGATGGACCGGCTGTCGTCCGCCATCCGTCTGGGACAGCAAAACGGTGTGATCCGCCAGAGCGTGGACCCCATATCCTACATTACCGGCATCCTGATCATGGCCATTGCCATATCCGCCATGGGAGACCTGGCGGCGGTCTTTTTCGGTTCGCGCCAGGATTCAACGGCCTTGACGGGAAAGGAGTTTGTGAGAATCGCGTACGACAGTCTTTTTATTGAATAAATTTGTTTTAAAGGAGGTTTAAGGTGGCAAATAATTTTTACGAGGACAATCCGGATCTGCAGTTTTACATGGAGAAATATATCGACTGGTCTCCGCTGGTGGCGCTGACCGAGTTTGACTACCAGAGTCCCGACGGTTTCACCGCCCTTGAGGATGCCTTGGATTTCTACCGCGGCATCCTTGACATGCTGGGCGATTTTTCAGCCAATGAGATTGCGCCGCAGGCCCTTGAACTTGATGCGTCGCATCCGACGCTCAAGGAGGGCATCGTCAGTTTCCCCCCCGTACTGGACGAGATCTTTGAAAAGATCAAGGCCCTTGAACTGCACGGCATGTGCCTGCCGCGGGCCCTGGGCGGCATGAACTGCCCGTTCACGCTGTTTATGCTGAGCAATGAGCTCATGGCGCGCGCCGATGTCTCGGTCTGCGCCCATCACGGTTTCCATGGCGGGATGGCGGTGGCCGCCCTCTTCTATTCCATCATGGAAGGTTCGACCGAATTTGACTATGAAAATTACGGCATCAAAAAAACCCGGTTTGGCGGAATGATCGACGAGATCATCAGGGGCGAGGCCTGGGGCAGTATGGACATCACCGAACCGAACGCCGGCAGCGACATGGCCAACCTCAAGGCCACGGCCCGGCAGGACGAAAACGGCAACTGGTTTGTGACCGGCTCCAAGATCTTCATCACCTCGGGTCATGCCAAATATCATTTCGTGATTGCCCGCACGGAAGCGATCAAGGACCCCGACGATCCCTTCGGCGGCCTGAACGGGCTGTCCATGTTCCTGGTGCCCTGCTTTGAGGATAAGGACGGCAAGCGCATCCACTATGCCGACTTCATCGCGGTGGAGGAAAAGATGGGGCATCACGGTTCGGCCACCGTGGCCATCAGCTATGAGGACAGTCCGGCGCAGCTCATCGGCAAGCGCGGGGAGGGCTTTAAATATATGCTGCTGCTGATGAACAATGCCCGCTGCGGCGTGGGATTCGAATCGCTGGGCATCTGCGAGGCGGCCTTCCGCATTGCGCGCGATTATGCCGCCGAACGCCCCAGCATGGGCAAGACCATTGACCGACATGAAATGATCGCCGCCTACCTGGAGGAGATCCAGACCGATATCCAAGCCATCCGGGCCCTGGCCGTAGCCGGGGCCTACAATGAGGAAATGGGACAGAAACTGTTTCTCAAGGAACAGTTCCTGCCGCCGCAGACCGATGAGGAACGGCGCGAACTGCAGCGGCAGATCAAGGGGCACAAGGCGGCATCCCGGCGCATCACTCCCCTGCTGAAATATTATGCCGCCGAAAAGGCGGTGGAGATCTCCCAGCGCGCCATCCAGATCCTGGGCGGCTATGGCTATACCCGTGAATACGGCGTTGAAAAACTGCTGCGCGATGCCATGGTCCTGCCCATCTATGAGGGCACCAGCCAGATCCAGGCCCTGATGGCCATGAAGGATACCCTGATGGGCGTCATCAAGGATCCCCAGGCCTTTCTGAGCGACAATGCCCAGGCCTTCTGGCTCAGCCGTTCCAGCAAATGGTCTCTGGAAAAACGCGTGGCCCGGCTGCAGGTGCTGCAGGGCCGGGTGGTGCAGTATCTGATGACAAAGATTGCCACCCAGAAATTTAAGGAGATCAAGGATCAGCCTCTTTCCCAGTGGGGAGCGGCCTTCAAGCAGATGGACCCCAAACGTGATTTTGCCTATGCCATGCTGCATGCCGAGCGTCTGATCCGGATTCTGACCGATGTCTGCATTGCCGAGCAGCTCCTGGATCAGGCCCGCAAATATCCCGAACGCGCCGAAGTGCTGGAACGTTTTCTGGAACGCGCCGAGCCGCGCTGCAAGTACAACTACAAGGAGATCCGCACCACCGGTCAGCGCCTGCTGAGCAAACTGGCCGCGAATGAGAATGTACAGGCCGTGGCCTGATTTTACCGGCTAACCGGACTTGATTTAATAAGGAGGTCTAATATGACAGGATATGCAAGGCATATACTGGAACAGGGGCCGGTCATCAGGACCGTTGCCGGAGTGGCCCTGTCCGGGATCAAACAGCATCCGGGCGGCAAACCGGCAACATTTCCCCGGCCGGCCCTCAGGGGTAGCGTCCCGGCCCGCAGCGCCGGACTGGTTAAAGATTACATCAAATATTGCGGTGGAGATCCGGCCGGCTATGGACAGACCCTGCCGGCGCATCTCTTCCCCCAGTGGGGCATGCCGCTGATGTCGAGCACCCTTAATGAGCTGCCCTACAACCTGACCAAGGTCATGAATGCCGGCTACCGTTTTGAGCTTAAAGGAAAACTGCCCGCCGGCAAACCGCTGGAGCTGCAGGCCAGCCTTGAAAATGTGGATGATAACGGCAGCCGGGCCCT